>DATHNI010000288.1:0-17067 GCA_035486135.1 Acetobacteraceae bacterium
CGTCGATGAAGTTCATCGCATTGGTGGCGAACAGCAGCCAGAACAGCGTCACGAACGGCCCCAGCCAGCCCACCGGCAGGGGTCCGACATAGGGCACGCGATAGTCGTGCAGGTACAGTCCGCTGCCCACCGCGACCAGCGCGGCGAGCACCTGCGCGCCCAGCTTCACGCTGAAATTCCAGTCGTACACGTCGTCGAGGAAGGCCACGATGGCGATCGCCACCGACGCCTCGATCACGCCGAGGAAATACGGCTCGGCCAGCCGGGCGAATTCGGCGAACTGGTACAGCACCCCGATGCCGACCAGGAATGCCACGACGACGCCGATGCCACCGCCCTTGGGGGTCGGCCGGTCATGTGCCTTGCGGCCGTCAGGACGGTCCATCAGGCGGGCGGCGATCATCAGCCGCACGGTCGCGGCGGACAGCAGCGCCAGTCCGGCCGCAAAGGTCAGGTGACGCAACAGCGCAGCAAGTGTCATGCTTCAGCGGTCAGCTACCAATGGTCGTGGGCATGGGCCCCTGGACATTTGTCCCTGGGCACGGGCCCCGGGCATGGGTCCGTGGGCGCCCCTGTAGCACAACCCCGGCGCGCCGCCCCCTGAGGGCGCCGCCCGCGTGTGCCGTCTCAGGGGCGCCGGCACGCGCCGCCCCCTCAGGGCGCCGGCACCCCGACGCCATTCAGCACGAAGCGGGCCAGCGTCTCGCCGAGGCAGGTGTTCAGCAGCGCCATCATGCGCACCCGGTCGGCCTGCCGGGCACGCTCCAGGTCGATCGTCCCGTTCTCGGCCCAGTCGCGCATGACGTCGAAGCGGCGGAACAGTACGACGTCCGGCATCGCCGAGACCTGCTGCAGCGCCGCCTGATACGGATCGAGATCGGCATTGGCGCGCAGGAACCGGCTGAATTGCGGATCAATCAGCACCACATCGGCGCCGGCATCGCGCGCATGCTCTATCCCCTCCTGCAACGCCGCCACCATGCCGTCGGGCCGCACGCCGCGCACCGCCTCGACCGTCCCGGTCTGCCAGAGCACGAGCTGGTAACGCTTGGCGGTCAGTGCGGCCTGGAGCAAGGGCAGCATGTCCTCCGCGGTCATGCCCTTTCCGCCACGCAGGGTCAGGGCGAACGGCACCTTGGGCAGGGCGGCGTGCAGCGCCTCGACCATGCGGAAGGGGAAGGCGGAATTGCGGTCCGCGCCGAGCTGGTCGCCCACCGTCGTCGCCGAGCCGACCGCGAGGATGTTCACCGGCCCGCCGGCCGCGATCGCCGCGGCCACCCGGTCCAGCGGCTCTTCCGGCGTGGTGAACGCATCCGACGCCGCGCAGGCGCCCGGCGCTGGCTCATGCTCTGCCCGCGACGAAACCGGACTTGCAACCACAACCAGCAGGAAAAGCCAGGCGGTCCAGCGGGGCATGGAATGCTAGCCGCTGTCGGTGCGCGCCACGGCCGGCACGGCGGCCGACCGGACGGCAGCCGATCGGCCCTTGGCGCGATACCAGGCGCTTAAGGCGCCAACGGCCACCATCGCCGCCGCGCCGCACAGGTTCACCCCGACTTGCATGGCCACCCCGTCATCGTATTCCAGCCCGAGACGGGCAATGAAACCAAAAAAGATGCCAAAACAAAATACCGGGAGCGAATTCTGCCCCATCAGCACGAACGGCGAGGCCAGCCGCGAGTCCAGCCACGCGGCGCCGCGCGGCACGGTGCGCGCGACCAGCCAGGTCAGGGACAGGATCGACAGCAGGCGGAACGGGTGCAGGCCGGTCTTGTCCTCGGTGATGACGTAGCGGATCACCCAGCCCGGCATCGCCCCCAGCAGCCGGGGATGCACGTCGATCACCCAGATCACCACGATGCCAGCGGTCAGGATGGTCACGGACAGCACGTCGAACGGCCAGCGCACCCGCGGCCAGCGCGGCGGCGCGTACGATAGGACGGCACCGATCATGAACAGGAACTGCCAGGCGAACGGATCGAAAAACCAGACCTCGCCGGCAATCCAGCTCTGGAAGTTCAGGCCGGTGGCCCGCGTGACGACATATAGTGCGAAGGACGCGCCCAGCAGCAGCAACGGCCGGCGTAACAGCGGCAACGTCACGGCAAAAATCAGCAGCAGCATGACGTAGAGCGGCAGGATGTTCAGCAGGCTGGGCTGGAATCGCAGGAGCAGGGCCTGCAGCATCCCCTCGTACGGCGCGTTCGCCAGCACGTCGAGCCTGGTCTCATCCAGGTAATAGGCGCGATCCAGCGCCTCGGCCGAATAGGCGACCTGCGCGGTGTAGATCACGAACAGGAAGATATGCGCGATATACAGCGTCCAGGCGCGCCGCACCGCGTCGGCCGCGGCATACAGGTAGCCCTCGCGGTTCATCTCCAGGCCATACGCCAGGCCAGCGCCATACCCGGCGAGCAACACGAAGATCTCGGTTGCATCGCACATGGCGAAGTTCTGCAGGCTGATATGCGACATCACGTCGCCCGGGATGTGGTCGGTGTAGATCCACCACAATGCGAGTCCCCGGAAGAAGTCGACGCGCAGATCGCGTGTTCGGCTGTGGCGTATCAGGTGCATACCGTCCCCCATACCGCGCCGCAATGTGGGGTGGGATGGGGCGGGGGGGAACCGTCGATCGCATGACGAACAGTTACGCCAGCAGCCCGCGGCCGATCCGTGCGACGTCGGAGGCGGCCGCGCAGGACGGATGCCGGATCAGCAGCAGCGTCTGCCGGCGGATCGCATCCCGCACGCGATCGTCGCGGCGGACCACGCCCGCCAGCGGCGGTTCGCGGCCGAGAAACGTGGCACAGGCGCGGCGCAACGTGGCGTAGGTGCGTTCGCCGGCGCCCTGGCTGGTGGCCTGGTTCACGATCACGCGCGCGTCGCCGCCGGGGCGGTCGGCAGCATGCAGCTTCAACACCGCGTAGGCGTCGGTCAGGCTGGTAGGTTCCTCCGTCGCCAGCACCAGCAGCGTGTCGGCGAATGCCGCCATGCGTCGTACGGGTTGCTCCAACCCGGCGCCGAGGTCGAACAGGACCAGGTCGAACTGCGCGGTCGCCCGGTGCAGCTCCGCCAGCGTTTGCTCCAGCACGGCGGGCGGGAGACCGGAGAACATGCCCGACCCGGAGCGGCCGGCGAGGATGTGGAAACCGCCCTCGGGGTGCCGGAGCGCGGCCTGCGCGATCGTGGCGCGGCCGGCGATCACGTCGGCGAGGTCGAGCGCCGGGGTGAGGCCCAGCTGGATGTCCACGTTGGCCAGGCCGAGATCCGCGTCGAACAGCAGGACCTTGCGGCCCTGTTGCGCCAGCGAGTGCGCCAGGGTGATGGCGAACCAGGTCTTGCCAACGCCTCCCTTGCCCGAGGCGATTGCGATCAGGCGGGCGGCGGGCACGGCTTCGGCGTCGGTCATGGATGGGCCATCCGGGTTTGCAGCAGCCGCGCGGCGAGGAAGGCAGGCGTCAGCGGCACCAGGCCGTCGGCCGCGCTGGCGCCGATGCCGGCCTCGGTGAGCGCCAGCCGGCCGGAGGAAGCGGCGGCCAGGATGCCACCCAGGCGACGCGTCTGGTCCAGGCGCGTTGCCACCAACTGGCTGGCACCGGCCGCGGCGTAGGCGGCGGCGAGCTCGGCTGCCTCGGCAGGATCCATGCCGCCGGGCAGCACCAGGACGATCCTGGCCGCGGCAGTGGTGGCCAGGGTGATGAATTGCTCCACCTGCGCCGGATCGAACGGGTCACAGCCAGGCGCGTCGATCAGCACCGGCACGCCATCCTGGCGCCGTGCCAGTGCCCGGCCCAGGGTCACCGGATGGCTGGCGACGATCAGGTCGATGCCGAGCAATCGGGTGAAGGCGGCGAGTTGTTCTGTCGCGCCGGCCCGCTTGCCGTCGGCGGTGATGACCATCGGCATCACGCCGGCCAGCACGAGTCGGGTGGCGAGCCGGGCCACCGTCAGGGTCTTGCCGGCGCCTGGCGGACCGGACAGGAGCAGCGGCGGAAGATCGGGCGCCAGCGGCAGGGCGTCGAACGACAGTGCTTCGGCCAGGGCCACGTCCAGCGCACCGGTCTGCAGGTCGGCCTGAAGAGCGGCGGGCACGGCGTGGAAATGCAGCGCGGCGAGGCGGGCAGGGTCCGGCGGCGCCGGCGGCAGGGGGTCGTTCGGCTCGAGGGCGGCGGTGATCTCCACCCCGCCGGCGACCCGCCTGGTGCCGAGGATCAGCGCGTCGGGCCCGAGCTCGGCCCGCACCTGTGCCATTGCCGCCGCCATCGCCGGAGCACGGAACAGCTTCAGGCGCATGGGGATATCCAGCGGGATGACCTCTCCCGCGGGAGCGGGAGAGGTCGATGATGCGCAGCACCGAGGGTGAGGTTGATCGGGTCGGCACACTGCAAAGACACGCAGCGTGCCGACCAGATCACCCTCACCCTCGTGCGCTCCGCGCCCTCGACCTCTCCCGCTCCCGCGGGCGAGGTTTTTCTAGTCCTCATATCGTCCCCACGGTGCGGATCCGCGCCCGGGGGGAAATCTCCGCCTGGGCCAGCACCGGGGTGTTCGGACGGATGCGCTCTACGATCGCGCGGACGTGCAGCCGGATACCGCCGCTGGTCAGCAGCACGGGCGCCTCGCCGCTCGCCCCGGCGGTCTCGAACGCGGTGCGCAGACCGTGCATGAATGCCTGCAGCTTGGACGGCGCCATGGCGAGCTGGCGTTCCTCCGGCGGGCCGGTCAGCGCCTCGGCGAAGGCGCCCTCCCATTCGGGCGACAGGGTGATCAGCGGGATGTAGCCGTTGGCACCAGTCTGGCTATCGCTAATCTGCCGGGCCAGGCGCATCCGCACATGCGCGACGATCGAAGGTATGGCGCGTGTCGCGCCCCCACACGCTTCCTGGATGCCCTCCAGGATCGTGGACAGGTCGCGGATCGACACTCGCTCGGACAGCAACGACTGCAGCACGCGCTGCACCGCCCCCACGGTGATCTGCGTCGGCACGATATCCGCCACCAGCTTCTGTTGCTCGCGCGGCAGCTCATCGAGCAATTTCTGCGTCTCGGCGTAGGACAGCAGCTCGGCGACGTTCTCCCGGACCAGTTCGGTGAGATGCGTCGTCAGCACGCTCGGCGGATCGACCACGGTACAGCCGCGGAACAGCGCTTCCTCCTTGGCGGACGGATCGATCCACAGCGCCGGCAGGCCGAAGGCCGGCTCCTTGGTGCGTTCGCCGGGCAGGTCGGGCACACCGCCCTTGGGGTCCATCGCCAGCAGCATGGTCGGGCGCAGCTCGCCGCGGCCGGCCTCGATCTCCTTGACGCGGACCGTGTATGTGTCGGCCGGAAGCTGCATGTTGTCCTGAATGCGCACCGGCGGCAGCACGAACCCCATCTCACCGGCGATCGACCGCCGCAGCCCCTTGATTTGCTCGGTCAACTTTGCCGTCTCGCCGCCCGCCAGGGAGAGCAGCCCGTAACCGAGCTCGATCCGCAGCATGTCGATGCGCAGCGTCTCGCTGATCGGTTGCTCCGTGGGGGCGATCGGTGCCGGCGCGGGTTCCGGACCGAACACCGCGGGGTGCTTGTGCCGCAACCAGGCGCCGCCGCCCGCCAGTCCGGCCAGCGCGAGGAACGGCAGCATCGGCAGCCCGGGCAGCAGCGCCAGCACGGTCGCCGCGCCGGCCGCCATCGCCAGCGGCTTCGGGCTGCCGCCGAGCTGGCGGATCAGCGCGGCGTCCGCGCTGCCCTCCATGCCGCCCTTGGTGACCACGATGCCGGCCGCGGTGGACACCAGCAAAGCGGGAATCTGCGTCACCAGCCCGTCGCCCGCCGTCAGCGTGGTGAACGCGGAGATCGCGTCGGACAGCGGCATGCCGTGCCGCACCACGCCGATGGTCAGGCCGCCCAGGATATTGATGACGGTGATGATCAGCCCGGCGATCGCGTCGCCACGCACGAACTTGGCGGCGCCGTCCATGGCGCCGTAGAAGCCGCTTTCTTCCTCCAGCTCCTTGCGGCGGCGGCGGGCGGTCTTCTCGTCGATCATGCCGGCCGACATCTCGGCGTCGATCGCCATCTGCTTGCCAGGCATCGAATCGAGGCTGAACCGCGCCGCCACCTCGGCGATGCGGCCGGAGCCCTTGGTGATGACCATGAAGTTCACCACCAGAAGGATCGAGAACAGGATCAGCCCGATCACCACGTCGCCGCCCATCAGGAAGCCGCCGAACGCGGCGACGACGTGCCCGGCGGCGAGCGGCCCTTCGCTGCCGTGCGACAGGATCAGCCGCGTGGTCGCGACGTTGAGCGACAGGCGCAGCAGGGTGGTCAGCAGCAGCAGCGTCGGGAAGGAGGAAAAATCCAGCGGGCGCTTGAGGAATAGCGAGACCATCAACACCAGCACGGCGGCGGTGAGCGATATCGACAGGCCGAAATCCAGCAGCAGCGGCGGCAGCGGCAGCACCAGCACCGACAGCAGCGCGACGACGCCGAGCGCCAGGCCGATATCGCTGCCGGGCGAGAACTGCCGGAGGCGGGCGGTCAGGGTGGGCAAGAACCCGTCGGCGACGGCGGCTTCAGCCATGGGTCAGGGCAGTGAACGGAACACTCCCCCTCCCCTTGAGCGAGGGGGTTGGGGGGAGGGGTGCGGACGCCCGTTGCCAAGGAGCGTCCGCACCCCTCGCCCCGACCCCCTCCCTCAAGGGGAGGGGGAGTGCTCTTGCAACCACGATGACAGGTGTGCCCTGCATCCGCACCCTCACGCGGCCGCCACGCCGGCGGTGGGCGGTGGCACCGTGACGCCCTGTGCCGCGTAGTCGCGCAGCTTGTTGCGCAGGGCGCGGATCGAGATCCCCAGGATGGTCGCGGCATGGGTGCGGTTGCCGAGCGTGTGGCCAAGCGTGCCGATGATCAGATCACGTTCGACCTCGTCCATCTTGCGGCCCACCAGGGAGGTGATGCCCGCGTCGGAGCCCCCTGCCGCCGGGCGGACGGCGGAAGACGACGCAACGCCCCCGTCGGACGGCCCCAACTCGATCGCGTCGATGCCGATCTCGGAACCCGAGGCGAGCAGTACGGCGCGGTGGATGGCGTTCTCGAGTTCGCGCACGTTGCCGCGCCAGCCATGCGCGGTGAGGCGCAGCAGTGCGTCGGGCGACAGCGGGCGGAACGGCAGGCCGTTCACCTCGGCGTATTTGCGGGCGAAATGGCCGGCCAGCGGCGCGATGTCGCCGGGGCGCTCGCGCAGGGCGGGGATGCGCAGCGACACGACGTTCAGGCGGAAATACAGGTCCTCGCGGAAGGTGCCGCGGCGCACCTCGGCCAGCAGGTCGCGGTTGGTGGTGGCCAGGATGCGCACGTCCACCTTGACGGGGGCGCCGCCGCCCAGCCGGTCGATCTCGCGCTCCTGGACTGTGCGCAGCAGCTTGGCCTGCAGCCGCACGTCCATTTCGCTGACTTCGTCGAGCAACAGGGTGCCACCGCCGGCGGCCTCGAACTTGCCGATGCGGCGCGCGACGGCACCGGAGAAGGCGCCCTTCTCGTGGCCGAACAGCTCGGATTCCAGCAGGTTTTCCGGGATGGCGGCACAGTTCAGCGCGACGAATGGGCCGGCGGCGCGGCGCGAGCGGCGGTGCAGGTGGCGAGCGAGGATTTCCTTGCCGGTGCCCGACTCGCCGCAGATCAGCACAGATGCCTCGGACTTCGCGACCTGTTCGGCGCGGCGGACGGTCGCGGTCATCAGCGGGTCGCGCACCACCAGTGCGTGGGTCTCGCCGGCGGCGGCTTCCAGGATGGCGGCGATCAGGTCGGGATCGGGCGGTAGCGGCAGGAATTCGCGCGCGCCCTCGCGGATCGCGCGCAATGCCGCCTCGGGGTCGCGGGTGGTGCCGCATGCCACCACGGGCACCGCAATGCGTTCCGCTGCGAGCGCACGCACCACGGCGCCGACGTCGTGCGCGAGGTCGCACAGCACGAGATCCACACGGGCGTCGGCGCGCAGGTGGGCCAGCGCGGTGCCGGCATCATCCGCCTGGTCGAGCTTCGCCCCCCGTGCAATGGCGATGCGCGCTGCCTGGCCGAGTTCGCCGGCCAGCGAGCCGATGATCAGAACGCGCATGGTGCCGCCTTCACCTCTCCCGCGGGAGCAGGAGAGGTTGCTTCACCACTCACTGCCGATCCGCCTTGACGATTTCGGTCATCGTCACGCCCAGGCGACTGTCGTCCACCATCACGACTTCGCCGCGCGCGACCAGGCGGTTGTTGACGTAGATGTCGATCGCCTCCCCCAGCTTGCGGTCGAGTTCCACCACCGCGCCGCGACCAAGCTTCAGCAACTGGTTGACCTGCATGGTCGTCTTGCCGAGCACCGCGCTGACGGTGACCGGAATGTCGTACACCGCCTCCAGCTCACGCACGGTCCGCGCGCCGCTGCCTTCCGAGGCTTCCGTCAGTTCCGTGAGTTCCATGTCATCAGGCATGTTCAATCTCCTTCAGTTCCACAACCGCCGGGAGTTCCACGCTCGCCGGCGACAGCCCCGACAACCCGAGCGTCGCCACCACCTGCGCCCACAACGCCGCCGCGTCGCGCGTGGCGCCGCCGTTGCGCCAGGCAATGCGCGCGTCCCCGGGCGGGATGGTTTCGGTCGGCACGATCTGCAAGCGCGCAGCGAGGTCGGGGTCCAGCCGCTCGATTTCGCGCGCCACGCTGGTGCAATGATGTGGGTTGATCCGCAGTGTCACTGCTGGCTCCTTGAACAGCCCGGGCAGCACGACGCGGATGATCGCCTGCAGTTCCGCCTCGCCGTAGCGCGTGGCCAGGTCCGGCAACACCACGCCGAGGCTGGAGAGCAACACGCGGGCGATCGATGTGGCGGATTGCTCGGCAAGCTCGAGAAGGTCTCCGTGGGCGGACGCGAGTTGCCCGGCGACGGCGGTGACGGTCTGGCGGATCACGGCATGGTCGGCTGCGGCGGCCTCGGCTGCGGCGGCGTCGCTGCCGGCCTGCCAGGCTTCCGCACGCGCTGCTTCCAGTTCGGCGGCGGAGAAGGTCGGCTCGATCACTTCCGGCTCCGGCGCGGCGTCGTGTGCCAGGTCGAAGTCCTCGGCGAACAGGACCTTGCCCGAGGGGCGCATGTCAGAAACCTCTCCCGCGGGAGCGGGAGAGGCATGCCTCCGGGCGCTTGACCTGGTGGTCGAGGTGCGAGGCACCGAGGGTGAGGGTGATCGGGCCGGCAGGGAAAAGGTAGAGCGTGCGCCACGCGACACCGTCACCCTCGCCGCTTCGCGTCTCGCGTCGGTCCGCTTCACGGCCCAACCCCGCGCAGCGGGAGAGGTTTACGGGGATAACCCTCAATAGATCAGCTCCTCATCCTTGCCGCTGCTGATTTCGATGGTGCCTTGCGCGGACAGTTCCTTCGCAAGCTGCACGATCGCGGCCTGCGCGTCGTCCACGTCGCGCACGCGCACCGGGCCCAACCCCTCGATCTCCTCGCGCAGCATCTTTCCCGCGCGCTCCGACATGCTGCCGAGGAACAGCTCGCGCAGCTTCTCCGATGCCCCCTTCAGTGCGATCGGCAGCTTGTCCTTCTCGATCGAGCGCAACAGCATCTGCACCGATTGCGGCGTGAGACGTGCCAGGTCGTCGAAGGTGAACATCAGCGACTTGATCCGCTCCGCCGCCTCCCGGTTGCGTTCCTCCAGCGCCGCGAGGAACCGGCCTTCCGACTGCCGGTCGAGATTGTTGAAGATGTCAGCCATCATCTCGTGCGCGTCACGCCTGGTGCTGCGGGCGAGGTTGGACATGAATTCGGCGCGCAGGGTTTTTTCCACGCCGTCCAGCACATCCTTCTGCACGCTTTCCATGCGCAGCATGCGCATCACCACTTCCATGGCGAAGGAATCCGGCAGCAGCGACAGCACGCGCGCCGCGTGATCCGGCCGCACCTTGGACAGGACGACGGCGACGGTTTGCGGATATTCGTTCTTCAGGTAGTTCGCCAGCACGCTCTCGTTGACGTTGCCCAGCTTGTCCCACATGGTCCGCCCGGCTGGACCACGGATTTCCTCCATGATCTGCGCGGCGCGATCGCGCGGCAGCGCCTTTTGCAGCAGACGCTCGGTGCTCTCGAAACTGCCGACCAGGTTGCCGGCGCTGCCGATGCTTTCGGTGAAATCGACGCACAGCCGCTCCACCACCTCGGCGCGTACCGAGCCGAGCTGCGCCATCGCGGCGGAAATGTCCTTGAGCTCGTCCTCGTGCATCATGCCGAACAGGCGGGCGCACTGGTCCTCGCCGAGCGCGAGCATCAGCACCGCCGCCCGCTGCACGCCGTTGAGGCCGCGGTACTCTTCGGATTTCCCGCCGTCAGCCATTTTCCTGCACCATCCAGCCGCGCACGATGGCCAGGGTCTCGTCCGGATGCTTATCGACCAGGTCGGTCACCTTGCGCAGCGACGAGGCGCGGATCTGGCCCTCGATCTGGGCGAGGTTCACCATGCTCTCGTCCTCCAGGAGTGGGGTTCCGGACATGCTGGCGGCCAGCGCGTGGGCGCCGGGGCTGCCGGCCAGCAGGGCCGCGCCGCTAGGGCCCGAAAGCGCTGCCTGCATGCCGCCACCCGGAGACGACAGGCTGGACATCCCGCTGCCCGTCCCGAACGTGGTCAGCCGCGTCACCATCGGACGCAGCACGAAGAGCAAAGCCAGCAATGCGACCAGGCCGAACGTCCCGGTTTGCGCGAGGTGCATCATGTCGGACTTTTCCAATCGGAATCCCAGCACCCCGGGTTGATCCGGCGCGAGCGCCACATCGTCGCCGGCGAAGTGCATGCTCACCACGTTCACCTGGTCGCCGCGCTTGTCGTCGAAGCCGATCGCGCTTTTGACCAGCGTGGCGATGTGGTCCAGTTCTTCCGCCGGGCGCGGCTGGCGCACATGCTTGCCGTCGGCGCCCGCGGTGTCGGTGTCATCCACCATCACCGCCAGGCTGATGCGATCGATCTGCGGTTGCTCGTGGATCAGCGTGCGAACGGTCTTGCTGATTTCGTAATTCGTGGTTTCTTCCTGCCGCGCCTCCTGCGAGCCGGCGCCGGTGTTGCCGGCATCCGCGTTCGGCAGGTTGTTCTGCACCGAGACGGTGCCGTTCGCTTCGGTGGACTTGCTGGTCGAGTTCACCGTCTGCGTGCTGCGCGTCACCTGGCCGTCCGGATCGTAGCTCTCATGCGTTTCGTTGATCCGGTCGAAGTTCATGCGCACCGCGGCTTCGGCGCGCACCTTGCCCGGGCCCAGGCTTTGCTCCAGCATTTCCTCCACCGCACGGGCGATGCGCAGTTCGGTGGCGTGGCGCAGTTCCTCGGTGGACAGCGCGGCGCCTGCCGCATCGACCGGCTCCCCAGCGCGCGCCAGCAGGTTGCCACGCGAGTCTACGATGGCGATGTTCTGCGGCCGCAATCCGGGCACTGCGGCGGCCACCAGGTTGAGGATCGCCTGCACGCCCTCGTGGTCGAGCCGGGCGGCGCCGACCATGGTGAGCAAGACGCCGGCCTGGGCGTCCTGCTGGTCGCGGGCGAAGGGTTGGCGCTGCGGCAGCACAAGGTGCACACGCGCGCCGCGCACGCCGCGGATGGCGCGAATGGTGCGCACCAGCTCGCCTTCCAGCGCGCGGGTCTCGTTGATTTTTTGTTGGAAGTCGGTCGGCGCGAAGCTGTCGCCGCGGTCGAAGATTTCGTAGCCGACCGAGCCGCCGGAGGGCAGCCCTTCTTTCGCCAGCATCAGGCGGGTCTCGGGTACCTGGTCGGCCGGCACCATGATCTGGTTGCCGCTGGGCGTCACGCGGTAGGCGATGTGATTGCGGCCCAGCACGTCCACCATCTGGGAGGCGTCGCGTGTATCGAGGTCGCCGTACAGCAGCGCCATCTGGTCGGTGGTGCCGCGCAGCGTCATGAGGGCCAGGATGCCGAACATGCCGATAGCGACCGCCGCCAGCACCGCGATCCGCGCCGGGCCAAGCGCCTTCAGCCCCTCCAGCAGGGCCTTCATCGCGCGCACCCCTGTGGCAAATTTGTTCGTTGCACGATCACGGTTCGATCTCTGCGCGGCATCCTGCCGTGCGGAGACCTTGCCGTGGTTGGCTTACTGTGGAGTTAACGGCCCGGCAGATTCTGCCCTGCACACCGCTCCCGCCCCCGCGGGAGAGGTTCAGCTTCCCACCGACGTTATGCTGCTGAATGGCACCGACAGCGGGCCAAGCTGCAAATCCACTGTCGTCCCCGAACTTATCACCCCGGTTGCCGTGCCGGTCACGGTGAACGGCAATGTGCTAGTGCCGCCGCCGACATTGGAACCGGTTGCGACCATTGTGTACAGCCCGTTCGGCACCGTCTGGCCGGCGTTGTTCGTGCCGTTCCACGTGAAGGTGTTGTTGCCCGCCGCCGCGTTCACGGTCGTATCGAAGATGTCGGTGCCCGACGAGTTGGTGATCGAGATCGACACCTTCTCCGCCGCCGGCGACGTGACGTTCACCGTACCCGTGCCGTTCTGCAATGGGATCTGCGTGGACTGCACCGTCACCTGCTGGCCGATCATCGAGCTGCCCTGGATCACCTCGCTGCCCTGCGTCAGCTGGATCAGATTCGTCAAACTCGTATTGGTCTGAATCTGCTGCTCCACCGACGAGAACTGCACCAACTCGCTGGTGAACGTATCGGTGTCCATTGGACTGCTGGGATCCTGGTTCTGCAATTGCGTCATCAGCATGTTCAGGAAGTCGTTGAAGTTCCCATCCAGCGACGAGGTCGCCGCGCTGCCGGTTTGCGCGGCCGCGGCAGCGGATGCCTGGGCGGCGGCGGCGTTCTGCTGGGCGACGACCGAGGCGATGCTCATGGCGATGCGATCCTTCAGGCGGTGATGTCGAGGCCGGCGCGCAGCCAGCGTGGCAATGGTGTCGCGCTGTCGTCCTGGTCCTGGTCGGCGGCGTCCGCGGATTGACCCTGGCCGCCGGACCCAGGGCCGGCGCCATTGCCGCCGCCCGGCCCGGGATCGGCGCCACCCGCCGCGCCGGACGTCGCGCCGCCGGACGTTGCGGTGGATTCCGGCGCCGCGACATGCATGGTCAGGCTGCGTCCGTCCGCGGGCACGCCCGCCAGGTCCAGCGCGCGCTGCAATTGCGGTTGGTCGCGCAGCAGCAGGGTCAGAGTCTCCGGACGCTGCACGGTTATATCGACCTGCGCCGGCGCATCGGTGGGGCGGTCGATACGAATCTGCACCTGGCCCAGCGCGGCCGGCTCCAGCCGCAGGGTCATGTGCTGCGGGTTACCCGGAGTGCCGGCGAGCGACACCAGTGCGGCGGAGACCTGTTGCGCCGGCGGCGCCGCGGTGGTGTCCGGTTGGGTCGCGCCGGTGGCGGCGATGGGGGCCGGGCCGATCCCGGGAAGCTGCGCCGCGCCGGCAATCTGCAGTGGCTGAGCCCCGCCGAGCAATGAGGTGGCCGTGTCTGGCGGCGGCGCGGCGGTTGCGCCAGGGAGTGCGGCGGATGCAGCCGCGGCCGAGGACGTGGTGGCCGGCGTCTCGGCCGTCGTGCCGGGCTGCGCGGACGCAATCCCGGCCTGTGGCCCGGACGCGGCCGCGCCCGGCTTTGCCGCCACGCCCGCGAGGCTCGGGCGGCCGCCTTGGCCCCAAGCCGGCGCCGGTTGCGGGAGTTGCTGTGGCGGGTTCGTGGTGGCCGCAATCGCTGTGGGAACCGGCATCGCCGGAACCGGCGTGACGGCCGGCGCAGCGGCGGCACCGGCGGCCGGTTCATTGACCGAGGCAGCGGCGAGCGGTTCGCGGGCAGCGCCGTCATGGGCGGCAGCCGCGCTACGCGGGCGAAATGTTGGGGCCGATGCCGGAACCGGCAGCGACGGCAAGATGCTGGGAAGCGCTGGTTCCGGCATAACCGGCGGTCGCGGCGTCAGGCTGGCTCCCGCGGCCTCCGGCTGCGTACCCTGCGTCCCGGCATCCGCGGTCTGCTCTTGTGCCTTGGCAACCGGGTCTGGTGCCTTGGCGGCCGGGGGTTGTGCGGCGGACAGGATCGACGGCAAAGCGGAGCGGCCTAGTTGCGCCAGCAGGCCGGCAAATTTCGGCACCTTGCCGGCCACCGCTGCGGTGGGCGCGAGCGCCACGGCTGACGCCGGCATGGCTGGCGCTGTCGTCAGTAGCTGCATCGCGATCGCCTGCGGCATTGTATGTTCCCGCGTTCGCCTGACATCGCGCCCGCCTGACATTGCACCTGACATCGCAAAAGCAAATGCCGGGCCAGTGGCATTGCGCCTTCGTCGCGGCGGAGCGGCGTGGCATGCGGCAGAAAATGCCTGGCTTGTGCTGCCTACCCGGCGATCGATGCCGGGCCGCCTGGGCCGGTGAGCGAGATGAGATCAGGACAGCAAGTGTTTGGAGGCTTCGGCACCACCGCCCCCGTGATGCCGACTCCATGCCGACTGCCGGGTCATGCGCTGTCAAGCGCCTGATGGCAGGCTCCGGTCGGCGTCCACGACTGTGCCGCATCCACAAAGGCAAGGCGTGGATGCCGACCGGAGCCTGCCACCGGGCGCTCGACCCGATCGGCGTGATGGGGCGCCGCGCTCCGTGCCGACGCGTGGCACGATTCCTGCGACCACCTGCTCGGATCACCGCGCGGACGACAACAGCGCAGACGACTCAGGAGCCTTTCGATGTCCTTGCTTGGTGCGATGAATACCGCGATCTCGGGGTTGAAGGCGCAGGCTGCCGCGTTCGGCAACATCTCCGACAACGTCGCGAACAGTCAGACGGTCGGCTACAAGCAGGTGGCTACCAATTTCATCGATTACCTGACCACCAGCACGGCCACCACCAGCGATCCCGGCGCGGTGGTGGCGATCCCGGACTACGAGAACAACGTCCAGGGCACTATCACGCAGACCAACGATACCACCGGCCTGGCGATCGCCGGGCAGGGCTTCTTCGCGGTGTCGCAGCAGACCGGGCTGGTCAACAACATACCCACCTTCAATCCGGAGCAATTCTACACCCGTGCCGGTGACTTCACGCTTAACAGCAGCGGTTACCTGGTCAACAGCGCCGGAGAATATCTCAACGGGTGGTCGGTCAACCCCGCCACCGGCGTCGTCAACCAGAACAGCCTGAATCCGATCCAGGTTACCCAGACCGTGTACAATCCGGTGCCAACCACCAACGTGACGCTGTCGGCCAACCTGCCGGCCACGCCCGCCACCGGCTCGGCGACCGCTGGCTCGCCGATCTCGTCGGACATCGACGTGTATGACGCGCTCGGCACGCAGCATGTCATTCAATTGAACTGGGTGCAGAACGCGGCCAGCGACTGGACGGTGTCGATCAACTCGCCGGACGACATTTCCGGCACTCCGGCGCTGGGCACGGCCGAGGTGCAATTCGGCCAGATACTCAGCACCAATCCGGTGCCGGAAGGCACGGTCGGGCAGATCACCAACACCACCGGCACTGTCAGCACCACCGGCTATGCCGCCGGCACCGCCGCCACGATGAGCTTCGTCACCAATTTCGGTTCCGGGCCACAGACGATCAATTTGAATATCGGTACCTACGGCGGCACCAACGGCGTGACGCAGTATGCCGGTACGCAATACGACCTGGAGGGATTGACGCAGGACGGCGTGCCGCCCGGCAGCTTTGCCGGCGTCGCGCCGCAGGCGAACGGCGATATCGTGGTGAATTACAACAACGGCCAGCGGCGGACGATCGCCCAGGTGCCGATAATCACGTTCAACGATCCCAATGTGTTGCAGCGCCAGGATGGCCAGTCCTTCACCGCGACACTCGGCGCCGGAACGCCGCTGGCAGAGCAAGCCAGCACTAACGGCGCCGGCAATCTGGTGACCGGCTCGGTGGAGAGCTCGAACGTCGATATCGCCACCGAGTTCAGCAACCTGATCGTGGCCCAGCAGGCCTATAGCGCGAACGCCAAGATGGTGACCACCGCGCAGCAGATGCTGCAAACCACCGTGGACATGAAGCAGTAGGCGGCGGCGGATCCGGACGCCATCCATGGGCCTGAACGCCGCCCTGTCGATCGCCACCGGCAGCCTGGCCAACGTCACCAGCCAGTTGGCGCTGGTTTCGCACAACGTCGCCAACGCCGACACGCCTGGGTATGTCTCCGAGACGGCGACGCAGACCAGCGAGACCGAGGCCGGCATTGGCCTCGGTGTCGTCAGCGGCCCGGTGACGCGCGAGATCAACACGGCGCTGCAGGCGCAGGCGTTCCAGCAGAACAGCAGCGTGGCGGGACTGCTGACGACGCAGACCGCGTTGCAGGCGATCGACCAGGTGCAGGGCACACCCGGCCAGGGCGGCGATATCGCCAGCCAACTCGGCGTCCTGCAGGACCAGTTCTCCACCTTGCTCAACGATCCGTCCAACCAGACGCAGCAGGCAGCGGTGGTTTCCGGCGCAAGCACCCTGGCAACCACGATCAACGCGCTGTCCAACACCTATACGACGCAGCGCCAGTCGGCACAGAACAGCATCGTCAGCGAGGTCGGCACGATCAACACGGCCCTGAGCACGATCAGCCAGTTGAACGCGCAGATCGTGACGCTGCAATCCGGCGGCCAGAGCACGGCCGATCTGCAGAACCAGCGCGACGCGGCGGTGCAGCGGTTGGGACAGGTGGTGGACGTCCAAACGCTGGTGCAGGCGAGCGGCAACATGTTGATCACCACCGCCGGCGGACTGGCGCTGCCGGCCGACGGGACGCCCGATCCGCTTACCACCACCGGTGCGAACGTGCTGCCGGGCACCACCTATCCGGGCGGCGGCATTCCGCCAATCACCGTGGACGGGGTGGATGTCACATCGCAACTCACCGGCGGCGAGCTCGGCGCCAACATCGCACTGCGCGATACCACGCTGCCGACCTACCAGGGCGAGCTGGACGAGTTCTCGCAAAACCTGGCCAGCCGTTTTTCGACGCAGGGCCTGACGCTGTTTTCCGATCCGCAGGGCAATGTGCCGGCCGGTGGCGGCGTGCCGGTGCAGAGCGGTTATGTCGGCTTCGCCGGCATCAT
>DATHNI010000289.1:0-2183 GCA_035486135.1 Acetobacteraceae bacterium
CTCGGAACGGTCGATCAGCACCGTGCCGCGCAGGCTCGCAGTGACCGGTTTGAATTGCCTGAGTGCCATGTTCCCGTCTTCCCCCGCGCCTTACGTGAGCCCGGCGGTAAAATCGATTTCCTGCCCCTGGGCGAGCTGGACGAACGCCTTCTTGACGTCCGAGCGCTTGCCGGGCCGGCCCTTGAACCGCTTGGTCTTGCCCTTCTGCACCAGCGTGTTCACCGCCACGACCTTGACGCCGAACAACCCCTCCACCGCTTCCTTGATCTGCGGCTTCGTGGCGTTCAGCGCGACGCGGAACATCACCTGATTATGCACCGACACCGCGGTCGATTTCTCGGTGACGATCGGGTTGCGGATCAGCGCGTACATCGCCTCACGCGTCAGTGTCGGCTTGCGCGGCTTCGCGGCGGTTTGCGTCTCGCTCATGCCGCGTCTCCTTCACCGGCCGTGTCGCCTGCCTGCGCCGTGTCGTCGCCGGGTGAGACGCCCAGTTCAGGTGACGCATCAGCCTCGGATGTCGCTTCCGCCGCCGCGCCGTTCGGCGCCGCATCATCATTGGCCGCGACGTGCGTTCCGTTGAGCCGCGCCTTCAACCCTTCGACGCCGGCGGTGGTGACCACCAGCATGTCGTGGCGCAGGATGTCATAGACGTTGGCGCCCACCGTCGGCAGCACGTCGATGCCCGGAATATTGCGGCTGGCGAGCAGGAACCCGTCGTCCACCGTGCCATCGACGATCAGCGCCGAGCGCCAGCCCAGCGCCCTCAGCTTCTTCGCCAACTCCGAGGTCTTGGTGGTGCCGGCAACGGTGTCCAGCACCACCAGCTTGCCGTCGGCCTGCTTCTGCGACAGCGCGGAGATCAGCCCCAGCCGCCGCACCTTCTTGTTCAGGCTGTACTCGTGCGAATGCGGCACCGGACCGTGCACGATGCCACCGCCGCGGAACTGCGGTGCGCGCAGGCTGCCCTGGCGCGCATTGCCGGTGCCCTTCTGGCGATACGGCTTTTTCGTGGTGCCGGACACCTCGCTCAGCCCCTTGGTGCTGTGCGTGCCGGCGCGGCGCTTGGCCAACTGCCAGTGCACCACGCGCGCCATGATGTCGGGACGCGGCCGTGCGCCGAACAGCTCATCCGGCAACTCGGCGTTGCCGGCGCTGGCCTTGTCCAGGGTGGTGATTTCGACCTGCATCGACCTTGCCCTCAGCTCGCCGCTGCCGCTTCGACCAACGCGGCGGGATACGGCGCATCCGCCGGCCGCGCACGCTTGACCGCGTCGCGCACCAGCACATAGCCGCCCCGCGCGCCGGGAACGGCGCCCTTGATCATCAACAGGCCCTTGTCCGCATCGACCGCCGCCACTTCGAGGTTCAACGTGGTGATGCGATCGACGCCCAAATGGCCGGCCATTTTCTTGTTCTTGAAAGTCTTGCCGGGATCCTGCCGGTTGCCGGTGGAGCCCAGGCTGCGATGGCTGATCGACACGCCGTGGCTGGCTTCCAAACCGGAGAAGTTCCAGCGCTTCATGCCGCCAGCAAAGCCCTTGCCCTTGGACGTGCCGCAGACATCCACCTTCTGCCCCACCGCGAAATGCGCGGCCGACAGCGTGGCGCCTGGCTCCAGCACCGCGTCGGGTGCGACGCGGAACTCCACCATCTTCAGCTTCGGCTCGACCTTCGCCTTGGCGAAGTGCCCGCGGTTCGGCTTCGACACGTTCTTCACCTTGGCCGTGCCCCAGCCGATCTGCACGGCGGTATAGCCGTCGGTCTCCTGGGTCCGCGCGGCAACGACCTGCAGCCCGTCGAGATGCAACACGGTGACCGGCACGTGCGTGCCGTCATCCTTGAACACCCGGGTCATCCCGAGCTTTTTCGCCAGCAATCCGGTGCGCAAAGGGATCATGGTGTTGGCCATGGCTTTAGATCTTGATCTCAACGTCCACGCCGGCGGCGAGGTCGAGTTTCATCAGCGCATCCACCGTCTGCGGCGTCGGCTCCACGATGTCCAGCAGCCGCCGATGCGTACGAATTTCGAATTGCTCGCGGCTTTTCTTATCGACGTGCGGCGAGCGGTTGACGGTGAAGCGTTCGATATGGGTGGGCAGCGGGATTGGGCCGCGGACCCGTGCACCCGTGCGCTTGGCCGTGTTCACGATCTCCTTCGTGCTGTTGTCCAGCACGCGGTG
>DATHNI010000290.1:0-5609 GCA_035486135.1 Acetobacteraceae bacterium
TCCGGCGAGCCGGTGATCGTCGTCGCAACGATCGCGTTCGGCATGGGCGTGGACCGGCCGGATGTCCGGTTCGTCGTGCATCTGGACATGCCGGACAGTCCGGAGGCCTGGTACCAGCAGATCGGCCGCGCCGGCCGCGACGGCGACCCGGCCGAAACGCTGCTGCTGTTCGGCGGCCAGGACGTCGCCCAGGCGCGGCACTGGCTGGCGCAGTCCGCTGCTCCCGACGCGCAGAAGCGGGTGATGCGCACCAAGCTGGAAGAGATCGTCGCGCTGACCGAAGCGGTGACCTGCCGCACGCGCGCTTTGCTGTCCTGCTTCGGCGAGGAGTTCGCCGGCGATTGCGGTCATTGCGATAATTGCGATGCGCCGCCGATTACGCTGGATGCCACGGTCGAGGCGCAGAAGGTGTTGTCGGCGGTGTATCGCACCGACCAGATCTTCGGCGCGTTGCACATCATTGCCGTGCTGCGCGGTGAGGCGACGGAAGCGGTGTTGCGGCACCGCCACGATCAACTGCCGACCTTCGGTGTGGGTGCCGACCACGCAGCGCCGTTCTGGCGCGGGCTGATCCGTCAGTTGATCGCGATTGGTGCTCTCGACGTGGACACCGCGGGACATGGCGGGCTGTTTCTCGTGCAGGACAAGGCGCGCCCTGTCCTGCGTGGCGAGATACGCGTGATGCTGCGCCAGGATGCGCCTCGGCGGTCGCGCGAGGTGGAGCGGCCGGAGCGGCGGCGCGGTGGTTCTGCCGGCGTTGCCGGTGGCGGTGCCGCCGGCGTTGCGGCCGCGGCCGAACCGGCGGCCGAGAGCCTGTTCGAGGCGCTGCGTGCCTGGCGCGCAGCGGAGGCGAAGGCGCAATCGGTGCCGCCCTACGTGATCTTCCACGATACGACGCTGCGTGAAGTGGCGGCGGTATGCCCGGCGAACCTGGATGAGCTGGGGCAGATCAAGGGCGTCGGCGCCTCCAAGCTGCAGCGCTATGGCACGGCGGTGCTCGAGGTGGTCGGCCGGTTCGGGTAGGAAGCCGGCGGCAGACACGTGCCGGGGGGTTACTCGTGCCGTTCGTGCCGGCCGCGGCAGCGCAAGTTTCTCACAAAGCCAAAGGAAGCCGAAGCAAAGGATTCACGAAGCGGCCGGAGCAAGATAACTGTTTCAACCAGCCACACCGCAAGCCCTGTGTCATGGCCGGGCTTGGGCCGGCCACCACGTCTTCTCGTGGCGCCAGCAGCATAGTCGTGGGTGGCCGGGCCAAGCCCGGCCATGACACAGGGAACTGTGACCCGCCCAATTGATTCGATTGTTCCCGAGCGGCCCCTACGAGGCCGGCGTTCGCACGGATCGAGGCGAGCCACGGATCAGGGAAACTTCGTTGTGAACCTTGGCCCGACTTCCTGCACTTTGTGAAAAACCGGACTCCCGCAATCCGCACAGACGATGCGGGCCTCCCGGATCAGGCTGCACAGCCTGATCGCATGCGCGGTGGCATGGAAGCCCGAATGCCGCAAGGTACGAATTTCCCCGTATTGCTACCGAGCCAACTCATCCGTATTATTGCCCGTGATTTGCGAATCATTCGCAATTGAGGAGCGTCAGGCAAGATGGGCCAGGAGTTCAGCCGCATCGCGCGAAGCTGCGAGCGTGCAGTCGTCACCGCCTATCGCGAACTCCGGCAGATCGGTTCGGACGATCTCGCCGCGTTTCAGGCCTGCACGTCACTCTACCGCATCCACCATCCGGAGGCCTCGATCAGCGAAGCGCGCCGGCTGGTCGCCGAATGGATCGACCACCACGTGGTTCGTGCCGAGGACGGCCCCACCCCCGGCTGCGCCTGCGACTGACCAGCTTCAGGCCGCTGCCGCTCTGCCGTGACGCACGTTATTGCGCCTGCCGTGACCCTCGTCGCCACGCCTGCACTGACCCTCGCCGTCGCGCTGCCGCCGTGACCCTCATCGTCGTGCCTGCCGTGACGCACGTTATCGTGCCGGCTATGGCTGCCCTAGTGCCGTCCTGGTGCGACCATCGCGTCGCAAGGGTCTGTCACGCAAGCGTGGCGATCTGCCCCCGTGGCCGCCGCCGCAACTGTGACGTGGTGACCATTTGGGCCGGATCAACCGATTCCCGGCGCGACGACGGCGGCGACGGAACCCCGGCGCCAGCAGAACCCCGGCGGCGATCGTGACCACGCCACCAGCCCGCGGCCGGGATTGCGTGCTGTGACCACGCCACCAGCCCGCGGCCGAGATTGCGTGCTGTGACCGCGCCGCCGACCCCGGGCCGGGATTGCGTACTGTGCCCGCGCCTGGCCGGCTACCGGACGGCGAATCGCGATGCCAATCCGGCGTGGTTCAACGCGCCGGTGCCGAGTTTCGGGGCACTCGACGCGCGTTTGCTGGTGGTCGGCCTTGCCCCCGGCGTACGCGGCGCCAACCGCACCGGCCGCCCCTTCACCGGAGACTTCGCCGGCACCCTGCTCTACCAGACGCTGCTGCGATTCGGGCTCGCCCGGGGGGACTACCGGGCGGACCCGGGAGACGGGCTGATCCTGGTGGACACACGGGTGACCAACGCCGTGCGCTGCGTACCGCCGGGAAACCTGCCGAAGCCGCTGGAGATCGCCACCTGCAACCACTTTCTCGCCGCCGAGATGGCCGCCATGCCGCGACTCGCCTGCGTGCTGGCGCTGGGCGGCGTGGCGCACGCCGCGGTGCTACGCGCGAGCGGACTACGCGCGAGCCACGCGCGGTTCCAGCACGGCGCGCTGCACGCGCTGCCAAAAAACCTGTTGTTGACAGATAGTTACCACGTGTCGCGGCTCAACACAAACACCGGCCGGCTGACGACGGCGATGTTCGAAGCAGTGGTGCAGGACATAGCTGCTCATCTGAAATGAGTATGGTTGCCGGGGGCCCTTTCCGCCAAAAGGGTTAGTATTGCAGTATTTCAGATATATATAGCATATCTCATGACTGTTCTTGGCGCGCCTAAGTTGCGCGTGTAAAACAGCGTGCATGAGAATGCCTGCGCCGTCTTTTTCTGGCGTTATCCCTCGGGCGGATGCGCTCCTTGCCCGGGTCCGCCGTGACGGAGTTCTGCGGACTCGTCACGCGGGCGGTGAGGTGAGGCCGGTGACGGGGCGCCAGCGCTTCGCTGGGATCGCGCCGGGGACAAAGCCCACAGGCGACCGATCGCTATCACCAATGAGCGAATGGACGGGAAACAGGGGACGCAAATGCGGCTGACAGTGTTCACCGACTACACGTTGCGGACCCTGATCTACCTTGCGCTGCGTCCGGATACGCTGGTGACCATCGCCGACATCGCCGGGGCGTACAAGATCTCCAACAACCACCTGATGAAGGTGGTTCACCAGCTCGCGCTGTCCGGCGATGTGGTGACGGTGCGCGGCCAGCGCGGCGGATTGCGGCTGGCGCGTCCCGCCGTCGAGATCAACGTCGGCGCCGTGGTTCGCCGATCCGAAGCGGATCTGGAGATGATGCCCTGCTTCGGGACCGAGGGGGCGTGCGTGATCAAGCCCGAGTGCGTGCTGGCCAACGCGGTGGAGCAGGCGCTGCGCGCGTTTCTCGCGGCCCTCGACGGCTACACGCTGGCGGACCTGGTACAGCCGCGCCTGGCGCTGGCTCGGCTGCTGCAGATCGGGGAAGCGCTCGAATCGCAGCCCGCCTGAGGCGCCGCCGCACGGGGTAGTGACGAAACAGACCGGCCGCGTCGGCATGGCGCGGCGCGCTGTTTGCGCCGATCCGGGCCGATCCGGCAGGTTTGTGCCAATAGGCGCCCAACACCGTTGCCAACGCGCAGGGTGGCAAAGAGCGCGAGCCTTGACCGCCTTGAATTCGACCGGAGCGGCCTTGACGCGCGACGCCACGCGTCTTGACCTCGCCCGCCCAGCGGGAGAGGTATCGATACAGCATGTCCGCAATCACCGACGACACGGCTTTCGACGGCGTCAGCCGCCGGCAAATCCTGACAGCCGTGATCGCATCCGGGCTCGGCTGGGCGCTCGACCTGTTCGACCTGTTCATCTTGCTCTACGTCGCGCCGATCGTCGGGCAATTGTTCTTTCCGTCGAATGTCGCGACCCTGTCGCTGGCTGCCGTCTATGCCTCCTTCGCGGTCACCCTGCTGATGCGCCCGGTCGGCTCGGCGCTGTTCGGGTCCTACGCCGACCGGCACGGACGCAAGGGAGCGATGATCGTCGCGGTGATCGGCGTGGGCGTCAGCACCGCGCTGTTCGGAGCCCTGCCGACGATCCGCCAGATCGGCATCGCCGCCCCAATCATCTTCCTTCTCCTGAGGCTGGTGCAGGGAATTTTCGTCGGCGGCGTGGTTGCCTCGACACACACCATGGGCACGGAATCGGTGCCCCCGAAATGGCGCGGCGCAATGTCCGGACTGATCGGCGGGGGAGGGGGCGGCCTCGGCGGCCTGATCGCCTCGGTGGTTTACCTGGTGATGTCCGAGTTGTTCCCCGGCGACCAGTTCGCGGTGTGGGGCTGGCGCTGCATGTTCTTCTCCGGAATCATCAGCGCGTTCCTGGGTGTGTTCATCTTCAGCCGGCTGGAGGAATCGCCGATCTGGGCGAGCCTGAAGCGGGCGCAGGCGGCGCGCGGGGAGCCCATGCCGGTCCACACCCCGGTCCGCACGTTGTTCTCGCGGGAATATCGCGCGACCGTGCTGGTCAACATCATGCTGAGCACCGGGGGTGGCGCCGGCAACTACCTGACCATCGGCTTCCTGCCGACCTTCCTGAAGCTGGTGAACCGGATTCCAAACCGGAGCGCCTCGGTGATGCTGATCGCCAGCGGTGTGGTGGCGACGGTGGCCGCCGTCTCGATCGGCCATCTCAGCACCATCTATGGCCGGCGGCGCAGCTTCATTGTCCTCGGCTTGTTGCGGCTGGTGGTGCTGCCGTTCGGCATGATCGCCATGGCCGCTGCGTCGAGCAACCTGGTACTGATCGCGGCCTACACGGTGCTGCTGACCGTGCTGAACAGTGGCGGCTACGCACCATTGCTGATTTTCTTCAATGAGCGGTTCCCGACGGCGGTGCGTTCGACCGGCACCGGGCTGTCCTGGAATATCGGCTTTGCCATTGGCGGGATCATGCCCGCCGTGGTGTCGCTCGCCGCTCCTACGACGCAGAGCCTGCCGACGGTGCTGGCCATCTTTCTTGTTGGGATCTCGATCGTTTATCTGGTTGGCGCGTTCGCCGCACAGGAAACCAGCCGCAGCCTGCACTGATCCCAGGCGTTGCCATGGGTGGTGATCCGACAGCGCCGTCTCCGTCATGCCAACGACAAGCCTGGCGTGAGCGAAGGCCGGAGCCGGGATCGGCCGACCCGCCCTGAATGAAACTGGCGAGGTCGTCGCGCGAAGGATACTCCCCCTCCCCTTGAGGGAGGGGGGTTGGGGGGAGGGGTTCGTGTGGGCACGGACCCCTCCCCCCAACCTTGGTCCGCTTCGCGGCCCAAGCCCTCAAGGGGAGGGGGAGTATCCTTCGCGCGACGACTCGCCAGTTTCATTCAGGGCGGGTCGGCCGATCCCGGCTCCGGCCTTCGCTCACGCCAGGCTTGTCGTTGGCATGACGG
>DATHNI010000291.1:0-16192 GCA_035486135.1 Acetobacteraceae bacterium
CGCCCGCCGTGGTTCGACACATAGACGCAGTCCACGCCATGCTCGCAGGCCAGCGCGGCGTCTTCCGCGGTGGCGATGCCCTTCAGGATCAGCGGGATGCTGTGGTGGTCCTTGAAGTGCTTGACGTTGTCCCACGTGAAGCCGGCCTGGAAATTGTGCCCGGTGGCGGCGGTGCGCCACGGCTTGACGAACCGTCCGGCGATATCGCGCTCGCGGCGCGAATAGGCGGCGGTGTCCACCGTGATGGCGAACGCGTCGTAGCCGGCGGCGACCGCGCGCTTCGCCACGTCATCGCACCAGGCGTTGTCGCCGCGCACGTAGAGCTGGAAGATCTTTGGCCCGGGCGTGGCGGCGGCGGTTTCCTCCAGCCCGGGATGTGTCACCGAGCTGACGGTGATCGGGATGCCGAATTCCGAGGCCGCGCTGCCGGCGGTGGCGGCGCCGCCCGGATGGAACGACTCCAGCGAGCCGACCGGCGCCAGCGCCACCGGCATGCGCCACTTGCGGCCGAACAGCGTGGTGGACATGTCGATCTGCGATACGTCGCGGCACACCCGCGGGCGCAGCGCGATGCAGTCCAGCGCATGGCGGTTGCGCCGCATCGTCGTCTCACTCTCGGCGGCGCCGACCAGGTAGCCCCAGATGTGGTTCGAGAGTTTCGCGCGCGCGGCGGGGATGAACTCGTGCAGGCACTGAAAGTCGCCGCCGGGTTCGTGCAGGTGGCTGGCTTCGTCAGGCATTTTCCTCGGTCCCCCTCGGGCTGGTTGGTGGCGGCATGAGGCGTCAGGCGGGCGGGGAGCGCAAGGGGAGGGGAGGTCTGGAGGATGGTTTCAGCGCCGGCTCTCGATCCAGAGCAGACATTCCCTTGACGTGCCTCGCGGTGGGCGCTTGGGCCACGATCGACGTTGGGGCTCCGCTACCGGTTTCGGTCTTATGGTCCGGCGATGATACGTCGCATGCGCCCTTGCAATGCACGGTCGCCGACATCGCGAGCGCTTCGCGGTCCGCGCCTTCGCAAGACATACCGCGCTCAAATGTGGACGCTTGGGCTGATAGTGAGGCGGCAATAGGCATCACCTTCCAACGCGGGTATATAGGACGACGCTCAACCACTGTCGCTGGATAGAGTTCGGACCCGTGCGCGCAGTCGAAATTCTTGCCGCCGCCATTGACCCCGTTGCTCAAGCCGTCGTCGGCCACATCCCCGGCGCTGTTCTAGGAACCGTAACGATATCGGGCGATCGCGCGGTCGAGGCTCTCGGTCAGGCACAGTGCGAACCGCAATCCGTACCAATGCGGCGCGGCACATGGTTCGACCTCGCGTCTCTTACCAAGGTTCTGTTCACGACGCCCACGATCCTGCGGTTGGTGCAGCACGGACGCATGGCGCTGGATGACAAACTGACCGTCGCGATCCCCGATCTGCGGCAATACGATCGAGAAGCAGCGGAGCGTCATCTGACATTCCGGCAATGCCTCAGTCACCAGACTCACCTCCCGGCAGTCGAGCCGCTCTACACATATGGTCAGGACCCGGCGACGTTGCGCGCCTTCATCCTTCAGCGGGTCTGGCAGGCGGGACCGCCGGTCTACTCCGACATCAATTTCATGCTGCTCGGCATCGCTGCCGAGCGGCTGACCGGGTGCTCGATTGGCGAGCAATCGTTGCCGCCCGGACTGACGTTTCACCCGGACCCGGCCGAAACCGCCGCAACCGAGCACTGCACCTGGCGGGGCCGCGTGATGCGCGGCGAAGTGCATGATGAGAATGCGTTTGCGCTGGGCGGCGCCGCTGGCCATGCTGGACTATTCGGCACGATCGACGGTGTGCTCGATGCCGCGCTGGGCCTGCTGCGGGGTGTCGAGCCGGGCCTGGCCGGAATCCGTACGAGGCAGTCCGCTACGCGCACGCTGGGTTGGGATGCGCGACATGACGGATGGTCCGGCGGCGATATGTGTTCTGATGAAACCATCGGTCATACGGGCTTCACCGGCACCGGATTGTGGATCGATTTCCGGCGCGGAATCGCCTGGGCACTTCTGACGAACCGTGTGCATCCGACGCGCCACCGGGAGACCGGCATCGTGGAATTGCGCCGCCGGGTTGGTGACCTGATCACCGGTGCGGCAGCGTGAGAAGCGTTGTGTGGATAATACCAGACCACGTAATGTCTGACTCGTCGGCCGCGCGCCCCGTCATGGCGGGCGAAGGCCCGCCATCCACGACTTCGCAACGCGCCGTACGGGAGAAGTCGTGGATGCCGACCTTCGCCGGCATGACGTTCAGGCCGTCGTTCGAATGTCAATGATGACGCGGTCAGGTATAAGTTGCGCGGCAACAATTCTGCTGCTTTTCGGGGTGCCGGCCAAGGCCGTTGCGGCGTCTGTGCAGGACCTTGTTCGTGCCTATCCAGACGCCCTTGCAGGCTTCGACGGCTCCGAACTGATCTGGCGCGATGGCACGCGCATGCCTGTTGGAGACGGGCGGCCTGACAAGAGCCCGCAAAGCCAACTTCGACAGGGCTCAATTCAAGATCAATTGAGGTTGACCTATCCGGCGGGCGCAGGACTGCTGCCGGCGCCACAGCAAGATCCCGGCCGCATTCGCAACCGTGCGTTTTTCGACAAGATGTATGGGGATTGCAGGGCGGCCGAGGTCGCGCCGAAGCTGGTGCCTGTGGTCTGGCTGCCGACGACCTGGGGACACGCTGTCAGCATCACCTCGGTCAACGGGGTGAACAGGCGGCTGGCCGCGGTCTCCCGCGAGCTTGATAAGCTGCCGGCCGACGACAAGAAATATCTCTATCCGCTGGGGGGGACCTACACCTGCCGTGCGGTCGCTGACACGGGTCAGACGAGCATGCACGCCTGGGGCGCAGCGATCGACATCAACCCGGCCTATTCGGACTACTGGCTATGGCGTCGGCCCGCGGGTGGCCTGGCTCCCTATATCAACCGAATCCCATCGGGAATAGTGGCGGTCTTCGAACGACATGGCTTCATTTGGGGTGGACGGTGGGCGCATTTCGACACGATGCACTTCGAATACCGACCGGAACTGTTGGACTACGATCCCGAAAAGCAGGAGTAGTTCCGCACACGCCTCCAGCGGACCGCTTTTCAAAGCGGCTCGGTAACCACGCGCCAGCGCGCGCTGCCTTCTATCGCGCATACTGCACCTGGAGCACGACGAACCAGTCATAGCGGGTGTCCAGAACGCTACCGTCTGGCGCGGTGATGCGGCCGTCCGAAGCAATCGGCACGTGCTTCATCGTAACCGCGGCATCCACATTACCCCCCACCACGCTCAGTTCATTCGGGGCGCTCGCCACCACGATGTCGCAATGCGCCGGAAATGCGCGCATCGGCAGCCGGTCGAAACGCACGCGCCTGGCCCGGTCACGGATGGCGCAGATGATGTCGCCGAGCGCAGGCCCGTAGTCTTTGGGGCGCCGCGCCGTAATCACCCAACCTTGCTCGCGACCCAGGGCCTGGCGCGCAGCGGCGTTGATATAGACGTAGTGTGATGCCGCATATGGAAAGTGATCGCCCGCACCGGCTAAGCGCATCACATAGCAAATGAATGCGGCCGACCATGCGAAATAATCGGCCCGCTTGGCATCGAACTCATCCCCGTCTGCGTCGTGCTTGCCGGTCCATGCATCCTCCACCCGGTCGGCGTTCTGGCCCAGCCACCAATACACGCCAACGCGCTGCCACAACCCGGGCATTCGATCGGGCATCTGCTCAGGTGATAGCGGGGGGCGTGTAAGCGGTGGATCGTCATCGACGAGCTGACCGAACGCGCGCCATTCGGTCATGGCGATCGCCACCGCGTTCGCTCGGGCAAACGGCTCGTATGGAACGCGCGCGAAATCCGGCACGTGATACAGTTCAGGCGTTGTGAGCGATGGCGCAACGGCGGGGGAGAGAGGCGCCTCGGGGGATTCAGCGGCGCAACCCCCGAACGCGAGCAAAGCCGCTACTGAAAAGAGGGCACTTCGCATCGCGGTCCTCCGGCATCAGGGTTGGCAGGCGAACCGCAATCCCACCTGCCGGCAACAGAGACAAGTCTGGAGGCGGGTCCGGCCGCCCGGCGCCCACCGCTGACTCCCCATGCGTCGGTGGACGCGTTTGACCGTGCTTTCGTGCTTTGTCCCGGCAGCAAGCCAGATGCCCCGCTGGGGGGCCGCGCTCACCCGCAGCACACTTTACTACGGCAGGCCGCTGGATTGTCTCTGCCGCGTTGAACGGCATCGTCGCCAGCAATTCGTTTAATCTGTGCCTTAATCTGTGAAATCTGTGAAATCTGTGTTTCAAACGCTTGCTTTGCCGCGCCACGCCCAAGGCCGCGCGCGCCATCATCAAAACCCGGCCAGATTCGACTTCTTCGGGTAGACAAAAAGTCCTGGGTTGTCGTTTTTCGCCCGCCATGACACCTAGTACGCGCCATCGGTGGAGCATGACAGGGGCCGGCCGCAACCGTCGTATCGCGCTTCACTGATTCTGGGTACTGGCTAAGATACTCGGCGATGACTCAAAACAAGGGCTGGCGAGCGGCCGGAGCAGGGCGCAGTGGGAATGAGATTGGTCTGCCTGGCCGGCCTGATCGTGGCAGCCGCATGGATCGCACCGACTGCCGCCGCGGTTCCCGAATATACCGCCGTGGTGCTCAGGACGTATCCGCATGACGCGGGGGCCTTTACCGAAGGCCTGCTGTACCAGGATGGATTTTTGTATGAGAGCACCGGCCTGGCCGGACAGTCCTCGATCCGCAAAGTGCTGCTGGAGACCGGGGAAGTCGTACAGCATCGGGATATCGATCCGCGCTACTTCGGCGAGGGTATCGTCATCTGGCAGGACAAGCTGATCGAACTGACCTGGAAGAGTCACATCGGCTTTGTGTACGACCTGGCCACCCTGCGGCCGCGCTCGAATTTTCATTACGCCGGCGAAGGGTGGGCGCTGACCCAGGACGGCCACCGCCTGATCATGAGTGACGGGACCAGCGATCTGCGCTTCCTCGATCCGGATAGCCTGGGCGAGATCGGCCGCATCCATGTCACCTGCGATGGCCGCCCGATCCGGAACATCAACGAGCTGGAATGGATCAACGGCGAGATCTACGCGAATGTCTGGCTGACCAATGTGATCGTCAGGATCGATCCGGCCGCCGGCGAGGTCGTGGGACTGATCGATCTGTCCGATCTGCCGGACGTGACGGCAGAGCACCCGGCCGACAACGTGCCGAACGGCATCGCCTACGATGCCGCCACGGACCGGATGTTCGTCACCGGCAAACTATGGAAATTGGTCTATCAGGTCAGGCTCGCGCCGCGGCCGCGGGCGAAGGGTCTGTGCCAGGGTCTGCCCTGAAATGCCGCGAGGTGCCAGTGGACGTGCCAGTGCAGGTGCCAGTGGAGGCGCCAGTGCAACAGGACAGGGTGACGGCCAGGATCGTCGCGTTTGAGCGGTACGTCGCTGGGTGCTGCCAGGCCGCAGGTCCGGACACGTCCCCGGCGGCGCGACGTCCACTACCATCGTATGACAATACGCCCGGCACCCTGATCGCTTGACCCACATCAAGGCCGCCACACCCGCAACGCGCTTCACTCCGGCCCGTCATGCCGGAGGGATCGATGAAAGCCGAGGTGCTGGCCGCGATCGGTGAGACTGGGCTGAGCCGCTCGGCCGCCGTCAATGCGGCCCTGTCAGCCAATGACCGGGTCAAGTACTTGCTCACCCTGCTGCAGATGGCCGCCGCGCACGCCGACCAGCCAGCGCAGCCGCCCGCCAGCCTGAAGCGCGAGCGGATTGCCTGCGGCATCGACGAACCCTCGCTTGACGCGTTCACCATCGCCGCGCAGCGCCAGGGTTCTGCGTACCACATGCCGGGCGCCGGCAAGGTCCTCGGCCGCATCGCCCAGGACCTCGACACCATGGCCGCACCCGTGCTGGACGCCGGCATCGCCCCGTTCGCCGCGCGCCTTGCCGCCGCGCTGGCCGCCATGCCGCCGGCCACCGGTGACATGCTGGACGCCGCGACCCTCGCTGCCATGAGCACGGCCACGCCGCCGTCCGGCAGCGACAGCCTGCACCGGCTGGTCATGGACCTGCACAAGCAACTGAACGCGCTCCAGGCCGGGCTCGCCGAGGAAACCATCGACGGCGCCGCCGCCTACGGCCTGGCCGACGAAGATCGCCCGCGCGTCGCCGCGTTCATGGCCGGCCTCAACCGCACCGCGCGGCTGAAATTCGACCACCCGGGCCTCGGCACCACCGCCACGCGCTGCGGGGAAAAACTGGTGCTCCAGAATGACATCGGCACCACCGACGCGCATGTCGTGGTGATCCATGTCGAGGCTTTGACCATCCGCGTCACCTACACCGACGTGCACGAGGAGCGGCTGTGCTTCTTCCAGGACATGCTGGCGGCCAAATCGCCGGTCTGGGAGACCACGCGGCCGGGCCAGATCGCCGGCGGCTCCGCCTTCCACCTCACCACCGGCCGGATCGACGCGGCGGACGAGGCGGCGTTGCACGACGCGTTGCAATTCCTCGGCTCCCGCCTGGTGTTCCTGATCGACTGGAACCGCGCCCGTAAGCAGCTTCGCGCCTTCCTGCCCAGCGCCCCGCGCCTCGCCTTGCTGCACTGGGCCGCGGCGCAGGAGGTCGGGCATCGCGGCTTCCTCGAACTCGGCGGGGCGCGGCTGATCAACCAGGCGATCGAGGCGGCCGACGGCTCCGCGGTGCATTTCGGCGACCGGCTGTGCGACGTGCTGGGTGTGGCGGAAACCGAGCAATTCCTGCGCTTCGTGCTGCGCTCGGCGACCGACTGCCTGACCGCGCACCGCTCGCCCTCGCTGCTGCGCGACCGCATCCGTGCCGAACTGGGCCGGCACTTCAGCAACGAGCGGCGCCGGCTGTTGCGCGTCGCCGCCGACCATGCGGGACTGATCTTCGAGCTGGCCAGCCTGGTGCGTGACGGCGTGCTGGCACTCGGCGCGAAGGATGCCGGCCGGCACATGCAGAAGCGTGCCCGGGGCTTCGAACACGACGCCGACCGATTGGTCGCCCAGGTGTTCGAGGCGGTGCGCCGCCGGCCCGACTACGCGGTGTTCGGTCCATTGCTGCACGCCGCCGACGATGCGGCGGACGAGCTGGAGGATGCCGTCTTCCTGCTGGCACTGCTGGCCGAAGTCTGCGCCGCCACGCCGGTCGCAGAGCAATTGCAGGCGCTGGCCGCGCTGGCGCTGGAGGCTGCGCAGGAGTGGCTGAAGGCCCTGCTGCATGCGGTCCACGCCGAAGATCGCAGCACCGCCGAGGACGCCGACGACTTCCTGGTGGCGATCGACCGCATCGCCGCCCTGGAGCATGCGGCGGATGATGCCGAACGCACACTGACCGCAACCGCGGTGCGGCAAGCGGCGGATTTCCGCCAGTTGCATCTCTCCACCGCGATCGGCGCCAAGCTGGAGGACGCGACGGACGCGTTGCAACACGCCGGCCGGATGCTGCGCGACCATCTGCTGGGGGAGGTGCTGGGTGGCTGATACTGGTCTCTGCTTCATCCTGCCGGGCGAGGCGCTGCCGGCCGGCGGCGCCGCCGCCGTCGGCAACAAGGCGTGGAACCTGATGCTGCTGGCGCAGGCGGGGTTGCCGGTGCCGCCCGGCTTCGTGCTGCCGACCTCCTGGTGTCGCGCGCCACCCGACCCGGCGGCGTTGCGGCAAGCCCTGGCGGAGGGGATCGCCCGGCTGGAGGCCGCGACCGGGTTGCAGTTCGGCTCGGCGCGCCGGCCGCTGCTGGTGGCGGTCCGCTCCGGCGCCGCGGTGTCGATGCCAGGCATGCTGGAGACGGTGCTGGACATCGGCCTGAACCCACGCAGCGTCGAAGGGTTGATCCGGCTGACCGGCAATCCGCGGCTGGCCTGGGACAGCGACCGCCGGCTGGTGCAGGGCTACGCCGAAGTGGTGGCCGGCCTGCCGGCGGAACCGTTCGAGGCCGTGTTGCGCGCGGCAGTGGCCGCCGAGGCGGTGGAAACCGAGCGTGACCTCGACCACCGTGCGCTGCGTGGCCTCGCCGCGGCGATGCGGGAACGCTACGCGACGTTGGCCGGAGCGCCGTTTCCCGCCGACCCGATGGCGCAGTTGGCTGGCGCGGCGGAGGCCGTGTTCCGGTCCTGGGACGCGCCGAAAGCGGTATCCTGGCGCCGGTTGAACGGGCTCGACGATGCGGCCGGCACGGCGGTGACGGTGCAGACCATGGTGTTCGGCAACGCCGGCGGCACCTCCGGCGCCGGGGTCGGCTTCACGCGCGATCCCGCCTCGGGCGAGCCGGCCCTGTATTTCGACTTCTGCCACAATGGCCAGGGCGAGGACGTCGTCGCCGGCCGCCGCACGCTGGCCGACAACGACCGGCTGCGTGCGCTATTGCCCGACACCTTCCACGCGCTGGAGGACGTCGGCGTCCGGCTGGAGGCGCTGTTTCGCGACGCGCAGGATTTCGAGTTCACTGTGCAGGAGGGAAGGCTGTTCCTGCTGCAGACCCGCCGCGCGCAGCGCACCCCGCTGGCGGCGCTGCGCATGGCGGTGGACATGGCGGCGGAAAGCCTGATCGCGCCCGACGAAGCGCTGCGGCGTCTGGATGGCCTGGATCTGGCGTCGCTCGGCCGCACGCGCCTCGCGCCGCCGCTGCCGGACGCGTTGGCGCAGGCCGTGATCGCCTGCGTCGGGGTGGCGAGCGGGCCGGTGGCGCTGGACGCGGCCGCGGCGGCCCGGTTCGCCGGCGACGGCACGCCGGCGATCCTGGTGCGCCCGGAGACTCTGACCGCCGACATCGCCGGGCTGGCCGGTGCCGCCGGATTGCTGACCGCCGCGGGCAGCCGCACCGCCCATGCCGCGGTGGTCGCGCGCCAGCTCGGCAAGGTGTGCCTGGTGGGCTGTACGGGCCTGCAGATCGACATGGACCGGCGACGGTGCCGGATCGGCGAGACAGTGCTCGCCGAGGGCGACCCTATCAGCATCGATGGCAACACCGGCGCGATCTATTCCGGTGCCTTGCCGGTGCTGACCGAGCGCCCCGAACGCGAGCTTGCTGTGGTCGAGCGCTGGCGGGCGGCCGAGCGCGCCGCGTCGCGGTGCCATGAGCAGCCGGGTGCTGTTCGCCTCGGCCGCGCCAGGCGTCATGGCGGGCCATCGGGTCATGCGCCCGGGGGCAAGGCCTGACCCGGCCATCCATGCAGCCGCCGTGCTGCGATCGATCGCCGGGTGATCCCCGAGCCAAGCGCCTGGGGATTTCGGCCCGGCCATGACGGTTGCGGCGGCCGGTGACGGATTCGCAACCGAATGCGATCATCCTGGCCTGTATGTGACTGGTCTCGCGCGTCGCATCCTGGCGCAGACCGCCTTTCTGTGGTGCAGATTACCGTCCTTTGCCACCTGGAGCCATTCGATGCTGACCATTGACGTGATCACCCTGCAACCGCTCGTCGCCCTGATCGCCGGATTGCTCATTCTTGTCGTCCCGCGCCTGCTGAACTTCATCGTTGCGCTCTATCTGATCATAATCGGCGTGATCGGGTTGCTGCCGCACCTGCATCGCCTGCTGCATTAGGCTTCCTCGCGTCGTCGCGCAGGGCCGGCATCGCGGCGCGGGTCGATCGCTGGATCGCCGGCTGGTGCTTCATCGGGACGGTGGCATCATCGCGGTCATTGCGATCCCCGTCGCGCGCACAACCGGTCAGGCGCCTGGCGGCAGGCGTCGGTCGGCATTTGCGAATTTCCTTGTTGCGACTTGGCAAAGTCGTGAATCGTGGGCGGTTGCGCGGCATGACACTGGGGTCTGTGGAAGGGTCTGAAGCGCCCGGCGCCGGCCCACACATTCGTGTGTTGACTGATGATTCTTCAAAGAGAAATCTGCGGCGCAATAACCGGGAAATGATTGTCGGAATGCACTTCGTCAACTCGCCGTCCAGTCAGACGATGACGCCCGAAGGATTGCGGGTGCGAGCACGCCAGGTGCGCGCGCTCGCCCGATCCGTTGCGCATCACGAAGCAGCGCCGACGATACGTGCGTTTGCGGACGAGCTGGAAGCCAAGGCCGATGCGTTGGAGATTTACAGTGTCTCGCGCAACGACGGCACACCCCGCGCCGGTGTTGCCGGTCCACTCCCGAACGCGTGATCCGGTGGTGCTCGAGTAACGCCGGTCCCGCCTGTCATTGCTTCGGCGCTACGCGCCTAACAAGAAACAAGCTTCTCCCCCTCCCCTTGAGGGAGGGGGTTGGGGGAGGGGTTCGTGCGGTACGAACCCCTCCCCCCAACCCCCTCCCTCAAGGGGAGGGGGAGCCTCTCAGCACGACGCGCTCCGCTGTTTCATTCAGGGCGGGTCGGCCGCCGCCGGCCGATGGCCAACTCGCAATGACACTTGCGGCCGCAACCGCCATCTCGCGCGTCAGCGATTCTGGTGGCCAAGCCAATCCTCTCCCGCACCGTGCACGGCAGGGGAACGTTACGCGGCGGCGTTGGCCTGCGCTGCCGACCGGCGGCCGGCGACATAGCGCACGCCGTCTGCCTCCGTATGCTCTTCATGCAGCGTCCCCGCCGGAACCATGCATGAGTCACCCGGACCATAGACGCAACGATCGGCACCGAACCCCAGGGTGATGGATCCGTCCAGCACGAACACCCGGGCGTCGAAGTCGTGGGTGTGCGCCTCGCGATGCACGTTCGGTTTGATTTCGCCCTCGCGAACCTCATAGCCCTCGCGAAGCAAGTCGGCTTCGAACTCGGATCTGTTCATGATGCGCGCCTTTCCTGGGACGTGAGCGACGATAGGGGCGGGCACGCAGCAAGGTCAAACGGCATGCCCATCCGCGGTGCAACGTTTCTTGCTCAATCCAACCGATAGACCCGTCGCGCGGTGCCGGAGAACAGCGCCTGCTTCTCCTCCGCCGAGGCGCCGTTGGCCAGGCGTTTGAATGCGTTCCACAGCGCGGCCCAGCCGATGCCCATCTTCTCCACCGGGAAGTTGCTCTCGAACATGCAGCGCCGCGGGCCGAACAACTCGATGCACGTCTCGATATACGGGCGCCACAGTGCCGCCAGTTCCTCCGACGACGGCGGCCGCGGCTGAGCCATGTAATCGGTCGCCGCCAGCCGCATCATCATGCCGCCCAGCTTCATCGTCACGTTCGGGCATTTCGCCAGTTCGATGACCGAGGCCTTCCAGGCGCGGAACACTTCGTCGCGCTTGCCGGCATACGGCCCGTAGCCGAGCAAGCCGCCGCAATGTCCCATGATGATGTTGGTGCCAGGAAATGCGCGCGCGAGATCGATCACGTCGGGCAACTGCGGATGGAACACCCAGGCGTCCAGCGACAAACCCAGCGCCGACAGTTTCGCCAGCCCGGCGCGGAACTCCGGCCGCGCGTATAATCCCGGCGCCATGTCGGGGGCGCTGTTGCCGATGATCGGATCGGCGTCCCAGCCGCCCGAGTGACGCACGCCGCGGAACCGCCCACCGCCGGCGCGGATATGCGCCTCCAGCACCGGCTCGACCCAGTCGCCTTTCGTCAGGTCGGCATAGCCGACGATGCCGGCCGCCACGCGCGTCTCGCCGTAGCCACCGCTGGCGCTCATCGCGGCGATGCCGGCGACGAATTCGGTCTCGCCGACCGGCCGCATCTCGCGCGGTCCGGCGGCGCGGTACATCGAGTGGCATTGCAGGAACACACTGGCGGCGATGTTGTGGCCGGTGCCGCAATCCTCGAGGAATTCGTGCAGCAGGTAGCGCATCGCCGGAACCTGCCAGGAATCGCCGGCGCCCGGCACGCCCGGGCGGTGCCACAGGTGATGGTGGGTGTCGATGATCGGCAAGTCGGGTTCGATGAGATCTTCCGGCAGCGCCCGCGCAAGCCACTCCGGCCGAGGCGGCGAGATGCGTCCGTAGCGTGTGACGGTCTGGCTCATTGGCGTTCGCTCCCAAGGCTGCGGCGTTGCGCCGATTAACGCATTCAGCAGCTATCTGTCATTGCGAGCGAAGCGAAGCAATCTCCCGGGGACATCCCCACGAGATTGCTTCGCTTCGCTCGCAATGACAGGTGCCATTGACGTCCCGCCCCACCGGAGTAACACTGGTCCATTGCCAATGGGGAAACCGATGTCCGCGACACTGAAGGCGTTCTGGCAGCCTGGATGAACCAGTTGCCTGAAACTCAAAGAGTTTCTCTCGGTCCGTGCGATCGAGTTCGAATCCATCAATGTGCTGGAAGACGCCGCCGGGCTGGCTGAGCTGCGGCGGCTGGGTGCGCGTTCGGTTCCCGTGCTGTCGCGCGGCGACGAGTGGACCTTCGCCCAGAACATCGCCCATGTGGTGAAGTTCCTCGGCCTGAACGAGAAGGCCGGTCCGGTGCTTACGCCGGTCCAACTGGTGGTGCGCCTGGAACGCTTCCTTGACATCGCGCTGCGCATCATCCCGCAAATGCCGGACGACAAACTGGAGACCGAGGTGCCGAACCGGCCGCGCAGCTACCGCGTGCTGGCCCATCACGTTTTCCGCATCGCCGAGACCTTCCTGGAAGTCGCCGCCGATTCCGAGCTGACCTACGAGAAGCTCACCGTGCGGCCGCCCGACACGATGCGTACGACGGCCGACATCACAGCGTACGGTGCGGGCGTCCGTCAGAGGTTGGCTGCCTGGTGGGACGCCAAGGCAGACAAGTCGGGCCGCGATCCCGTGCAGACCTATTACGGGCCGCAGATCCTGCACGAATACCTGGAGCGCACCACCTGGCATGTCGGCCAGCACACAAGGCAATGGGTGATGTTGCTGGGCATGAACGGCATCGCGCCGGACGGTCCGCCGGGCGAGGCCGACTTCGCCAACCTGCCGATGCCCTCCAGCGTCTGGGATGGGTGACCGCAAAATCCTCGCGTAAGCAGGACTGCCAGACGTCAGTCCCACTGATGATTGACCCCGGTCCGGCCGGATCCTTATCGCACAGAGAGTCGGGCGTTACCCCAGGAAGCCTGAGCCGCCCCAGGGTACTTGCGACGTCAGGCAACACCATGCAGCACTGGCCCCGAAGGGATGCGGGTCTGATGCGACAGGCCCTGACAAGGCCGCCGCCAACGCGAAGCCCCGCGATCGCGGTGGCTTCTCGATCTGGCCTTGACCAATCACCAGCCGATATGGCGGCCGATCCAGGCCGTGCTTGTTCGCGCATTCGAGCAACAGTTTGAAAATGCGCTATGCGATCTCGACCGAGCAGCGAATCAGCGCTGCATCCGCCTCGGTCTCACTGCGTGGCAGCATCAGCCCATGGCCGCTTGCAGAGCTTCGCACCACGACATCCTCGGCGAGGCTCACGCTCTCGGCTACCGCATCATCGTACGCATCCAGTGCTCGGAATCAGTGAATCGCAAGACGACGGCTGCGACCCCCTGTCATTGTTGGGGTGGGCAACGCCGAAGCAATCTCGTGCCTGACGAGCTGAGGAACGCTCGCCAGGCAGGAGATTGCTTCGGTGCTGCGCACCTCGCAATGACAGGCGGCGTGACTCGCGGTTTTCCGATAGTGGGTACTCGAAACAGGGCCACCAGTTCGCTTTGATGGCCCTCTGGCGTACCTCTCGGAAAGCCAAAATCCAGCCAGATCAGAGAACCTTGCGACGACTCGTCTGGAAACGGCACGGGCAGCCGCGTTCAGGCAAGCAACGAGCATTCGTGGACAAGGTACGACAGAAGATTGTGGATTTCGTCGATGTCGTCTGGTCTCATCGCAGTGCCGGATGTGATCTGGTTGGTACGTCCGCTACGTTGTAGCTTGTCCCAGCGAGATCCGTGGCGGCGCGCGCAGCGTTTGTAGAATCACGCAATATCGCTCGGTCGTCGCGATCATCCGTTCCAACTTCGCCGGGTCGGCGTCGCAATCCACGTCGAACGACAGCGCGATGTCGGTCAGCCCGACCGGCGCCGCGCGGTCCACGCCAAGCGTGCCCCGCGCGTCCCAGTGCCCTTCGGCCACCACGCGCCCGTGGCGGATCGTCACCCCCATTGCCGTCGCCACCGCGCGCAACGTCACCCCGGCGCATGCCACCAGCGCCTGGAGCAGCATATCGGCAGAGCACGCGAGAGAGCCGTCTCCGCCGGTCGCGGGATGCAGCCCGGCGCGCACCTCGCCGTGCCACCCCGCCACGCTGCACGCCACATCGTCGGGGTCGAGCATCGCCTCGGCCCTGGCGGGGACGCGTGCGGTATCCGGTGCCTCGCGATAACCCTGTTTCAGCGGCGCCTGCGCCGCACGAAGCTGTTCGGCGTTCATCCTGAGTTCTCCTCCATTTCGACAGTCCGCAACAATCCTGCGTCCCTAGCTTGCGCCCGGCCCGCCGATATGCAAATCACCTCCCCACAGGGATCAAATTCTGCTTGGGAGGCGCCCGGGAGGTGAGTGACATCATCCTGGAAACGACTGGCTTGACCAAAGAGTTCGCCGGCTTCGTGGCCGTGGATGACGTATCGTTGCGCGTGCGTCAGGGCACTATCCACGCCCTGATCGGCCCTAACGGCGCCGGCAAGACCACCTGCTTCAATTTGCTCACTGCGTTCCTGCCGCCCACCCGCGGCACCATCCAGTTCAAGGGCCGCGACATCACCGGCATGAAACCGGCCCTGGTTGCACGCCTGGGGCTGGTGCGCAGCTTTCAGATCTCCGCGGTATTCCCGCATCTCACCGCGCTCGAAAATGTCCGCCTGGCACTGCAGCGCGCCCGCGGTGCCAGCTTCGATTTCTGGCGGTCCGAGCGTGTGCTGAGCGTCTACGAAGATCGCGCGCATGAACTGCTGTTCGATGTCGGCCTGTCCAACCACGTCCGCACCGTGGTCGCCGAACTGCCGTACGGACTGAAGCGGGCGCTGGAGATCGCCACCACGATGGCGCTCGATCCCGAGATGATGTTGCTCGACGAGCCCACCGCCGGCATGGGCCACGACGACGTGGACCGCATCGTCGAACTGGTCAAGCGCGTGCGCCAGGGCCGCACTATCCTGATGGTGGAACATAATCTGTCGGTGGTGGAAGGCCTGTGCGACACCATAACCGTGCTGACCCGCGGCCGGGTGCTGACCGAAGGCGACTATGCGACGGTCTCGAAAAACCCCGACGTGATCGCGGCCTATCTCGGGACGCCGCATGCTTGAGGTGCCACATGCTTGAGGTGAAGGCCCTGAACGCCTGGTACGGCGAAAGCCACATCCTGCACGGCATGGAATTCGAGGTGCGCGAGGGGGAGGTGGTCACGTTGCTTGGCCGCAACGGCGCCGGCAAGACCACCACGATGAAGTCGATCATGGGCCTGGTGCCGCGGCGCGAGGGCAGCATCCAGTTCCGCGGCGCCGAGCTGGGCGGCATGATGCCGCATCACGTCGCCCGCCATGGCATCGCCTTTTGCCCGGAGGAGCGTGGCATCTTCGGCTCGCTGTCGGTGACGGAGAACCTGATGCTGCCGCCGGTGGTGGCGCCCGGCGGATTGGATATCGCCGAAATCTACACGCTGTTCCCCAACCTGAAGGAGCGCGCCCGCACCGCGCACGGCACGCGCCTCTCGGGTGGCGAGCAGCAGATGCTGGCGATCGCAAGGATACTGCGGACCGGGGCGAAGATGCTGCTGCTGGATGAGCCGACCGAGGGCCTCGCCCCGGTCATCGTGCAGCAGATCGGCCGCACCATCCGCGAGATCAAGAACCGCGGCTTCACCGTGCTGCTGGTAGAGCAGAATTTCCGGTTCGCCCAGACGGTGGCGGACCGGCACTATGTTGTAGAGCACGGGCGGGTGATCGACATGATTCCCAACCACATGCTCGAGGCGAGCATGGACAAGCTGCACGAGTACCTGGGTGTATGATGGGGTGGAAAGCGAATTTCCTCCCCCTCCCCTTGAGGGGGGGAGGGGTTCGTACATCCGCTGGCGTTGGATGTACGCACCCCTCCCCCCGCCCTCTCCCTCAAGGGGAGGGGGCGAGAAGAGCGTGGTGCCTCGCTATGACACGACTGCCGGCTTATAATCATGCGCCGGGTGCAAACACCCCGGCCACCAGGAGGCAATGCCCTCCACGGAGGATTCCAGGATCGCGCCATGACCTCTGACCCCTGGAAGGATATTCTGCCATGACTGTTTCCCGCCGAGCCCTGCTTG
>DATHNI010000292.1:0-22558 GCA_035486135.1 Acetobacteraceae bacterium
TGCAGCATTGCGGCGATGCGCGCGGGCATGGTCCGGGTGGGCGGATCCGGTTGGGGATCGTGGGTCGGGGCAGGACAGGGAGTGGCGGTGGCGCGCTGCACCCGGCAGTTATAGGATTGTTAGGGGTGTTTGTCAAATTAAATAACGGCCTGACCGATCCCGGGCGAGTCTCGCCATAGTCTCATGTGCACTCCGGGGCGAGACGGTGGGCAGCGCCGGCCGGGCGACTGCTTCTGATGCATGGGGTTCTGCCGCCACGCTGCAAGCCCGGGCATACGGGACGGCGGCCCGAATAGGTGCATGGGATTCTTGCCGGCGCGCTGCGAGGGTGCGTGTCCTCACTGGCAGCGTCGAGTGGCTCGCGGCGAAGCAAGCAAGGTTTTACGCAGGTGCAGGCCGATGCACGCAAAACACGCGGATAATATTAAGCGCCCGAAAGACTGACTCTCAATCTGATCGCACCTACCGCGCCTCGTGTCATGGCCGGCGGAGGCCGGCCACCACGACTTTCCCTTGTTGCACGCGGCAAAGTCGTGGATGGCCGGCCTTCGCCGGCCATGACACGAGAGGCGCATGCCACCTTGGCCGTACGTCAATGCTTCCACCGGTTCGTATAAGACAGCAGCACCCGCCTCGGCGCGGGCTCCCCGGGTTCGGTTGTGTGATGTCTGCCGTGAAACGCCGCGCCGGCCCCAGGCCCATTCGCGTGCTCAGCGTGTATCCCTTCTGCATTTGCGTTGAGTCTTGCTTGCTGTGCCACGTGCCGCACCGTTGCCGCACGGGGAGCAACCCGGTGTGGCGTCCGGGCTGGGCGATGTGCCTCATGGTCCATGCGGATTTGTCACGGCGGCGCGTTCCCTGTTTTGGCGGCGGCCGCCTTTCGGCGGTGGTCAGCGGGGCGACGGGGCCGCGGGGCCGCGGTTCGGCCCGGCGTTCCTCACGGTGCCAGGGCATTCGCCGAGGTCAACGCCGCCCTGATGGACGATCGAGGCGCGAGCAATCTGCGCTGAAGTGCCCGGCGACGTTTCCCCTACCGCCCGTCGGGGCGGTGATTAGAGGGCCGCCAGCGCATCGGGCGGTGGGTGGGGGCTTAGTGCAGTGTGGTAGGGGTCGGCCCAGTCAGGATGGTTACAGCCGGCGCTTCGTTGACTGAAGAAACAATCAATTCATACAATGGATGGCCATTCCCGGCGGCGCAAAGAGCGGACCGCTTGGATCAACCACGTATTTCTTCGCACCCAAACAGGAATTGAGGATGCCGCAGCTTATCACTGCATGTGTGCTTGCTGCGCCCCCCGCCTGATTGACGACAGCACCGGACACAGTCTGCTGCGATTCCTTTATGCACTCATATCGGTCTGCCATGAATTGTTCCCGAGTAGCACTGGGGTTTGAGAACTTGGTCGGGGGCGTCGGTGGTGGCGGGGGCTGGACACAGGCGCTCAGGACCAAACCACAAAAGACGGCTACCATCAGCACTGTTCTCATTACGCTTGTCCTTCTAATGAACACCCAACCGAAAACTTTGTGAGCATCGGGTCTATTCCACCGACTGTGACGGTGTGTCGGTGGAGGACGGGTATCCCCCGCCCCTCAGTGCTTTGTTGATCTGATCTTGGAGCGGAACTCCCGCCATGTAATTTTTGTAGCCCGGCGTGTCCGGCCGGCAGTCGGCCCAGGCATAGCCCACCGCACAGTCGATAGGATGATTTGCCAAGCCGGGTCCCACCGAACTGCAACCGGACAACCATAGCATGGCAACGGTGACTAAAATCATTGTGGCAGAGATCAGGGTGCGCATGGCCACTCCCGCCGTTCGCTTCCCCAAACTATCGCCTGCCATCTCGATACCACAACGTCGCGGCGGTGTCTCGCGGTTCGGCGGAGCACGGGGCGGCCCGGATCACGGTGACAAAAAAGACGACCCCGCCCGGCGACCGGGCGGGGTCGAAAGAGCCACGTGCGGATTTTGGGATGGTCCGCGCGCGGAGTGTGACACACGAGTGACGTGCTGTGAAAATATATCTTCGGGGGCTCTCCTTTAGCTAGAGGGGCGGGACAATGGGTCCCCAATTTGATCTAGATCAAGGATGCAGCCGGGCTTTTATGCTTTGTGCGACTATGGCAATTGGCAGTAGGCTCGACATGACAGCCACCGATCTCGCTTTCGCCTATATCGCTATGTGGGTGATCTTCCTGTCGGCGTCGATGGCGCTGGCGGTGGTGCTGTAGGTGTGAGATGGGACCCTGTCTGACTATCGCCTCGCGGCGGGGCTATGGCGCTGGTGGTTCAGGAGAGAGGCTGTCTGGTGTGACGCACCCAACGCGACGGGTGCCTTCCCATACCTCAACCGGCGCTTCCGCCTCGCGAGATAATCTGGCGGCGCGTTCCAGTGCATGGGTGTCGTCAACACACGTGAGCAGCTTTGCTGCTGCTGTGATGCGGCCTTCGCCGTCAAGGGTGTAGGCCCTGTATTCCGGCATGGCGCGTCAACCGCCCGTTATATATATGGGATTTATATGCCCGGGCGGGATAGGTATCAAGGGAAAGGGATGGGACGCGGCGCGGGCGGAGTTCCGCCCTGATTCGGATCCGTTATGACTCGGACGGTTTCTCCGCTTCCAAACTGGAGGCACGTGCTTCCATATCCGACGCCAGTTCAAGCAACTGGTCGCCAAACTTATCCCCAGTGAAGTGCCGAGCGTGCTGACGAAGCGTGGCGGCCCTGGCTCGCAGTGCGGAGGGGTCGGGACGTTCGGGCGGCAGCTCTGTCCCACTGCGTGGCATCGGCTGCGCACCTTGATACGCTCACCAACATGCGCCGGCGTGGTGATGGCGACTAAACACCAAGTCGCGACCCGCGCCTGAAGCCACCAGGGCGATGGTGATTCATAGTGGTTTGTTGGAAAATACGAATCCATATGTGAACGTTTTAGTCTGGCATTGCGACAATCGAACGCGCGGTGGGTCCCCTTCAATTTCCCCAGACATAGTCTGATGTTTCACATGGCTTCGGAATGCACCGACAGGTCGCGCATACGGCCCACCCCCAAATGCCGTCGCGCTACCCCCACGTGGTGGTGCTCGCACAGTGTCACCGCCTCGTCGTAGCGTGGATGCACGTCGCGGTCGAAGACGGCCCACCCGCGAAGGGGATTGCGCCGTAGCGGCCTTGCAGGTAGCCGCGTTCCAGATTGTCGCCTTTGCGCGTACGAAAGTCGGTCAGTGGGTAAAGATGCGTTGCACCTTCGGCGTCCTTCTCGGTGAACCAGACCTCATCGCGCCGTAGAAACGGAGACCGCAAAAGGTTGGTGTCGTGGGTCAGCCGCCGGCGCGCTTCCAGACGCTTGTACCCTGGCCGTCGCAGCGCTGATCCAGGGTGCGGCATGTGGCACCCTCACCCGCCGCGCAAGCACGCGGCGACCTCGCCCGCATGGCGGGAGAGGTTTTGCCGCTCCCTTGCCAGCCGCCCCACGGCGCGGGATAGCGGCGGGGAGGAAACATCCGCCATCCAGGAGGCATCCGCATGTGGCCCATCCGCTCCGCGCTGTTCGTGCCCGCGCATCGCCGCGACTGGGTCGGCAAGGCGATCCGCGTCTCCCCCGGCGCCGCCGTGCTGGACATCGAGGACTCCGTCCCGCCCGATGCCAAGCCCCAGGCCATGGCCAACCTGCGTGAGGAGATCGCCGAACTTCGTGCCGCCGGCGTCGGCGCGTTCGTGCGGGTCAACCCGCTATCGGATCGCACAGGTGAAGAGATCGCCGCGGCGATGACCGAGGGGCTGACCGCGATCGTCCTCCCGAAGGCCGCCAGCCCCGATGAAATCCGCCGGCTGCACGACCTGCTGTCCTACCACGAGGGCCGCGCCGGCATGGCGCATGGCGGCGTCGGCATCCTGCCGCTGCCCGAGACGGCGCAGGGCATGTACGACGCCTGCGCCCTGGCCAAGGCGAGCCCGCGTGTGAAGGGCATCCACGGCGCGATCAGCGGCCCGGTATCGGGCGATTTCGCCCGCGCGTTCGGCTTCCGCGCCACCACCGACGGGATCGAGCAACTGTATCTCGCGTCGAAGATGGTGCTGGACAGCCGTGCAGGTGGCGCCCCCTACCCTATCGCCGGCATTTTCGGCACGCCGATGAACGACCTCGCAGCGGTGGAAAAGCTGATCCGGCGGGCGCGCGACATCGGCTATAGCGGCGTCGCGGTGATGCACCCGTCGCATGTCGCAGTCGCCAACGCCGTGTATCGCCCGACTCCGGACGACATCGCGTATTTCTCCGGACTGCTTCAGGCGTTCGAGGCGGCAGAGAAGGCGGGGCTGGGCGCGGTCAGCTACCAGGGCGCGATGGTGGACTACGCCATGCTGCCGCTGGCGCAGGAAGTGATGGCGGAAGCGCGGCGCTACGGATTGGTGCCGTAAGCGCGCCGGCTGTTTTGAGATCGAGGTAGAAACGCATGAGTGTGAGAGCAGGCCGAGAGTTTTTGGCGATTCCGGGGCCGACGACGATCCCGGATGAAGTGTTGCGGGCGATGCATCGCCCGGCGGTGGATATCTATGCCGGCCCGCTGCTGGCCCTGACCGACAGCCTGCTGCGCGATGTCGCCGCGGTGTTCCACACCAAGGGCCGCGCCTACATCTACGTCGCGAACGGCCACGGTGCGTGGGAAGCCGCGCTGACCAACGTGCTGTCCCGCGGCGACAAGGTGCTGGTGCTGGAGAGCGGGCGGTTCGCCGTCGGCTGGGGCAACAATGCTGCTCGGCTGGGCGCCGAGGTCGAGGTGCTGAAGGGCGACATGCGCCGTGCCGTCCGGCCGGAGGACGTGGCAGCGCGGCTCCGCGCCGACCGGCACGGCAGCATCAAGGCCGTGCTGGTGGTGCAGATCGACACCGCCTCGGGCGTGGTGAACGACATCGCGGCGATCGGCCAGGCGATGCGGGCCGCGGGGCACGACGCGCTGCTGATGGTGGATGCGGTGGCCTCGCTGGGCTGCATGAAGTTCGAGATGGACGCGTGGGGCGTCGATGTCGCGATGTCGGGCTCGCAGAAAGGCATGATGACGCCGCCGGGCCTGGGCTTCGTCGTGGCGGGTGAGCGGGCGCGAGCGGCGCACCAGACCGCCGGGTTGCGCACGCCGTACTGGGATTGGACCGAACGCGACGGCGACGCGCATTATCAGAAATACGCCGGCACACCGCCGGAACATCTGTTGTTCGGCCTGCGCCAGGCACTCGATCTGCTGTTCCAGGAAGGGCTGGAGAATGCGTTCCGCCGCCACCACCTGCTGGCCGAGGCGGTGCGCCGCGCCGTTGGCGTGTGGGCGGAGGGCGGCGCGATCGGCTTCAATATCACCAACCCGCGCGAACGCTCCGACACGGTGACGGCGGTGTTGACGCCGGGCTGCGATCCGGGGGCGATCCGGGCGTATTGCGATCGGAATTGCGGCGTGGTGCTGGGGCACGGCATCGGAGAATTGTCCGGCAAGGCGGTGCGCATCGCGCATATGGGGCACGTGAACGCGCCGATGATCCTGGGCACGCTGAGCGTGGTGGAGATGGCGCTTGCGGCGCTCGGTATTCCGCACGGGCGGGGTGGCGTGCAGGCGGCGATCGACTGGCTGGCGGGGGAGGTACGGGACTAGTGTTGCGATCCTGACGGTTCGATAGCGTTTCTGCCACGACTCGAAGGCCACCGCGATACGTCAGTCCGCAAGTAGATTCACCACAAAGGCACGAAGGCACTAAGTTCATTGAACCTTTGTGCCTTCGTGCCTTTGTGGTGAGTCTGCTTGCGGACTGACAGCAGCCGGGATCGAAGCGTGAGGATCACCGTACTGGCCGGCTGGGCCGGTGCGTTTGAGACATCAGGCGGGAAGGAAGTCGCGGATTGCCGCGGCAATCTCGGTGGCGTGCGTTTCAAGCGCGAAGTGGCCGGTATCGAGAAAGCGGACGATCGCGCCAGGATTGTCGCGGCTGAACGCGTCGGCGCCTGGTGGCAGGAAGAACGGATCGTTCTTGCCCCAGATCGCGAGGAGCGGCGGCTTGTGCGTTCGGAAGTAATTCTGGAAGGCCGGGTAGAGCGCGATATTGCTTTTGTAATCTCCGAATAGATCGAGCTGCACCTCGTCGGCCCCTGGTCGCGCCAGATAGAAATTGTCGAGGGATTGGCCGTCTGGCGAGACGGACGCCGGGTCGGCGACACCGTGCGTATATTGCCAATGCGTCGTCTCCGGCGTCAGGAAGGCGCGCAAGGCTTCTCGATTGGCCGTTGATGGGTCCTGCCAGTAGGATCGGATGGGGTTCCAGCCTTCGCTTAAACCCTCTTCGTAGGCGTTGCCGTTTTGCGAGATGATCGCCGTCACGCGGTCCGGATGCTTCAGGGCAATGCGGAAGCCCGTGGGGGCGCCATAATCGAAGACGTAGATCGCAAATCGGCTGAGGCCGATAACTTCGGTGAACCGGCCGATGACGTCCGCGATGTGTTGGAACGAGTAAGTGAATTCCGTCCGCGGCGGCATGGCAGACTGTCCGAAGCCGGGCAGATCGGGCGCAATCACATGGTAGCGATCGGATAGCAGCGGGATCAGGTCGCGGAACATGTGGCCTGCGCTCGGAAAACCATGCAGCAAAAGCAGTGCGGGCGCGTCGCGTGCTCCCGATTCACGATAGAACACCCGGAACCCATCGACATCTGCCGTGAGATACTTGGTACTGCTCATCATGACCTCCTCGTGCCGTCAGTGCGTCGTCGCGACGGCGCGCGCCGTCTCCAGGATCATGTCCACCACGACATGAGGGGCGGTCACAGACGGCGTATGATCTACCTCATGCGAACGGACCTCGGCATTCATCCGCTTGGCCATGAACCGCTGTGTGTCGGAGACAATCATGCGATCGGCCTCGGCCAGCAGGAACCAGGTTGGCCGGTCCTTCCACAGCGGCCGTCCGACCTTCGTGCTGATGCAGGGAACCGCAAGCGGCCGCTGAACGGCGAACAGCACCGCCTGTTCCTCGGCGGAAGCGTTTGGTGCGAAAGCCGCGGGAAATGCATCTTTTGGCAACCAGATCAGTCCATGGACGTCCGGGGCCAGCTTCGGCGCCTTCGGATGCGGGTCCGTGTGGTAGAAGACGTCGGCAACGGTCTCACCTTCCTCTGGAGCGAGCGCGGCGACATAGACCAGCGCCTTCACCTTGTCTGAGTGCGTTCCGGCGATCACCGCGCCGGCGTAGGCATGTCCTACGAGGACCACAGGCCCGGCGACCCGCTCGATCGTGCGCTCGAGCGCGGCTATATCGTCCGCCAATGACGTGAGAGGCAGCGGTGCAGCAACAGAGTTCACGCCCGCTTCCCGCAACCCACGGATGACCTTCTCCCAGCTTGAACCGTCAGCCCAGGCCCCGTGGGCGAGGACGATCGTCAGCCCATCGCTGATTGACATCTTCCCGCTCCTTCCGACTATCGATTCCGCAACGCCAGCTATTTCGCGACGTGCCGCCTGATGAGTTGATCGGCGATGTCGTTCAGGTCGTCGCCGACAAACTGCGGCTGGGGACCGACCGCCAGTAGGTCGTTCCCGGGTCGCCGGATGAGAGCCGCTTCCCATCCCGCTGCGACCGCGCCGAGCGTATCCCAGGTGTGGCACGCGATGAGGCAAAGCTGCGACGGCCGCACCCCGAGCTCTTTCGCCACATACCCGTAGGCCTCGGGCGCGGGCTTATGGTGTTTCACGCCATCCGCGCTGAAGCGGCGCTCGAACAGGCCGACGATGCCAGCATGCTCTAGCTGGCGGCTCTGGACCTCGAGCAGATTGTCGGTGAGGGTGAAGAGACGAAAGCCGGCGGCGCGAAGCTTGCGTAGGGCGGCGGGCACTTCCGGATGCGGCGGCATTGTCGAGAACTTCTCGGTCAGTTCCCTCTTGTCGCTGTCGGTGATTTTGATGCCGCGCGTATCCGCCAGCATCTTCATGACGGCTGCGCCGATATCCGTGAACGGCACATACTGTCCAGCCACGGTGAGGGCTGCCGAGTACATGATGAAGTTCGCGAACCACAGCCGCATGGCCGCCTTGTCGTCGAAGATATGCTCGAAAGTCGGCGTCATTGTCTCGAGGTCGAGGAGCGTTTCGTTGACGTCGAAGACGATGAGGGGTTGGTCAGACATGAGACACACCTCCGGCTTGATGATCTGACGGTAAGCAGCAGCCTGCCATCGCAGGCGGATCTACCTCCGAACGCGGGAAGAGGAGGAACATTGGTCCGTCCCCACACGACAATCTCACCGCTTCGGGGCCTATAGGACAACAAGTTGTCCAACTTCAAGAGCCATCAAGGCCCATATCGAGGCAATTGCGTTGACTCATAGGTCCCTCTCGTGCTCGTGAAGACCCAAGGGCAACAACGGTCCCAGCCTGCGTTGCGCAAAGCTGTTCCGTCCGTTGTTCTCTTGCTTCGAGGAGAAGAGCTTGCCGCTCCCTGCGAAAATAAGCCCCACGATCGGGCCGCGCCTACGGCACATCCGTTTGGAAAAAGGCCTTACTGTTGAGGCGCTTGCCGCAGCCGCTGGACTGGATAAGGGATTCCTGTCCCGGTTGGAGCGAGGAACGAAACGGCCTTCGGTCGAGACGGTGCTACGGCTGTCAGCGGCACTGGATGTGCCCATCGGCCTGCTGTTTGGCGAGCAAACAACGGACGAGACCGTGCGGATCAGCCGCGCCGCCGGCCGGCCCCGGTCAGTGGAGGTCCCCGATAACTACAGCTTCGAACTGCTTACGCCCAAGGGCAGTATCATGGAAGCATTCCTGTTCCATGTAGGAACCGAACCAACAGGCAAAGGGCAGCAGCATGACGGGGAGGAGATGTTTCTTGTCCTCACCGGTACGGTAGAGATGCGCACACCGGACCGCAGCTACGTGCTGGAGCCTGGCGACTGCGCGGTTTTTCCGGGACACCTCGCGCATCAAATGCGCAGGATTGGGCCGGAGGCAGCAACCGCTGTGATCGTCGTTGCCCGCGATAGATCATCTGCCAGGCGGCCTCAAGTGGATACATTGACGTAGGTGCGATCATCTCCACTAGGCGCTCAAGGGGCTAAGGAGGCGCCGGGATATAAACGAATCAGTCGAGGCGACTCGCTGGCCTTTCAGCGTCATGGTGCGCGAAGGCGCACCATCCACGACTTCGCTGCCAGCGCCAAGGAAGTCGTGGATGGTCCGCCTACGCGGACCATGACACAGAAGGCACCGGCCACGCTGAAGTTGACGTGGTTATTCCTCGGCGAATCCTAAGCGCGTGGGCATCGGCGCGGCGGCTCGCCAGAGGCGATTTTCAACCATCTTATCCGCATCGAACGCCGCGCCTCCGGCTTCACTCACAACCCGAGATCGCTCATGCCTGGATGATCTTTGGGCCGCGCACCGAGCGGCCAGTGATATTTGCGCTCCTCTTCACGGATCGGCACATCGTTGATGGACGCCTCCCGCCGGTGCATTACGCCCGCCTGGTTGAACTCCCATTGCTCATTGCCATGCGAGCGGTACCAGTGGCCGGAATCGTCGTGCCACTCGTAAGCGAAGCGCACGGCGATTCGATTTTCATGAAACGCCCAGACTTCCTTGATCAGCCGATAGTCGAGTTCGCGGGCCCACTTCCGCGTCAGGAACGCCACGATAGCGTCGCGACCGTTGAAGAATTCCGCCCGATTGCGCCAGTGGCTGTCCGGCGTATAGCCGAGCGCGACTCGCGCGGGGTCACGGCTGTTCCAGGCATCCTCTGCCGCACGTGCCTTCAGCGCCGCGGTTTCCGCCGTGTACGGTGGAACGAGGGGACGGTTGTCTGACATTGGAAGTTTTGCTCCTGCAGTTTCATTACGAATGGTCAGATTGATCCAGGCCATGGCCGCAATCCCTTGGACGGCGGCACGAGACGCGCGTGCCGCGGGGCCAAAGCATCGGACCGGGCGATCTCTGCACCATCAGTTGCCCTGGTTCTTGTCGTTTGCTGCGCATCGCGCATCGCGGTGCTGCTTCCACACCGGCTGCGTCGAGCGAGGACTTGATCACGGGTCCTGCACCGGCACGGGTTTCCGTGGCTCCGATGGCGTGCCCGGTACGATGATTAGGTACGCCGGGACCGGGTACGCCGGCCCCACCTGTCATTGCGAGGCGCGCAGCGCCGTAGCAATCTCGTGCCTGACGAGCCGAGGGACGCTCGTCAGGCAGGGGATTGCCGCGGCGCTGCGCGCCTCGCAATGACAACTCTCGGCGATTCCAGTCATGCCGAAATTGCTCTAAGGGCCCGCGGGGAAACAACCGAATCAACTGCGGCTACGTCGTAGTCCCCTGTGTCATGGCCGGAGAAGGCCGGCCACCCACGACTTTGCTGTGTGGCACGAAGGAAAGACGTGGGTGGCCGCCTGCGCCGGCCATGACACGGAATCTCGCCGCGTCGCGGTTGACGCACTTATTTGCCCGCAGGCCCTAACCTGCCAAGGGCGGCCGGCGTCCCGCCGCGCGTCTGGTCTTGCGCGGCCGAGCCCAGAGGACGCCGGGATAGGCTTTCAACGGCCCGAGTGGCTCGCCCCGGTAAGCCCATTCCGGCGACTCTTCGAGGGCGATGTGATAGCGCGGCTCGCGCCCGGTGCGGGTCTCAAACAATGCGCGGGGGACGTTCACCATCCCACGCGAGCGCGAACGCTCAAAGAGCAGGGGCGTCCCGCATGTCGAGCAAAAGCTGCGCGCGGTGTGCTGTGCCTTGTCTTCGAATCGAACGATGCGTTGATGGCCGAGGGTGATACGAAACCGGCTCGTCCAGACGCCCACGTAGGTCGCATAAGCAGCACCGTGCGCAAGTTGGGTCGGCCTGGAGTGGTCGTGCCATGCCCAGAATGCCGGATAGTCGATCTCCAATCGCACCCTGCCGCAGGCACATTGGGCAGATACCGTCGCCGATGACGGTTTTCGTAATTTCCGGTTGGCTATCGCATTCATCCGTTCCTCCGATTGTCCGCATCGCCGTACCGCTACAAGGATGCTGGCGGTACCGAAGCGAATCGCCATTGCCGCGAGGCACGATCGCAAGACATGGCATCATTCCCTGCAAGCGAGCGGCAAACCATCACGGCCACACCCGACGATCTTTTTGGCGGTTGCTGGTGCAGCGGCAAGCAATCCCCTTTACGGCACCAAGCCTTGTCGCGTGTCAGAAGCGCGAGGTTTTCTGGGCCTTGCCGGCGTCGTCGAGGCGCTGCGCGAGGCGACGCACCTCTTCGTAGAGTCTGCGGGGCAGGATCCCGTAGTGGTAGACGCCGCCTGCCCGCCCTGAAGCTGGGCGCAGGTCGAAGCCGGGCCAGTCCGTGACGTTCCATTTCCCGCAGACGACCAAGCGGGTGCATCGTCCAGGCCAGGCATCGCCTTGAGTGCGGCGGGAACAGCTATCGCATGCGTGGGATCGTGCGGCGCGGTGTGCGTGACCGGCGCCAGAATGGCCCGTTTGCCATGCTCTGAGTCATAGGCGGCCAGGACAACGCAGGGACGATCTTTCTGGCCTTCCTGGAGTCCACGCTCCGCCTCCTCCGCCCACAGAAAAGAGAAACTGACGATCAGCCCGGGAACGGGCTGCGGAACCGTCACAGGCCAAGGGCCGACAGGTCATCCTCGGAAGGATACGTCGCTGCATCCAGGGCCGCCCTCGCCTCCGCAGGAAGTTCGCCGGCGCGATGGACCTGGCGCGACGCCTGTCGCATGCGAGCGAACGCCGCATAGTCTGCCGGGGAGAGAAAGGCGCCGACAACGCGGTCGTGGCTCTTGACGACGACCGGCCCGCGGATCGCCTCGTCCTGGTATTGCCCGAAATGCCGGACGAATTGCGAGGCTGTGATTTCCATCATCCCCTCCCTCCTTTGTCTGTAAAATACGCAAATTGCGCAAAACATTCAAGCCTCGATCAGCCGGGCCTGACGGGGGGGTGCTGGCGGCGGCGGTGGCCGGCTAATGTTCGATCGCTCCGTCATCGCTGGAAAAGGATCGGCGCGGCGCCTGCCGGCTGGCTACGGGCGGATCGGGCGGGTTTCTTCGGCGGGTTTGGTTTCGAACAGATTGAGATCGTGATGCCTGGATTACTTCCCGCCCGTCATTGACCCGGCTCCCCCCGCCCCCCTAGCTTCCCCGCCATGTCCGCAACACTTCGTAACGACACCCTCGCGATCCCCAAGGCCTGGCCCTTCGAAGAAGCGGCCAAGGTCGCGCACCGCCTGGAAGCCTCCGGGAAGGGCCATGCCCTGTTCGAAACCGGCTACGGCCCGTCCGGCCTGCCGCATATCGGCACGTTCGGCGAGGTCGCCCGCACCACCTGGGTGCGCAACGCCTTCACCGTGCTGACCGGCCTGCCGTCCAGCCTGCTGGCGTTCAGCGACGACATGGACGGGCTGCGCAAGGTGCCGGACAACGTGCCGAACAAGGAGATGCTGGCGCAGTATCTCGGCAAGCCGCTGACCCGCATCCCGGACCCGTTCGGCACCCACGACTCGTTTGGCGCGCACAACAACGCCCGGCTGCGCGCCTTCCTGGATTCCTTCGGCTTCGAATACGAGTTCGCCTCGTCCACCGACTACTACGCCGCCGGCCGGTTCGATGCGGCGCTGATCCGCATCCTGGAATGTTATGAAAAAGTCACAGAGGTGATCCTGCCGACGCTCGGCCCGGACCGCCGCGCGACCTACTCGCCGATCCTGCCGATCCATCCGAAGACCGGGATCGTCATGCAGGTGCCGATGGAACGCTGGGACGCCCAGGCCGGCACCGTGGTGTGGCGCGATCCCGACACCGGCGAGCAATACGAGACCTCGGTGAAGGGCGGCGCCTGCAAGCTGCAATGGAAGGCCGACTGGGCGATGCGCTGGTACGCGCTGGGGGTCGATTACGAGATGTCCGGCAAGGACCTGATCGACTCGGTGAAGCTGTCCAGCCGCGTGTGCCGCGTGCTTGGCGGCGCGCCACCGGAAACGCTGACCTACGAGCTGTTCCTCGACGAACATGCGCAGAAGATCAGCAAGTCGAAGGGCAACGGCCTGTCGGTGGACGACTGGCTGCGCTATGCCCCGCCGGAATCGCTGGCGCAGTTCATGTTCAACGCGCCGCAGCGCGCCAAGCGGCTGTATTTCGACGTGATCCCTCGTGCGGTGGACGAATACATCGCCAACGCCGATCGCGCCCGCGGCCAGATCGGCGCGGAGCAACGGACCAACCCCGCGTGGCACATCCATGGCGGGCGGCTACCGAATCACGCCGGCAGCCCGATTTCCTTCGCCATGCTGCTGAACCTGGCGAGCGTGGTGAACGCCGACACGCCCGACATCCTGTGGGGCTTCATCCGCCGCTACTACCCGGACGCCAATACCGAGACCCAGCCCTTGCTCGCCCGCCTGGTGGACCACGCGATCGCCTACTACCAGGACTTTGTCCGCCCGGCGAAGCGCTACCGCCAGCCGGACGCGACGGAACGCACCGCGCTGGAAGACCTTGCCGCCACGCTGGCCGCGCTGCCACCCGCCGCGGACGCCGAGACCATCCAGAACGCGGTTTATGAAGTCGGCAAGCGCCACCCCTTTGCCGAGCTGCGTCAGTGGTTCGGCTGCCTGTACCAGGTCTTGCTCGGCCAGCAGGAAGGGCCGCGCTTCGGTGGCTTCGTCGCGCTGTACGGCATCCAGGAGACGATTGCGTTGATCCGCGACGCGCTCACTCGCCAGGCTGATGCCACCTGATCCCATGCCGCGTCCGGGCATTCCGGAGACCATGAAGACGTGGCTCCGCAACCTGCCCGCGTTGCTCGGGATGATGCTGCTGATCGGTGCGATCTACGTGGTGCAGCGCGAGTTCCGCCATCTGCGCCTGCGCGACATCGGGGCGGCGCTGCACGCCATTCCGCCGCGCGCGCTGGCGCTGTCGTTCGGCTGGACGGTGCTGTCGTATTTCGTGCTGACCTTCTACGACCGGCTCGGCACGATCTATGCGGGCCACAAGGTATCGTACGGCCGCGTCGCCTTCGCCTCGTTCTGTGCGTACGCGCTGTCGCACAATTTGGGGTTTGCCACGGTGTCCGGTGCGGCGGTGCGCTACCGGCTGTACTCGCATTGGGGGCTGACCCCGGTGCAGATCACCAAGACGGTGGCGTTCTGCAGCCTGACATTCGGGCTCGGCGGGATGGTGCTGGGCGGCAGCCTCTTGTTGCTCGAGCCGCGTGCGGTCCCGTTCTTCGGCGCCCATCTGCCGCGCGCCGCGATGTATGGCGCCGGTGCGCTGCTGTGGGCGATCGTGCTCGGCTACGTCACCTTCGCCCGCGTGCTGCGCCGGGTGCGTTTGTTCGGCCAGACGATCGAGCTGCCCGGCGTGCGGATGGCGGTGCTGCAGGTGCTGCTGGCGACCGTGGACGTGGCGATCACGGCGACGATCTTCTACCAGTTGCTGCCGGCGGCACCGAATCTTACCTGGGTGATCTTCCTCGGCGTTTACGTCGCGTCGTACACCGCCGGCCTGCTGACCAACCTGCCCGGCGGCATCGGCGTGTTCGACACCGCGATGCTGCTGGGGCTGGCGCCCTATATCGATGCGCCGCGCATCGTCGGCGCGATCGTGGTGTTCCGGCTCTGCTACTACGTGATCCCGCTGTTCCTGGCCGGCTCGCTGTTTGCCGGCAACGAGATCCTGTTGCGTGGCGGCCTGCTGATGCGGCGCGCCGCGACCCGGACGGCGGTGCAGGCGCTCGCCCGCTGGAGCGAGCCGGACTTCGCCGTCGCCAGCAGCACCGGCTCGGTCGCGCTGTGCGGGGCGCTGCTGCTGTGCCTGGGCGTGCTGGCGCCGCAGACCGATTTCTCCTGGCTCGATCCGGACCTCGCCGGGCTGGCGAAACAAGCCGGCCAGTTCGTGCCGTCGCTGATCGGCGCCGGACTGGTGATGATGGCGATCGGGTTGTCGCACCGGGTGAACCTCGCCTGGGGCCTGACGCTGGTGCTGCTGGTGGCCGGCGCGGCCTTCACCGCCACACAGGACGACCGGTTGTGGGTGGCGAGCGTGCTGATCCTCACCGCATTGCTCGTCGCGCCGCTGCGTGCCTGCTTCTATCGCCACGCCAGCCTGCTGAGCGGTCCGTTGGAGGTGTCCACCGCGGTGTCGCTGGTGGCGCTGGCGATCTGCCTCGTGGCGTTGGCGCTTACCCGCCCCTACACGCATGGCCTGCCGAACAACGCCTGGTGGGCGGTGATCATGTCGCGCGAGGTGCCGGACTCGCTGCGTCTGGGGGTCGCGCTTGCCGTGGTTCTGGGGTTGCTCGCGATCTGGCGGTTGCTGCGTCCGGGCCGCGTGCGCTGGCTGCCATGGGACGCCACGGCGCGTGTGCGATTGGCCGCGATGGGCGTGCTGCCGCCACGGCAGGCCGACGGCCTGGTGATGGGCGAGGCGGAGCGCGCCGGCATTCCGTTCCGCCGCTGTGGGCGGGTGCTGCTGGGGCTGGGCGACCCCAGCGGCGAGGAAACCGACCGTGTTTCGGCCATCTGGCGCCTGCGCGACCTGGCGCGGCAGGAGGGCCTGGATCCGGCGTTCTGGCGCGCCGGTCCCGCGTTGCTGAAAGTGTATGGCGATCTTGGGCTGACCGCGTTGCCGCTTGGCGCGGACGGAATGCCGCTGCCGGAATCGCCCGACGAGACGCCGATTGCGCCGCACTACTTGGTCTGCATGGCGGAACGCGACCTGGGGGCGCTGTTGCCGCTGCTGCCGGACCTGGCGCGGCGGCAGGACGTGGCGGTTCCGGTCGCGGCGTAGGGTGCGTGGTCGCGGCGTAGGGTGCGTGCGATTGCGCCGGGCCAGTGCCGGCCGGAAATCCCCCCGGCCGGCGTCTGGTAGGAGACAGTCGATGCTGCAAGGTCATTTCGACCCCGCAGCATGCATTATGCCGATCGGACCCGATGCGCTCAAGAGAAAATTGAGCAGTGGATTGGATTTTAGTGTGAGGAAGCATTTTTTGTATCGTTTTGTCATGCATCCGTATGCAGCGACGCGCTGCGAATAGATGCCGCGACGATTTGTTAACTTCAATGCGCTGAAATGCAAAACGCCGGTCGGGAATGGCCCGGCCGGCGTTCGCTGGGAGAAAGAGCGATGTCACGCAACCATCGATCTCTCCTGTGGTGCATGATAGTGATCGTGGTCATCAAGATCAAGGTCATTCTGAAACGCCGCTAGGAGACAGGCCGGCTCCGGCAACGGGGCCGGTCTGCTCCCGGGCAGACGTTGGGACCCGCCTCCCCGACAGAGCATAATCGGCACCGACGATTCGGAGGCCCTCGGTCCATGTCTGTCCTTGTCCTGGCACTGGCAATCATCGCCGCCGGCGCGGCGCTCGCCTCGCTGCTTTTGGTGGCGCGTCAGACACGCATGCTGGCCACCCTGCGCCTGCTGTCGGAACAATCGCTCGCTGGCACGCGTGCCGAAGCGGAAACCACGCGTGCCATCTTGCGCGCCGCCGACACCAGCAGCGCCGAGCGCATCATCGCATTACGCGGCGCCTACGACATGGCGATGGAGCAAATGCGCACCGTGCTGTCGCGCGAACAGGGCGAGTTGCGGCTGGCACTGGCCGAGGCACAGCGCAAATCGACGGAACAAATCGGCACACAGTTCGAAACCACGCGCGGCATGATCGAATCGAAATTGCGCGAGATGCGCGAGGGCAACGAGGGCAAGCTCGCGGAAATCCAGAAGACGGTGAACGAGCAACTCCACGCCGCGGTGGAAAAGCAGATGAACGAGAGTTTCAACCGCGTCATCGACCAGTTCGCCGCGGTGCAGAAGGCGATGGGCGACGTGCAGGCAGTCACCGCGCAGATCGGCGACATCAAGCGGCTGTTCAGCAATGTGAAGACCCGCGGCGGCTGGGGCGAGACGCAGGTGCGCGCGATGCTGGACGACATCCTCCCGCCCGGCGCTTACGAAACCAACCGCAAGGTGCGGCCGGACAGTGATGACGCGGTGGAATTCGTTGTCGTCATGCCGATGCGCGGCGAGAACCGCCCTCTGCTGCCGATCGATGCCAAGTTTCCGGTGGAGGATTACGAAAGGCTGCTGGCCGCGTCGGAAGCCGGCGACGCGGAGGGCGAGCGGCTTGCCACACGCCGGCTGGAACGCGCGGTGCGCGAGCAAGCGAAGAAGATCGCCGGGAAGTATATCAACCCGCCGGTGACGGTGGAATTCGCGGTGATGTATCTGCCGACCGACGCGCTGTATGCCGAGGTCGCGCGCATTCCCGGCCTGATCGACGAGATCGGCCGCGAGTGCCGCGTGCTGGTGTTGGGTCCGTGCCTGTTTCCTGCGCTGCTGCGCACGATCCACCTTGGGTTCGTGACGCTCGCGCTGGAACAGAAGGCGGATCAGATCCGCGATCTTCTGGGTGCGACGAAACAGGAAATGCTGACCATGGACCGGGTGTTGGACACGCTCGCCCGCCAGGCCGGGAGCTTCAGCAACACGATCGAGAAAGCCCGCGTACGCACGCGCCAGATCGGCCGCAAACTGCGTGGCGTGGAAGCGGTGGAGGCGGCACAGGCAGAGGAATTGCTGGAACTGGAGGAGGTCACCTCTCCCGCCGAAGCGGGAGAGGTCGATGGCGCGTAAGCGCCGAGGGTGAGGGTGATCGGGTCGGCACGCAGCCACAACTTCGTGCCGACCGGATGACCGATCGAGTGACCGGCCCTGGTGGGGCGGCATCGCGGCCTTGGTCCGCCGGTTCCGCCCGCCATCGGGACGACGCTGTGCGCGCGCCGCGGGCGGCGCTGGAGCGGAACGGGCGGAACTGGAGCGGAACGGGCAGCGAACCGTCGTGGGGCGGGCAGAGACGAAGCGGAGCGGACGCGAACCGTCGCGGGACGGGCAGAGACGGAGCGGAGCAGGCGCGAATTGTCGCGGGGCGGGCGGCCGGTGCACTAACTGGTTAATGCGTGCCTGAATGAACGGACTGGTTAATGCATCGGCACCCCCTCGCCGATCATGGTGACGGACGCGCGGCGCTGGCGCACGCATCGTATGGCACGGATCCGCTGTGCCCGCGGCAGCCACCTGACACCGTCGGAGTGACTCATGATGGCATGCGGCGCATGCGCACCCGCACGCAAGCGTTCAACATGGGCAAGGCCGAGTGCCGCAGAGCAAATTCGAATTCCGTTTTGCAGGTTCGCTGCATCGCAGCGCTCCGTGGCCCTCCGTGGCTCTCGGCCTTCTCCGTGTTGAAAGCTTGCTTGCTAACCGTCCGAACCGCTGCCCGGCGCATATCGTTGGATGAACCAGGCACGTGCGGCCAGTGCGTTCGAGGCAGTGCGTTATCGTCCTCGTCTGGCAAGCCTCGTTGGGAGAGGTGTCGCGGGGGAGGATGACACTCGCCGCCGCTTGCCGCATGCTGCGACCATTCCGGACGAACAGGAGGAAACAGAATGGCTGGAATGCTTGATGGCAAGGTGGCTGTGGTAACTGGCGCGGGCCGCGGCATCGGACGTGCCACCGCGATCTGCCTGGCGGCGAATGGCGCGCAGGTGGTGGTGTGCGATGTCGGCGCCGCGGTGACCGGCGAGGGCCACGATGTCGGCCCGGCAGAGCAAGTGGTGGCGGAGATCACACAGGCGAATGGTGCGGGGCGCGCGGTGGCCAATACCGACAGCGTCGCTGAGTGGGAGAATGCCCAGCGCATCGTCCAGACCGCGATCGACAATTTCGGCCGCATCGACATGGTGGTGAACAACGCGGGCATCCTGCGCGACCGCATGTTCCACTACATGTCGCCGGAAGAATGGGACGCGGTCATCAAGGTGCATCTTTATGGCGCGTTCTATGTCAGCCGCGCCGCGGTGCCGTATTTCCGCAAGCAGGAGAGCGGCTGCTTCGTGCACATCACGTCCACGTCGGGACTGATCGGCAGCGTCGGGCAGACCAACTACGGCGCGGCGAAACTTGGTATCGCGGGCCTGTCGCGCTGCATCGCGATGGACATGCAGCGCTACAAGATCCGCTCCAACTGCATCGGGCCGCACGCGTTCAGCCGCATGATCGAGACGGTGCCGGGGCAGACGGAAGAGCAATTGCAGGCGCGGGCGGCGCGGACCCGGCCGGACCACATCGCGCAGTTGATCGCGTTCCTCGGCACCGACGCGGCGGCTGGTGTGTCGGGCCAGATCTTCGGCGTGCGCGGCAACGAGGTGTATCTGTACAACCAGCCGCGCCCGATCCGCATCATGGCACGCGCCGACGGCTGGACTCCGGAGAAGCTGGCTGAGACCTGGCTGCCGGCGGTGAAAGGCAGCTTCACGCCGCTGGAGCGGACGCGCGACGTCTATCCGTGGGATCCCGTGTGAATTAGCCAGTACACCTCTCCCGCTTCGCGGGAGAGGTCGAGACGCGAAGCGGCGAGGGTGAGGGGCGTGACGCACCGACCAACTCCGCGCGTTACGCCCGTCACCCCCGGTACTAATGCGCCTCGACCTCTCCCGCGAAGCGGGAGAGGTATAGGGGACCGCCAACAGGACTATTGTCATGTCCCTCAGCCGCGACTTTGCCGACTTCGTCGCCAAACTAAGCTACGAAGATCTCCCCGCGTCCGTGGCGGACCGTGCCAAGGGCGTCACTCTCCAGGCGCTGACCTCGGCGTTGCTGGCGCGCGACATGCCGGCCAGCAAGCAGGCCCTGGCGCTGATGCAAGAGGAAGAAGCCGGCGGCGGCGGCATCGCCAGCGTACTGTGCAGCGGCGTCAAACTCACCAAAGCCGGTGCCGCCTTTGTGAACTCGGAAATGATCCTCGCCGGCGGCAAGTGGGACACGTTCCGCATGCTGACCCATCCGGGCACCGCAATCCTGCCCGCGGCCCTGGTCGCCGCGGAAACCACCGGCGCATCGGGCCAGCAGTTCCTCACCGCGATCGCCGCCGCCTATGAAGTCATGGAGCGCATGGCCGCGGACTTCATCCCCACGGTCATGGCGCGCGGCTTCCACGCCGGACCCGTGTTCGGCATCTTCGGCGCGGCGGTGGCGGTAGCAAAACTCCAACAGCTCGACGCCAACCAGATCCACGGCGCCATCGCGCAATGCGTCAACCTGGCGTCCGGCAACCTGGAAGGCATCCGCAGCGGCGGCCGCTCCCTGCGCGAGGGCGCCGCCGTCCGCAACGCATTGCTCGCTGTCGCCATGGCAAAACACGGCACGCCGGGAGGCGAAACGACACTCGAAGGCGATGCCGGATTCTACCACGCCTATACCGGCAACAACCTGGGCCGCCTGACCTACAGCTTCACCGGCCGCACCAGCACCGAGCTGCGCCAGATAACCGAAGGCCTGGGCCAGGACTGGATATTTCTCGAGACGCTGTACCGCATCTACTCGACCGCCGGCTACAACATCGCGCATGTCGACGTGACGGCGAAGCTGTGCGAGGACCACGGCATCACCTACCCCGACATCGATCGCATCGAAGCCGTGGTGAACTGGTTCGAAACCGAATACCCCAGCCCCGCCTTCCCCACGCCCGGCAGCGACGGCAAACCTCGTGTCGGCAGCACGCAATATTTCACCGCCTATGGTGCCGTCACACGCGGCTATCCACTGCTGCGCGGCGCGCAACCAGGCCCGGGCGAGACCGACCCGCCCGAAGTGCTGGACCTCATGCAGCGCGTCACGCTGATCCCCATGGTGCGCCGGACGCTGTTCGGCCCGCGCATCACCGTGTTCACCAAGGATGGCCGCAGCGTCACCCGCGAGGGCACCGGCCGCGAATTCATCTGGGACTTCGAGGAGCAAGCAAGGCGCATCCAACCGGTCGTCTCGGGCCTCGCCATCACCCCGGACCATTTCGCCGAACTGATCAACGTCTGCCGGCACCTGGAGCAAACCGACAGCGCCGCGCTCAGGCTGATCGCGCTGACCATCCCGTCCTGATTGGCGTGGTTCGTCGTCCGGCTACGATACAACGTCGATCGTGGCGGTCATGCCGAACAGGCTGTGCAGGAAATGCGTGCATTCAACCGGGTATTTGCCGGGCACGCGCGGTGTCAATGCGATCTCCACCGTCTGGTTCGCCGCGACCTCGATCCCGCCGCCCGATGGGGCCGTCGCGCCGGCCGGGTAATTGCTCGCGGCAAAAAACGCCGGCGCGCTGAAATCATGACCGCCGTCGCTTTGGTTCACCAGGCGCAGCCGGATCGGCACTCCCGCGCGCAGCGTGATGTGGTCGGGTGTGAATGCGAAATCCGTGAGAGCAACCGTGACGGTTTCACCCGCCGCCGGCACTGTCGATACCGCAGCAGGCACAGTCGAGGCAGAGCATCCGGCGATCGCGACGACGATTGGCAGTACCGCAATCCGCATGGCGGAAGCCGCAAGACGCCGCCTCGGCAGGCCGCGCGTCGTGAACCGCAGACCGTGCGCGGTCATGCTACACAGGAGTCAGTAAGTAAGGTGACACGCAAATCATGTGTCATGGCCGGCCCACGGGTCGGCCATGACACATGATTGCATGTCGCCTTACTTGCCGACGGTTGAGTAGGTGCGTTGCCGCCAGCCGCGGCGTCATCCCGGCGCAGACCGGCATCCGTGACGTTGTCGGACCTCGCGGGAAAGTCGTGGTTGGCGGGCATTCGCCTGCCCTGACGCAAGTGCAGCACCAGCCGATCAATCCAGAGCATGGTTTGCATCACGCCAGAGCACTCCGCAGCAAGAACCTGGAAGCCGTCATTGCGCTGCCAGCGTTTCGAACACATCCCCCGCCGGCGGCAGCCCCATGATATGCCGGCGGTGCCACAGCGCGTAGAACAGCAGCTTCCATGCGGCGAACCCGTCGCGCCAGCGCCGGATGCCGCGGAACAGCGCCACGACCCGCTCGGGATCGGCGATCTCCGCCACCCCCGGTTGCGCTGCCACCAGCGGCCCAAGCCGCACGCCCTGGCCCTTGATCCAGGCCCCCACCGGCACGGTAAAGCCTTGCTTCGGCGCGAATGGGTGCGCCATCGGCAGGTGCTTCTCCAGCCACTTGCGCAGGATCCACTTGCCCATCCCGTTGCGCAGCTTCATCGAGTCGGGCAGCCGGAACGCCGCCGCCGCCACGCCTTTGTCCAGGAACGGCGTGCGCCCCTCGACCGCATGCGCCATCAGGCAGCGGTCGAGTTTCAGCAGCAGGTCATGCGGCAGCCAGTCCGTCATGTCGGTGGCCTGTGCCGCGGCCAGGCGCGAACGGCCGCCATCCGCCGCCAGTAACTCGGCTGCGGCGATACCGTCGCGCCAGCCCATCGGACGGGTGCGCAACACCTTCACCCGGTCGAACGAGCCGCCGGCATACATCGCCCGGCCGCCCAGCCACCACGGCTTCATCGCGCTGCGATAGCGCGGATAACCCGCGAAGATCTCGTCGCCGCCTTCGCCGCTCAGCACCACCTTCACGTCTCGCCGCGCCCGCTGCGCCAGGAACCAGGTGGGGATGATCGCGTAGTCCGCCGCCGGATCGTCCATGCACGCGACGATCTCCGGCAGATGCTGCCAGACCAT
>DATHNI010000293.1:0-2904 GCA_035486135.1 Acetobacteraceae bacterium
GATGTGCTCGATGAGCAGGGGCGGCAGACCGTGGGCGCCATCACGGAAGCAGGAGGGCAAGCCGCCTATGTTCATCTGGACGTGACGAAGGAAGAGCCATGGACCGAAGCCATCAACCTTGCCACCAGCAGGTTCGGCAAACTCGATATCCTGGTCAATAATGCGGGCGTGTTCATCGGCAAGGGGATCGAGGACATCAGCCTGGATGAATGGAACCGTCTGGTGGCGGTGAACATGACGGGCGTGTTCCTCGGCACCAGGCTGGCCGCACCGGCGCTGCGGGAAGCGGCGAAGTCCAGCGAGCATGGCAGTGCGATCGTCAACCTGGCTTCGATCGCCGGCATCGTCGGTTCGCAACTCGATCCGCTGTATTCGATGACCAAGGGCGGCGTCACGCTGTTCACCAAGTCGGCGGCATTGGAGTTTGGCCGCAAGGGCTATCGTATCCGGGTGAATTCGATCCATCCCGGCGTGATCCAGACCGACATGGGCGAGCAAACCTTTGTCGCGCGTGCGGAGCGCACCGGAAGCAACGACACCGCGGCGGTGCGGCAGGTTGTTACCGATACGGTGCCGTGGGGCCGCCTGGGCATGCCGATGGACATTGCCAAGGGCATCGTGTTTTTGGCATCGGACGATGCGGGCTACATGAACGGGGCCGGCCTCATCGTCGATGGCGGCGTGACGGCAACATAGGATTTTCATCGCAGCGAAACAGCAACCAGAAACGGGAGAGAACCCCATGGACGTCGGCATGATGATGGTTTTCGCAAGCTATGGCTGGGAGAACTGTTCGGACGCGCGTGTTTGGGACGAGGAGATCCGGTTGGCCCGGTTGGCCGCCGATCTGGGCTTCGACTGCCTGTGGTCCGCCGAACACCATTTCAACGACTACTCTTTCGTGCCGGACAACATTCAGCTCATGACCTACCTGACGGCGCTCTGCCCGAATATCGATCTCGGCACGGCCGCCGTGATCCTGCCCTGGCACGATCCTCTGCGGGTCGCCGAGCAAGCGGCGGTGCTGGACAACCTGTCCAAGGGCCGGTTCCGTTTTGGTATGGGCCGGGGCCTTGCACGCCGCGAGTTCGCCGCCTTCCGCCTCAGCATGGACGAATCGCGTGGACGCTTCGATGAGGCGGCGCCGATGATCGTCGAGGCGCTGAAGACCGGCTTCATCGAAGGCGACGGGCAGTACTATAAGCAGCCGCGCACCGAGATTCGCCCGCGCCCGCAGTACAAATTCGACGGCCGCATTTATGCTGTGGCGTCCAGCGAGGACTCCGTGTTGTCCGCGGCGAAACTTGGCGCTCACATGGTGATGTTCGCCGACCGGCCCTGGGAGATGCGGGCGCCCGTGATCAAGCATGGGCAGGACCTGCATCGCCAGTTTCATGGTACCGAACCGCCGCATGTCATGCTGACCGAGTTCTGCGTCTGCGGCACCAACCTGGCCGAGACAGAGCAGGAGGCGCGGCAGTATCAGGGCAAGTTCGTCGAAAGCAACTTCTACCACTATGAATTCCTCGGCGAACATTTCCGCACGGTGAAGGGCTACGACGCCTACCAACAGAAGGCCGAGATCGCGCGCAAAGGCGGCCTGGAGGGCGCGGTCAACGGATTCATGCAGGCGGCAAGCTGGGGGACGCCGGACAAGATCCTGCGCGGGCTCGAAGCGCGCCGGTCGCTGATCGGCGATTTCGAACTTAACGTCGCGTTCCGCTTCGGCGGCACGCCCTATACGGTCTGCGAGCGGGGTCTTCGGCTATTCGCCAAGGAGGTGCTGCCGGTTCTGAAATCCTGGCAACCGGTAGGCGCCGCGAAGGTGGCCGCCTGAAGGGTTTGTTCATGGGGCGGCGGCCGAATGCGGAGCCCCACCCGACAGTGAACCAGACCGATCAGATCAGCCACGTCGTGTCGCTGCTGCTGCCCCAAACGTCGTCCTCGGCCAGCCGGGTGGCGATCTCCGCGGATTCTCGGGCGATCGCATCGATGACGACCCGGGTGCGTGGCGGCAGATACCGCCGCGAAGGGTACAGCAGAAAGGCCGGCAGGCGCTCCGTCTGGTAGTCGGACAGGAGCCGATACAGCCGCGCCGACCGCACGTCGTCCACGATCAGCGCCTCCGGGACCATGGCGATGCCATACCCGTCCAGAGCGGCGCGCCGCACGATCGCGGCATTGTTGGCGTGGAAGCGACCCTGGATCCGGATCGCCTCCGGGCCATCGGGACCCTTGAAGTGCCACTGCGCGCTCTCGGGCCCGTATTCGTGGATGACGCAGTCATGGTCTGCCAGATCGGCCGGTCGTGCCGGCGCGCCACGCCGCTCCAGATAGGTGGGGGCGGCGACCAACACGCGGCCAAAGGCGCCGATCCGGCGCGACAGCAGCGACGAATCCGGCGGCTGACCGACGTGCATCGCAACGTCCAGCCGCTCCTCGATTATGTCGCCCAACTGGTCCCGCACGACGAGCTCGATCGACAGCGCGGGATAGTCGTCCATCAGGCGGCGCAGCCGCGGGGTCATCAGGGTGGCGCCCGCGGTCGTGACACCGATGCGGACCAGGCCGGTGGGTGAGGCGCGCTGCCGCCCCAGCGCGCCTTCCAGCTCCTGCTCCAGTTCGATCATGCGCCGCGCGTATTGCAGCAGATCCTGGCCATCCTCCGTGAGGCTCAGGCGGCGCGTGGTCCGCTGGAACAGACGCACGCCGAAATGCTCCTCCAGATCGCCAACATGGCGGGTGACCGAGGAGTGGTTGGTGTTGGTCTCGCGCGCGACGGCGGAAAAGGAGCCGGTCTCGGTCACGCGGATAAAGCTGCGGAGTGCCTGGAGGAGGTCCATGCTTCGCCGTTTCCATGCACAAATGCCGTGTTCGCTGACCAGACTATCAGGGCCTTGGCAA
>DATHNI010000294.1:0-8570 GCA_035486135.1 Acetobacteraceae bacterium
GGGGAGAGTTTGTCACTGATGAGCACTTTGGGCATCGGAGGGGGGTTCCTGGTTGGCCTCCGCAATGCCGTGCCGGTTGGCGGGTTAAGAAAGTAGATTCACCACAAAGGCACGAAGGCACGAAGTTTGAGTCCATGACACGTCGTGCGCGGTGGAAACGAATGCGCGCCGCGCGGTTGGATGGTCTTTGTGCCTTCGTGCCTTTGTGGTGAATCTACTTTCTTAACCGCCAACCGCACGGTATCGCGGATACGTTGACTCTCTGGTTCAGGCAGCCTTCGCGGCAGCGTATTCGGCTTGCACGGCGTCATGCGCCCAGTCGAGCCAGGGCAGCAGCGCCTCGATATCCGCGGTCTCGACGGTCGCGCCGCCCCAGATGCGCAGGCCGGGCGGTGCATCGCGATACGAGGCGATGTCGTAGGCCACGCCTTCCCTCTCCAGCAGCGCCGCCATCCGCTTCGCCGCTTGCGCCTGTGCTTGCAGCGGCAGCGAGGTGAACCACGGCGCGGCGATCTTCAGGCAGATCGAGGTGCAGGACCGCGTCTCCGGCGCTGTCGCCAGGAAATCCGCCCAGGGTGTGCTGGTCACCCAGCGCGCGATCGCGGCGAGGTTGGCTTCCGACCGCTCGATCAGCCCGTGCAGGCCGCCGATCGACTCCGCCCAGCGCAACCCGTCCACCGCATCCTCGACGCAGAGCATCGATGGCGTGTTGATCGTTTCGCCCTTGAAGATGCCCTCGTTCAGCTTGCCGCCGGACGTCAGGCGGAAGATCTTCGGCAGCGGCCAGGCGGGCTTGTAGGTCTCCAGCCGCTCCACGGCGCGGGGCGACAGCGCGAGCATGCCGTGCGCCGCCTCGCCGCCCAGCACCTTCTGCCAGGACCAGGTGACGACATCGAGCTTGTCCCAGGCCAGGGGCATGGCGAACGCCGCCGAGGTGGCGTCGCAGATCGTCAGCCCGGTGCGGCCGGCGTCGATCCAGTCGCCGTTTGGCACGCGCACGCCGGAGGTGGTGCCATTCCAGGTGAACACCACGTCGCGGCTGAAATCGACCGCGGCGAGGTCGGGCAGCGCACCATAGTCGGCGGACAGCACGCGGGCGTCGGCCAGTTTCAACTGCTTGGCGATGTCGGTGGCCCAGCCGGCGCCGAAGCTCTCCCACACCAGCACATCGACCCCGCGCGCGCCCAGCAAGGACCACAGGGCGAGTTCGACGGCGCCGGTGTCGGAGGCGGGGACGATGCCGAGCCGCCAGTCGGGCGGCATGCCGAGGATGGCGCGCGACCGGTCGATCACCTCGGCCAGGCGAGCCTTGGGCGCCGCGGCGCGGTGGCTGCGGCCGAGGAACGCGCCGGACAGGGCGTCTAGCGTGAAGCCGGGACGCTTGGCACAGGGGCCGGAGGAGAAATTGGGATTGGCCGGACGCATGTCCGGCTTGGTGGCGACTGCCATTGCAGCTCTCCCTTTCAGAAGAGAAGCGCCCCGGTGGGGGGGCGTGACCCGGCGCGGCGTTTATGCCCCGCGCGGGACGGCGTCAAGGACGAAGGTTGGGCCACTCAGGCCAAATCGTCGATGCCGGGCGCTCGCCGCCGGAGTGGGGTTTGTCAGGCAGCGCAGGTGCTGCGGGCGGCCGGAAAATCTATCGCAAAGGCAGATGAGGCGCTGAGGCCGCCAAGAAGAATCTATCCGGGTTCGGCCCGATGCGGCCGTGGATGCGCGGCCGGTTCGCGCGGGCCGCCGCGGGAGGCGTTGGTGCGGACCGTGGCAAAGCAATCAAGCGGACACCGAGTTTCACGATGTTGGCGCGGAGTTGCACGGAAAGCAAAGCCGCCAGTACCAGGCGTGTTGGCCCAACGCCTCATTGGAATCCCCAATGCTGCGTCGCTTCTCCGCGAAACTCCGTGAAACTCCGTGTCCGCTTGATTGCTTTGCCACAGCCACGCATATGCGCGGCATTACCAACACGGCTGTGGCGAAGGCATTTTTACAGTAATGACAGCGGACGGGCGCGACTATAATCGAACTTGGACGGTGTGATGCGAGCTTCTTTGCGCGCTCTGCGCCTCATCTGCCTTTGCGATTAATTTACCAGCCGCCTGCAGCACCTGCCTTGCGATTGTGGTCCCTGCTCCTCGCTATCAGCACGGACCACGCGTGCTCATGTCCAACGCCAAATGCGATCGCCTGGGCGGCGTGCCCAGCGTGCTGGCAAACTATCATCCGATCGAACTCACGATGACGCCAGACGTGCTCATGGCGGCCCCGTGCACCACACGAGGCCGCGTCGCGAGCATTGCGATCAGGTGCCGATGCCGCCGATCGCCAGGTACTTGATCTCCAGATACTCCTCGATGCCGTATTTGGAGCCCTCGCGCCCCAGCCCGGACATCTTCATGCCGCCGAACGGCGCCTCGGCGGTGGAGATGATGCCCTCGTTGATGCCGATCAGGCCGTATTCCAGCGCCTCGCCGACACGGAAAATGCGGCCGACGTCGCGCGCATAGAAATACGCCGCCAGGCCGAATTCGGTGTCGTTGGCCAGGCGGATCGCCTCCTCCTCGGTCTTGAAGCGGAACAGCGGAGCCACCGGGCCGAACGTTTCCTCGTGGAAGATCGCCGCGTCCTTCGGCACGTTGGCCAGCACGGTCGGTTCGAAGAACGTGCCGCCCAGCTTGTGGCGATGGCCGCCGGTCACCACGGACGCGCCACGCTTCAGGGCATCCGCGATATGCTCTTCAACCTTCTTCACCGCGTCGGGATTGATCAGCGGTCCCTGCGACACGCCGGGCTCCATCCCCGGACCGACCTTCATGGCCTCGACCGCGGCCTTCAGCTTGGCGGAGAACGCGTCGTAGACACCCTCCTGCACCAGGATCCGGTTGGCGCAGACGCAGGTCTGGCCGGTGTTGCGGAACTTGCTGCCCATCGCGCCGACCACCGCCGCGTCGAGGTCGGCGTCGTCGAACACGATGAACGGGGCGTTGCCGCCCAGTTCCATGCTGGTCTTCTTGATCGTCGGTGCACACATCGCCAGCAGCTTGGCACCGACCTCGGTGGAGCCGGTGAACGACAGCTTGCGCACCAGCGGATTGCCGGTGAGTTCCTCGCCCATCGGGCCGGATGGGCCGGTGAGCACGTTGCAGACGCCGGCCGGCATGCCGGCACGCTCGGCCAGCACCGCCAGCGCCAGGGCGCTGAACGGGGTCTGCGACGCCGGGCGGATCACGCCAGTGCAGCCGGCGGCCCAGCCGGGACCGGCCTTGCGGGTGATCATCGCGGACGGGAAGTTCCACGGCGTGATCGCGGCGAACACCCCGATCGGCTCCTTCAGCACCAGGATGCGGCGGCCCTTGGCGTTCTGCGGAATGGTGTCGCCGTAGACGCGCTTCGCTTCATCGGCGAACCAGTCGATGAAGCTGGCCGCATAGGCGATCTCGCCCTTGCTCTCGCTCAGCGGCTTGCCTTGCTCCGCGGTCATGATCACCGCGAGGTCTTCGGTATTGGCCAGCATCAGATCGGACAGCTTGCGCAGGATCGCCGCACGCTCCTTCGCGAGCATGGCGCGCCAAGCGGGCCAGGCGCGGTTGGCGGCCTCGATGGCGCGGCGGGTTTCGGCGCCACCCATGGCGGGCACCTCGCCGATCGCCTCGCCGGTGGCGGGGTTCTTCACCACGATGGTCTTGCCGCTGTCGGCCTCGACCCATTTGCCGTCCAGGTAGTTGGCTTGGCGGAACAGGGTGGGGTCCTGCAAGGGCAGGGGAGAGGTGGGATTCAGCATGGCGCGGGTCCTCCTTGCCTCGGGTTGCCCGGAAGATAGGACCGATCGGGCGGAGTGTCAGGGGTGGGGAGAACCAGGTCCGTCATCACGCGACACGGCAAGGCAATCGCATTTGTGGGAAGTCGCTTCCGGGGTCCGCCCCGAGGTGTCTGTGCGAATCGTTCTGCCGCAAGCATTCAACACGGAGCACACGAAGAACCACGGAGCAGCACGGAGACGCTTTCCCAGGTGCGCACGCTGCGGCCTATGCCCGGGGCCTCATTGATTATAACTGAATTCCGTGCCGAAGCACGCAGCTCCGAGCGGCACGCACTCTCCGTGGCCCTCCGTGGTTCTCCGCGTCCTCCGTGTTGAAAGCTTGCAGCGGAGCGCGCCGCACAGACCTCTCAGGCACTGCCGCCAGCCGCCCATCATCCCCATAAGCCTCACAAATGCGATTGCCCGGAGGGACGGGGACCCTACTGCCCCACGAAGCGTTCAAGCCAGTGGATCGTGTATTCGCCGGCCTGGAACGACGGATCGTCCACGATCCGTTGGTGCAGCGGCACGGTGGTCTGGATGCCCAGGATTGCGAATTCATCCAGCGCGCGACGCAGCCGGTTGATCGCATCGGCGCGGGTCGGCGCATGCACGATCAGCTTCGCCACCATGCTGTCGTAGTACGGCGGCACGACATACCCGGCATACAGCGCCGAATCGATGCGCACACCGAGCCCACCCGGCGCGTGGAACGCGGTGATCCGCCCCGGTGTCGGCATGAAGCTGACCGGGTCTTCCGCGTTGATGCGGCACTCGATCGCGTGGCCATAGAAGCGGATATCCGCCTGGCCGTAGCCCAGCTCCGCGCCGGCCGCGATGCGGATTTGTTCCCGCACCAGATCGACCCCGCACACCATCTCGGTCACCGGGTGCTCCACCTGCAGCCGCGTGTTCATTTCAATGAACGAGAAGCTGCCGTCCTGATACAGGAACTCCAGCGTGCCGGCGTTGCGGTAGCCGAGCTTGCGCAATGCCGCCGTTGCCGTCGCACCCAGCGAGTCGCGCTGCGCCGGCGTGATGACCGGTGAGCCGGCCTCCTCCAGCAGCTTCTGGTGGCGGCGCTGCAGGCTGCAATCGCGTTCGCCGAAATGCACGACGTTGCCGTGCGCGTCCGCCATTACCTGCAGCTCGATATGCCGCGGCCGATCGAGATACTTCTCGAGGTACACCGCATCGTTGCCGAACGCGCTGCGCGCCTCGGCGCGCGCCACGCGGAACGCATCTTCCAGCGACGCCACATCGGGCGCCACCTTCATGCCGCGGCCGCCGCCACCGGCGACCGCCTTCACCAGCACCGGGTAGCCAAGCTGCCCCGCCACCGCGCGCGCCGTCGCCAGATCGGGCACCACGCCGGCGGAGCCCGGCACCAGCGGCACGCCCAGCGAGGCCATCGCCGCCTTGGCCGCGATCTTGTCGCCCATCATCGAAATATGCGCCGCGGACGGGCCGATGAAGGTCAGCCCATGCGCCTCCACCATCTCGACGAAGCGGGCATTCTCCGCCAGGAAACCATAGCCAGGATGGATCGCGTCCGCCCCGGTGATGCTGGCCGCCGACAGGATCGCCGGGATGTTGAGGTAGCTGTCCTTCGCCGGCGGCGGCCCGATGCACACGCTTTCCTCTGCCAGCCGGACATGCATGGCGTCGGCATCGGCGGTGGAGTGCACCGCGACGGTCGGGATGCCCAGCTCCCGGCACGCGCGCTGGATGCGAAGCGCGATTTCGCCGCGATTGGCAATGAGGATCTTCTGGAACAAGGCGACGGAGCGCTCAGGCTTCCAGAATCATCAGCACTTCGCCGTACTCGACCGGCGCGCCGTTGGCCACCAGTACGCGCGCCACGGTCCCGGCTTTCGGTGCCTTGATCTGGTTGAAGGTCTTCATCGCCTCGATCAGCAGCAGCGTCTGCCCGGCGGCAACCGTCTGCCCAACGCTGACGAATGCCGCCGCACCCGGTTCCGGCAGCAGATACGCGACGCCGACCATCGGGCTGGTCACCGCGCCGGGATGCGCGGCAAGCTCCGCCTCGGCCGAAGCCTGCGTCGGCGCGATGACCGCGGCGGGCGCGAGCGGCATCGCGGCAACCGTCACAGGCGCAACCGCCGGCCCGACAGCGCGAACCACGCGGATGCGGCTGTCCTTTTCGGCGATCTCGATCTCCGACAGGCCAGTTTCGGTCAGCACTGCGGCGAGCATGCGGATCGCATCGGGATCGAACGGGATGCGGGTCATGCGGAGGCGCCCTCACGATCGGCTTCCAGCAATTCGGCCATGGCTTGCAGCGCGAGGGCGTAGCCGTGCACTCCCAGGCCGGCAATCACGCCGACCGCCACTTTCGAGACATAGGAGTGCTGCCGGAACTCCTCGCGGCGGTGGATGTTGGTAATGTGTACCTCGATGACCGGCAGTTCGGTGGCCAGCAACGCGTCCATGAGCGCGATGGAAGTTGTGGTGTAGCCGGCCGGATTAATGACGATGCCGTCGGCCCGGCCGCGGCATTCCTGCACCCAGGACACCAGCTCACCTTCGCCGTTGGTCTGGCGGAAATCGATTGCCAGGCCCAGCCGTTCGCCGGTCTCGGCGCAGAGTTGCTCAACGTCGTCCAGCGTGGCGCTGCCGTACAGCTGCGGCTGGCGGAGGCCGAGCATGTTCATGTTCGGGCCGTTCAGCACAACGATCAGCGGCGGGGAACCAAGGTCGGACATGACCGGCCCGTAGCATAGGCTCGCGGCGGCGTCACCCCCGCGTGGCGTCGTCATCCTTGCCGCATTTCGTCATCCCCGCGAAAGCGCAGCTTTCGCGGGGATGACGAGGGGAGGGCGACGACGAATGTCGCAGCCCAGACACGAACACCCCGTAAACGCGCCTTGTCTCCCGGCTTGCTTGCTCACGGTGCTTGCTTGCCCCCGCGCTGGCTTGTCCCCCAGATTGCTTGCCCCTCGCGCTTGCTTGCCCCGTGACCCCGCCGCGCTCATATTCAGCTCATGCAGACCGTCATCACCGTCCTGCTGAATGGCGAAACCCGTGCGCTGGACGGGCCCGTTTCGGTGTCCGGTTTGCTCTCGACGCTCGGGCTGGAAGGCCGCAAGGTCGCCGTGGAACGTAACGAAGAGATCGTCCCACGCTCGCGCTATGCGGAAACCTGGCTGGCCAGCGGCGACGCCCTGGAGATCGTGCATTTCATCGGTGGAGGCTGACTATGGATGGAACGCTGCCGGTCGAGGACACCTGGACGGTCGCCGGCCGCCGCTTCCGCTCGCGCCTGATTGTAGGCACCGGCAAATACAAGGACCTGGAGGAAACCGCCGCCGCGATCGAGGCCAGCGGTGCCGAAATCGTCACGGTGGCGGTACGGCGGGTCAACCTGTCGGATCCCAAGGCGCCGATGCTGCAGGACTACGTGGATCCGAAGAAATACACCTACCTGCCCAACACCGCCGGCTGCCACACCGCCAACGATGCCGTGCGCACGCTGCGCCTGGCGCGTGAGGCCGGCGGCTGGAACCTGGTGAAGCTGGAAGTGCTTGGCCCGCCGCCGCTGCTGTATCCCGACATGCGCGGTACCTTCGAAGCCGCCGAGGCGCTGATCAAGGACGGCTTCGAGGTCATGGTCTATTGCGCCGACGATCCCCTGGCGGCAAAGCGGCTGGAGGAGATGGGGTGCGTCGCCATCATGCCTCTGGGCGCGCCGATCGGATCCGGCCTCGGCATCCAGAACCCCGCCATGATCTGCATGATGATGGAGCAGGTGACGGTGCCGTTCTTGGTGGATGCCGGGGTGGGGACGGCGTCGGATGCGGCGATCGCCCTGGAACTCGGCTGCGACGCGGTGCTGCTGAATTCCGCGATCGCCAACGCGAAGGACCCGGTGCGGATGGCGCGGGCGATGAAGCTGGCGGTGGAGGCCGGACGCCTGGCGCATCTTGCCGGGCGGATGCCGCGCCGCATGGGCGCTGATCCGTCGAGTCCACTGACCGGGCTGATCCGGTAGCGTCGCGCCGGCGCCCGGGGATCGCCTGGGCGGTTGAGGGATCTAAGCGTTCGCGCGAGGAAGCGCGGTGACGGTGGCGTCGTCACCGGAGGCACGAACGCCGAACCGGCGCCTCCTTCGTCATGACTGGATCAAGTCCAGCCAAGACGACGGAAGCGCCGGTTCGACGAACGATAACCGGGTTCAGGCCGCCAGACGATCCTGTGCGGCGTTCTCAACGACGTGCTTCATGACCATGCCGACCTGGACTTCCACCAGCGTCGGGGCTTGCGTCGGCCCGATCGGCAGGACCGCATCGCCATTCGTCCAGCGCCACATCGTGGCGTCGTCATGCTCCACCTTGTGCCACCCCTGCGTCAGACCGGGGTGGTCGGGCGGGAGTTCGGTCAGCCCCACGCTGTCGCGCACCACGATCCGGCGCACCGCAACGCCAAGCTGGCGCCAATCGTCGAGGTAGGCCTCGAAGTAGGACGGCACGCCGGCGCGCGACGTCAGGCGCACCGACGACACGCCCGCCGGCAAGGTGAAGACGTAGCGGTTGGCGTCGCTCGATAGCGGCCGGATCACGCGGCCATCTGCCACCAGGCGCAACTCGGGGTCGGTAGAGGTAGCGACGTCCTGGCGACGATAGCCGAGCGACCCGGCCCGGTCCGCCAGCCTGTCGTGGATCGGCTTCACGATCTCCGCGCTGACGGCGAGTGGCGCGCAGGCGTCGGTTTCCCAGCACTTCAGGTTGGCGTTGACCTCGAAGTCCGGGTGCAGCAT
>DATHNI010000295.1:0-21668 GCA_035486135.1 Acetobacteraceae bacterium
GCATCGCTTGGGGTCGGCTACGTCGCGGTGCCGACGATTGGCCTCGTCGTGCTGCCGAACTTTGCGCCGGAGATCGCCTGGCGCATCTTCCTGCTGATCGCCGGTTGCCCGATCGTCTATGTCTGGGTGTTGTGGCGATACGTTCCGGAATCCCCGCGTTGGCTGATCCGCGCCGGCCGGCCGGATGAGGCGGAGCGCATCATCGCGGCAATCGAGCAGCAGATCGAACGGCGCACCGGCGTGTCACTGCCGGAACCGATCATCACGCGCGATTTGGAAATGTCGCTCAGCGGCGAGTGGCAACGGGTTGGTCTCCACGCGGTGCTTGAAGTCTGGCAGCGGCCTTACCTCGTTCGCACGCTCGCGATGACCACCGGCGCCTTCGGCACCTTCGCCTTGTTCTATGTGGCGGTAAACTACATCCCCTCGCTATTCGCGGCGAAATCGATCAGTCTTGCGAGCGCGTACGTCATGTCGTTGGTGGTCACCAGCTCACAGATTCCGGGCAAACTGCTGAACGGTGCCTTATCGGAACTTCTCGGGCGCAAGCTGACCTACGCGCTGTTCGCGGTGGTCGCATCGCTTGGCGCCTACTGCTTCGGCCAGTCGTCGGATCCCATCGCGATGGTGGGATGGGGTTGGTTGTTCCTGTTTGCCGCGTCCGGCTCGGCTCCATCTTACAAGATGTGGTACGCGGAGCAGTACCCGACGCCGATCCGGGCCATCGGCCTGTCGACTTGCGAAGGGGTCGGCGGCCGGTTGTTCGGCGGCGTCTTGTGGACGGCGTTCTTTCCAGTGCTGATTGAATCGTTCGGTATCGGTGCCACGATGACGTCTATCGCAGTGGCAGGCCTGCTTACATTGTGTGTCGTCATCGTTCTTGCCCCGGAAACGGCAGGCCGTTCCGTTGAAGAGCTCGAAGGGCAGCCAGGAAGCGCGCTGACAAACCCGGTTGGAACCTCCGATCGCCTCACCCATCTCGAGGGCTGACATGGCAAGCGATCGACGGGTTCCCGGTGTCAGAAAATACCCACGAGATCTCTCGCGGGGCCACTTGGAAACGCCACCGCTGAATCTTGGTTCGTTTCCGATAAGGACGGGTCGTCATCCGCGGCGTGCAAGACGCGTTCGAAAGGTATGGATTTGCCCGCGCGCGGCATCAGACTGACGCCTCTCCGCAAAGCTCCGTTCGACCGGGGCGAAGCACCTTGCTCGCTTGATTGCCTTGCCGCCGCGCGCGCCAGGTCGCCACCACATTCGCTCGGCCCGAGACCTGCCGCGCCTCGGAGATTTTGGCCTCGACCCGCAGCCGGGTATACAACCGATCCATGTCCCGACCGTCACGCCCCACACGTCCCGCCCCGCAACTGATCACCACCACCGAAGCGCTCGACCTGCTCTGCCGCCGCCTCGCCGCGGATGCGTTCGTCACCGTCGATACCGAGTTCATGCGCGAACGCACCTACTTCCCGGAGCTCTGCGTCGTGCAGCTCGCGGGCGAGCACGAGGTCGCCGTAATCGACGCCCAGGCCGACGGCATCGACCTCACCCCGCTCGGCGAGCTGCTGGCCAACCAGGCCGTGCTGAAGGTGTTCCACGCCGCCCGCCAGGACATCGAGATCTGCGTGCTGCGCTTCGGCGCGGTGCCGACGCCGCTGTTCGACACCCAGATCGCCGCCATGGTGGCCGGCTTCGGCGACCAGGTCAGCTACGAGGCGCTGGTCGCCGGCCTGACCGGCGGTGCCATCGACAAGGCGCATCGGTTCTCCGACTGGTCGGCCCGGCCGCTCTCGCCGGCACAGATCGCCTACGCCGCCGCCGACGTCACCCATTTGCGCGACGTTTACCTCCGCCTGAGTGCCCGCCTGGAAGAAGACGGCCGCATGGAGTGGGTGGCGCAGGAAATGGCAGCGCTCACCGACCCCGCGCTGTATCGTGCCGATCCGGAAACCGCCTGGGAGAGGCTGCGTCCGCGCAGCGGCAACCGGCAGTTCCTCGGCCGCCTGCAAGCCCTGGCAGCGTGGCGCGAACGCGAGGCGCAGCGCGTCAACATTCCCCGCCAGCGGCTGATCAAGGACGAGGCGCTGCTGGAAATCGCCGCCACCGCGCCGGCCGACGTCGACGCCCTGGCACGTGTCCGCACCGTGACCCGTGGCTTCGCCGAGGGGCGCATCGGTGAGGCGTTGCTGGACGTCATCGCAGCCACCAGGTCCATTCCCGACAGTGCACTGCCGCCCGCGCCGCCACCGCGCGACACCCAACGCGCCTCGCCCGCTCTGGTCTCCCTGCTCAAGGTGTTGCTCGCCACCAAATGCGAATACCACCACGTCGCGCCACGGCTGGTGGCAAGTTCGGACGACCTCGAACGCTTGGCGCTGGACGATGCATCCGGCATCCCGGCGCTGCACGGCTGGCGCCGCGAGGTGTTCGGCGAGGACGCGCTGGCGCTGAAGCACGGCCGGATCGCGCTTGGCGCCGAAGGACGTCAGGTGAAATTAATTCGGGTGTAATTAGGCCTATTATTTCAATCTTTAGTTGAATGTCTCGATAGGCGGGATTAAGCTGCGGCGGCGCAATTCAGGCCTGTCCGATGCCTTTTTCCCAGAAAAGCGACGTCGCGGCTCCGGATTTCGTTGCGTTTGTCGCGGAGAGTAACCGGTATCGTCCGGACGGCATTCCCCCGGCACCGCCGCCGCCGGGAACGCCTCGCCGCTTTGGCTGGCGAGGCGGCCGGATGCTGCCGATCGTGCTGGCCTGCGCTCTGGTAATCGCCAGCGCTCTGCTGGCCGTCGTCGTGGTGCACGGCTTGCAGGCCATCTACCGTCAGGTGCTGGCCACCCAGGATGTGCTGACAGGGCTGTACCGCCTCGATGCCGATTTCCGCCAGGTTTCCCGGTTCCACCGCGAGTTTTTGCTCACCGGCCTGCCACCGTTCCTCGGCGAGTATCGCCTGGCGCGCCAGCGTGTGCCGGCGGAGGTGGCGCGGATCCGGGCGCTGACCGCGGACAACGCGGACCAGCAGCGCCGGATGGATGTCATAGAGTCCCGGCTCAAAGAAGACGCGAGCACGGTGGACGCGGCGATCGCGTTGGGACGGCCAGGGCCTGGCAACCGGGTCCTGGAGGCATTGCTCGGCCCCGAGCGGCTCTATTCGTCCGTGCAGCAGCAGATCGGCGACATGTACCTCGACGAAGTGCGGCTGCAAGCGACCAGGATCGGCACCGCGGTGGAGCGCACTGAGCAAGCGCTGCTGGTGTCCGTGCTGCGCACGATCGTCGTCTTCGCGTTGGCGGTCCTGGTGTTCTACCTGATCTGGCGCCAGAAGATGGCGCGCGATGCGCTGGTGGCCGAGCGTGCCGCCGCCCTGGCAGGGGCCGCCGATGCCCTGGCCGGCGCCGCCGACGCTCTGCATCACGAGGTCGCCGAACGCCACCAGGTCGAGGCGGCGTTGCGCGGCCGCGAAATGATGTTGCGCGGCCTGTCCGATGCAATACCGCAGATCGTATTCGTGATTTACGGCGACGGCACCGGAGAATTCATCAACCGGCGCTGGTACGACTATACCGGAGCCAGCGCGACCTTCTCGCAGGCGCAACGCTGGCAATCGTTGGTGCATCCGGACGATGTGGGGCGCCTGCGGTTACGCTGGGAAAAGGCGACGCACCCCGGCGCTCCGTTCGTGGCGGAGTTCCGGCTGCGCGGCAAGGACGGTCAATACCGCTGGTTCCTGGCGCAAGCGGCGCATGTGGCCGAACGGTGTGATGGCGATGTCGCCACCTGGTTCGGCACGTTGACCGACATCGATGACATCCATCACGCCGACACGGCGCTCCGGGAGAGTGAAAAACGCTTTCGCCGCATCTTCGAAGGCAGCCCGTTCGGCATGACGCTGTCGGAAGGCGACGAGCGGCGAATCCTGCAAGCCAATCCGGCGTTCTGCCAAATGCTCGGCTATACACCCGGCGAACTGATCGGGCGCCGGCTGGTCGAATTGTCGCACCCCGACGAACAGCCGGAGCACCGTGCATTCCCACAACTCGATGGCGCGGATCGGGGGTGGCGCACGCGTGAGAAGCGCTACCTGACGAAGCAGGGCAGCATTGTCTGGGCGCGCATCCGCGTGGCGGTGTTCGATCCGCGCGGTGGCGGCGGCCCACAATTACTTGCGGTGGTGGAGGACATCACACGGCAGCGCGAGGTGGACGAAGCCTTGCGCCAGGCGCAGCGCATGGAAGCGGTCGGCCAGCTTTCCGCCGGCGTGGCGCACGACTTCAACAACTTGCTCGGCGTCATCATCGGCAACATCGAGTGCTTGCTCGACACGATGGCGGACGATCCGGAACGCGCCGACCTTGCGCGTGAGGTGCTGGACACCGCGCTTAGCGGCGCGGAGCTGACGCGCCGCCTGTTGGCATTCGGCCGCCGCCAGGCGCTGTCGCCGCAACGGATCGACCTGAACGCTCAGGTGGCGGGGTATGTCAGCCTGTTGAGCCGCACGCTCGGGCGGACGATCCAGGTTGACACTGTGCTCGCCGACGACGTCTGGGCGACCCGCGCCGATCCGTCGCAACTCGCCGATGCCTTGCTCAACCTGGCGATCAACGCGCGCGATGCGATGCCGCATGGTGGCGTGCTGACGATCGAGACGCACAACGACCGGGTGTGGCCCGAGGATGTGGCGCGCGATCCGGAGTTGGCGGTGGGCGACTACGTCGTGCTGGCGGTAAGCGACACCGGTGTCGGCATGGTGCCGGAGGTTCGCGCGCGGGCGGTAGAACCGTTCTTCACCACCAAGGGACTCGGCGTGGGCAGCGGCCTCGGCCTCAGCATGATCTACGGGTTTGTGCGCCAGTCCGGCGGATACCTGACAATCAACAGCGAGCAGGGGATCGGGACGACGGTGCGCATCTGCTTGCCGCGCGCGTTCGGTGAGGGCGTGGCCGTCCGGAGCGACGCGTCGCACAGCAGTCTGCCAACCGGGAATGAGACGATCCTGGTCGTCGACGACAATCCCGAGATGCGCCAGGTGGCCGAGCGGCACCTGCGCTACCTGGGCTATTCGGTGCTGACCGCGGAGCATGGTCCGGCTGCGCTTGCCCTGTTGCGTGCCGGCACGCCGCTCGATCTGCTGTTCACCGACATCGCCATGCCGGAAGGGATGAACGGCTTCCAGTTGGCAGAGATCGCGCGCCGTCTGCGTCCTGGGCTCAAGGTGGTGTTCACCACGGGCTATGCCGGCGTCGACTGGCCGGCCAGTGTGCCAGACTGGCATGAGCAATTGATTCGCAAGCCGTATCGCCGCCCGGAGCTGGCGGAAAAAATCCGTGTGGCGCTGAGTTGACCTTAACCTCTCCCGCGCTGCGCGCGGGAGAGGTCGATGGTGCGAAGCACCGAGGGTGAGGGTGATCGGGTCGGCACGCTGCAAATAGGTAGAGCGTGCCGACCCGATCACCCTCACCCTCGCCGCTTACGCGTCTCGACATCTCCCGCTCCCGCGGGAGAGGCATAAGCGACCTCCACCAGCAGCTTGCGCAATACGGCCTCGGCGAATGCGTCGATGTCGCGTGCGACCACGACGAACGCGCCTGGTCCGCCGATGACGTTCCTTCGGTAATAGTCGTCCAGCCCAGGCTCGACTTCGACAATCGGCAAGCCGTTGACGGTGATGCCTGCGGCCACCGCGTCATCCCGAGCGGCGGTCACGTCGCGCCCATCGTTGTTGCTGCCGTCACCGGAAACATCGATCACCTTGCGTTCGGCCGTGATTCCACTGCCGCCGATCAGCCGGACGGAATAATCGATCGCCGCGCTGATCGAGGTCCAGCCCGGCATCGGCCGGTCCGCCTCGGCGATCGCCTGCGCGAATTGCCGGGCGCTGTCGGCGTCCTCGACGATCTGCCATGCCACCGACTGTTCCTGCCGTCGCATCTCCGACCATTGCACGAACGTCAGCGCGACCCGGCCGGTGGGTCCGGACCGCACCGCCTCGAGAAAGCCGGGATGGCACAGCGCGTCGCTATAGCCGCGTCGCTGCAGCATCATCCGATCCTCGCTGACGCTGCCGGAAACGTCGATCGCCAGCACCAGGGCGACATCCACCGTCGTGCCTGCCTGGACGGCGAGGCGCGGTTCCATGGCGCGGGCCGGCTGCCTCGGCAAGGCAAGGACCATGGCGCTGCTTCCCGTCGCGGCTCTGCGTCGCGCTGCCGGCTGAGTGCCGGCAGCGCTAACGTTCTGCTGCCATCCGGTGTTGCGTCAAGCTGTGGGACATCGTCGTGCCGGAGGCGGTATCCACGTCTTGCCGTGGCCTGGGGTTGCAAAACCGGGGTTGCCGGCCTGTCGCGCGCAATGACGTGGCAACCGGCGGCGGAACGGTTGCGCTTCCTTACAGCACCCCCAGGATCCGCAGCACCGGCGCGCGGCGCTCCAGGAAGCGCTGCACCACCTCGGCCGCCATCGCCCGTTTCTCGTCCGGATCGGTGACCGGCGTCCCCTCCCGTTGCATGGCGCGACCGCTGCGCTCCAGGCCGGTCAGCACTGACGTCGTCAGGCTGTCCATGTCCGTGGGGCGCCCCATCAGCAAATCGCCGACCATCAGGGTCTCGAGCAAATCGACCTGGAGGGCCGAGCCGATGAGCGGAGCGACGAGGCGGGGCAGTTCCGCGCCGTGCGCGTTCGCGGCGGCAATCGCCTGGTTCAGCCGCTTCGCGCCTTGATGCGCGGCCGCCGATCCGCCGCCTCGCAGCACCGGGTGCGCGTAGCCGCCGGCGGTCATGAGGGTGATCGCCTGCAGCAGATCCATCAGGGACCGGTTGGCATAAGGCGCGGCTTCCCGCACCTGGCGCAGCGAGACCGGCCCTTGCACCAGCATCTCGAAAAGTGGCCGGTAGATCTCGGCTATTCCGGTCACGATGCCGATGGTGGTGGAGAAGGTGATCGGATCAGGCACCGTCTGTCCCAGCGGTGCGATGGTCAATTCTTCCAGCATCTCCTGCTGTTCGCTCGCCGGCATCGGCGACAGGCCGCGACGATACAGGTCGCGGCGAAACGCCTGGGCCGAGCCGAAGTCGCGCAGGGTCTGGTGCAGCGTGCGGTCGGTGGCCTCCGACAGCAGCGGCAGCATATTGGGAGGCACGGCAAGCGCGTCGATGTTTTCGGTCAGCGTGGCGCTGCCGATGAAGCTGCACTTCGTTTCGGCCATCCCCTCGGCCACGTCGGCGAACATCAGCGGATGCCAGTCGCGGTTGAGGTATTCGTGGGCGATGTAACGCGCCTCCTGCTTGCGGATGTCCTCCAGCCTGACATCGAGCCGCGGATTGACCTCGAAGAACAGGGCGCCCGATTGCCGGAGCTTGTCCACGAACTCGAGCATGGCGGACACCGCGAGGTCGGAGCGCGCTGGATTGCTCTCGGTCAGCATGCGCATCAGCATGCGCAGCGGCACCATGCCGGCCCAGCCGGTGGTGACATTGTAGCTGACATAGGCCAGTCCGCCCGGCCGCAGACGTTGGCGCACGACCTCCAGCATCAGCTTGCGGTTTTCCGGCGAGATCCAGCTCAGCACGCCGTGCGAGACCATGAAGTCGAACGACGGCAGTGCCGCTTCCGGGCGCGCGGCGAGTTCGGCGAAGGAGGCCTCGACGAAGCGTATGTTGGACAGGCCGGCGTCGGCCGCCAGGCGGGTCGCCCACTCGATATGCGCCGGGTTGAAGTCGAAGGCCCAGACATCGGCTTCGGGGCAGGTGGCGGCGACGACCATGGCGGTGAAACCGTTGCCGCAGCCGAGATCGGCGTAGTGGAACGGCCGTGTCAGGTCGGGTGGGCGCTGGCCGAGCAACAGGCAGGTGGTGGCCAGCCAGGCCGGCGTGATCTCTCGGTAGAAGTTGGTCGTGTAGACCACGTCGGTGACGTAGCCGTCATCCCAGGCTGCCATGATGCCTCAGCGTTTGATGCGATGCGGGAGGCTACTATCGTGACGCGAGCGCTTCGGTGCAATGCGGGCGATCGAGTGAGCGAAGGAAGGCCAGCGCAGAGCCCTGGCCTTCCTTCGTTCACCCGGTCTCCTCCAGCCGCGCGTTCAACTCGGCGCCCAGCAGCACGACGTAGGCCGACACGTAGAACCACAGCATGATGCCAACCACCGCGCCGAGCGGTCCGTAGGTCGTGCCGAAGCTGCCGATATGCGACACGTACCAGGACAATAACGAGGACGCGCCGAGCCAAAGCAGTGTGGCCAGCACGATCCCGGGCAGAATCGGCTGGTGCGGCGGCGGCACGCGCGACGGGCCGATGCGATAGAACACGGCCAGCGAGACGCCAAACAGGCCAAGTAACAGCAGCATGGCGGCGCTGTGCAGCAGGCCGCCGCTATAGCGCGACAGCCCGATGAACGCGATCGCCGCGGGGATGAACACCAGCAGCGCGATTGCCAGCGCCGCCACCAGCACGGCGGCCAGCGTCATCGCCAGGCCGGTGAGCTGAAATCGCAGCACGCTGCGTTGCTCCTTGACGTCGTGCACCACGTTCAGCGCCGAGAGCACCGACTTGGTGCCGGTCGAGGAGCTCCAGAAGGTCAGCGCGGAACTGATCGCAAGGCCGGTACTGAGACTGCCCGGCGGCTGGCTGCCCAGTTCGCGCGCGCGATCGCTGATCAATGCGAAGGCTGGCGCTGGCACGAGGCTCTGCAATACCTGCAACTGCGCTGCCACCGCGTCCGGGTTGAATACCAGGCCATACACCGAGATCAGCATGCTGATCGCCGGGAATAGCGCCAGCGTGGCGTAGAACGCACAGCCCGCGGCGGCCAGTGTCATGCGGTCGGTGATACTGGCTGCCACGGCGCCGACCACCACCACCCGGCAGCGGCGCCAGAAATGAGTGCGGTCGGGCCGCGCGTCTTCACATGCCTCGTGCGGTTGGGCGTCATGCCGCGCGTTGCGCGGTTGAGTGCCTTCGCGCGCCTTGCGCGGCGCGGATGCCGGTTCTGTCGCCACCCTGTCCTCTCGTGAAGCTGCCGCCACGCTGCCCGCTGCTTCCCCGCCACGTCGAGCGCCGGGGTGCCCCGCCGGATCGCTCCGCCGCTTCGCCTGGATACGAGATTGCTCTGGGATCGCGGGGCAGATTTTTGAGTTTCCACGGAAATTTCCTATTGCACCAGGGGGTGGAGGGTCCTATGTGGCCTTCACGCAGCAACGCACGTGCCTCTGGCCCTAGTGGTTACGCAACGACGTCAAGCGTTCTGGCAACTCGCTTTGGTCGCTGGTTCGTTCGACCGTTTCGTCAACTCCGCCCACCGCCTTGCTCAGGTGGGCGCTCATGGAAGGGGGGCAGGGTGCGATGACGCCCAAGATCACCCATTTTTTGCTGGAGCAAAGGCCGGTAACGCCGTGCCTCGTGCTTGATGTAGATCGCGTGGAAGCCAATTTCCTCGCGCTGCAACATGCGTTGCCGCTGGCGCGCATCTACTACGCGGTGAAGGCCAATCCCGCCGCGCCGGTGCTGCGGCGGCTGGTCAAGCTCGCGTCGAATTTCGATGCCGCCAGCTATGAGGAGGTTGCCGCCTGCCTCGACGCCGGCGCACGGCCCGAGGCGGTCAGCTTCGGCAACACCATCAAGAAGGCCTCGGCGATCCGCTTGGCATATGAACGCGGCGTGTCGCTGTTCGCATTCGATTCCGCCGAGGAATTGGCGAAGCTGGCGAAGCATGCGCCTGGCGCGCGGGTATATTGCCGCATCCTGGTTGCGAATGAAGGCGCCGATTGGCCGCTGTCTCGCAAGTTCGGCACCACGGTGGAGCATGCGCGCGAATTGATGCTGCGCGCGGGCGAGCTTGGGCTCGATCCGTATGGATTGTCGTTCCATGTCGGCAGCCAGCAGACCACCACGCGGGCTTATGAAGTGGCGATTGGCAAGGTGGCGATGTTGTTCACCGACCTGACCGAGGCCGGCGTCAATCTGCGCATGATGAATCTCGGCGGCGGTTTCCCGACGCGCTACCGCGACGACGTGCCGGAGATCGACCAGTTCGGCAATGCGATCATGACGGCAATGACCGGGCATTTCGGCAATGCGATGCCCGAGATGTTGATCGAGCCCGGCCGGTTCATTGTTGGCGATGCAGGTGTGGTGTCGGCCGAGGTCGTGCTGGTCAGCCGGCGCGACGCGAACGATCCGGTGCGCTGGGTGTATCTGGATATCGGCCGCTTCGGTGGGCTGGCGGAGACCGAGGGCGAGTCGATCAAATACCGCATCGTCACGGAGCATGACGGCACAGCGATGGGGCCTGTGGCGATCGCCGGTCCAACATGCGACGGCGCCGACATTCTTTACGAGAAATCGAACTACAGGCTGCCGCTCGCACTTACATCGGGCGATCGGGTGGAGCTGTTGTCCACTGGCGCGTATGTGACGACGTATGCCAGCCAGCGGTTCAACGGTTTCGCACCGCTGGCGGAGCATTATTTGTAGGCTTGTTCAGGAAACCTCTCCCGCCTGCGGCGGGAGAGGTTTCGAAAATCTCGACACTTCGTGACCTTGGGCGGTCTTGGCGCGAGCGCCACCGCGCACGCAATTGGTGTCCGTGCGCCCCATTCTTGGCCTCGCGGCGGTGAACTTCTTCCTGGCCGATGTGCAAGGCGGCCTGGGACCGTTCCTGGCAACCTGGCTCGCCGAAACTGCGCATTGGAATCCGGCCCGGGTTGGCCTGGTGATGACCATCAGCGGCCTTGTGAGCCTGGTGTGCAACACGCCGGCCGGGTCGCTGGTGGATCGCGTGGCGTGGCCGCGGTTCTGGGTCGCCGCATCGGCCATCGCCACCGTGGCGGGGACGCTGGCCCTGCTGCCGGCGCGAGGCTTTGCCGCGGTGCTGGCGGCGCAAATCGGCGCCGCGGCGGGTGGAGCGCTGATGGCCCCCGCGCTGGTGGCGCTGACCCTCGCGATTGTCGGGAAGCCCCGGTTCCCGGCGCAGCAGAGCACCAACCAGGCATGGAACCACACCGGGAACGTGGCGGCCGCGGGACTGGTGGCCGTTGCGACATTCAGCCTCGGCGCGCAGTCGGCATTCTGGGTGTTGGCCGGCATGGCGGGAGCCAGCGGGCTGGCGTTGGCGCTGATTCCCGCTGCCTCGATCGATCCGGCGCGCGCCACGGGCCATGCGGCGGAGGATGGCGTATCGCTGACCCGCGTGCTCGCGGATCGCCGGGTGCTGGGCCTGGGCGTCGCGCTGCTGCTGTTCCACCTGGGCAACGCGGCGATGCTGCCGCTGCTGGGCCAGCGGATGGCGGCGGTCGGTCACGGTGACGCGACGCGCTGGCTGGCCGCCTGCGTGATCGTGGCGCAGGTAACGATGGTTCCGGTGGCGATCGCGGCGGGGCGCGCGGCCGGCCGGGTGAACCCCGCCTGGCTGCTGCTGGCCGCCTGTGCGGTGCTGCCGGTGCGCGGCGTGCTGGCGGCACTGGCGCAGCATCCCGTCTGGCTGGTGCCGGTGCAGATCCTCGATGCCTGTGGCGCCGGCACGCTGGGCGTGGTGGTGCCGATCCTGGTTGCCGACTACACCTGGGGTAGTGGCCGCACACAGACAGCGCTCGGTGCCGTCGGCACGCTGCAAGGAATCGGCGCGGCGTTGTCCACCACGTTGGGCGGCGTGCTCGCGGCCCGGATCGGCTGGGGTGCCGCATTCATCGGCCTGACTCTCCCAGCAGTTTTCGCCCTGGCCTTGGCCGCGCGTCTGCTCTCTAACGTCCCCCCTGCAGCGCAGGTCGTGGCGCGTTAGCGGCCAGGGAGCGGTTTCTGTCGGGATTTGTCGTGCATGAGTTGGCCGCCGCGCTGCGTGTGACTGTCACGCGCCCGATGCCGGCCCTGTCACGGGCGCTGGACGCCGAGGTCGAAGCGCTGTGGCGCGTCGCCTGCGCGCGTGTCGCCGCCGGGGGCGCGGGCGCGTTGTTCAACGGCCGCGTGTTCAGTGCCGACACGTTCGCGCCCGATGCGATCACCGGCCACCTGACCGAGTTCCGCCGCATCGTCGCGCAGATGGAGCGCCCGTCGCTGTTCGATGCTTTGGAAATCCGGCCGCTCGCGGTTTGCGGCGTGGTGCGCTGTGCGGACGGGGTGGTGTTCGGCCGCCGCCATGCCGGCGCGATCTACCAGGCGGACATGTGGCAGTTGCCGCCGGCCGGCAGCGTGGACGCGCACGCGGTGGGCGCGGACGGCGTCGTGGCGTTGGATCGCCAATTGCTCGCCGAATTGCAGGAGGAGCTGGGGTTGTCAGCGGACGACGTGGACTCGCTGGTGCCGCTCTGTGTGGTGGAACATCCCGATAGCCATGTGTCCGACCTCGGCATCGCGCTGCGCAGCCGGTTGGACGGTGCGGCGATCCGCGCGGCGCATGCCAAACGTGGCAACGGTGAATATCCGACGCTGCGTATCGTGGGATTCAAAGAGCTGCCGGCATTCCTTTTGGAGGCCGGCGAGACGATGGTGCCACCCGCGCCGGTGTTCCTCGCGCGTGCGGGTTTCCTCGCTCTACACCGAGCGGTCTAATCCCTTGCCGGCCGAGGGAAGATTTGCAACGTCTGTGCGGACCGCCTGGTTCGTAGTTTCTCACAAAGCTCGGGAAGTCGAGCAAAGGTTCACAAAGAAGATCTTCTGATCCGTGCTTACCACGTCATGCCGACCTTCGTCGGCATGACGTTCAGGCCGAACGGTACGAGTGATCCCCAAGCACACGAGCCCACCGGCTCTCACACCGCCGCTTCCTCGGTCGCCTCCAATGCGAACGCGGCCGCCATGAGCGCCTTGGTATAATCCTCCCGCGGCCGCGCGAATATTGCCTCGGCCTCCCCCTGCTCCACGATGCGGCCGGCGCGCAGCACCACGATCCGGTGCGCCAGCGCGCGCACCACTTTCAAGTCGTGGCTGATGAACAGATACGCCAATCCGTGCACCCGTTGCAGCCGCCGTAGCAGGTCGACGATCTGCGCCTGCACCGACATGTCGAGCGCGCTGGTCGGCTCGTCCAGCACCACGAAGCGCGGCTTCAGCACCATGGCGCGGGCGATCGCGATGCGCTGCCGCTGGCCGCCGCTGAACTCGTGCGGATAGCGTTCGGCGAACTCGGCTGGCAGCCCGACCTCTTCCAGCGCCGCGGCAACGCGCGCCGTGCGTTCGGCCGGCGACAGCGAGGGTTCGTGCACGCGCAAACCCTCGGCAACGATGTCACCCACCGACAAGCGCGGCGACAGGCTGCCGAACGGATCCTGGAACACGATCTGAACCTTCGCGCGCAGCCGGCGTAACGCGCGCCGGTCCAGTGTCGCGATGTCCACGCCGTCGAAGCGGACACACCCTTCCGCGGTCTCCAGCCGCAATGCCGCCAGCCCCATGGTGGTCTTGCCGGAGCCTGACTCGCCGACCAGTCCCACGGTCTCGCCGGCGCGCACCTCGATCGACACCCCGTCGCACGCTCGAACCGCGCCGACGACGCGGCGCAGCACGCCGCGGCGAATGGGGAAATGCACCCGCACGGCGTCGGCTTCGAGCACGTTCGGCGATTCGCTCGCACATGGCGTCGGGGCGCCCTTGGGCACCGCCGCCAGCAGCATCCGCGTATAGGGGTGCGCCGGAGCGGCGAAGATGTCGGCGACGCGGCCGGCTTCGACGATCTGTCCGCTCTGCATGACGCAGACGCGGTCGGCATAGCGGCGGACGATCTGCAAATCATGGGTGATCAGTAGCAAGGCAAGGCTGCGCTCGGTCTTGAGGCGCGCCAGAAGCTCCAGGATCTGCGCCTGGATGGTGACGTCGAGCGCGGTGGTCGGCTCGTCGGCGATCAGCAGCGCGGGGTCGTTGGCCAGCGCCGTGGCGATCATGACCCGCTGGCGCTGCCCGCCGGACAACTGGTGCGGAAATGCATCGAGGCGGTGTTCTGCGTCGGGGAAGCCGGCCTGGGTCAGCAGCTCGATGACGCGGTCGCGCAACGCGGAGCGTGACGGGCGGCGGTGCAGCGTGATGGCCTCCGCCACCTGGCGGCCGATGCGGTGCAGCGGATTGAGGCTGGTCATCGGCTCCTGGAACACGATGCCGGCGAGGCCGCCGCGCGCCCGGTGCAACGTCGCTGGGTCGGCGCCGATCATGTCGTGCCCGTCGAGCATGACGCGCCCCGTCGGGTTGGTGCCGCCGGGAGGGAGAAGCTGCAGCAACGAGAGCGCGGTCAGCGATTTGCCGGAGCCGGATTCGCCGACCAGCGCGAGCGTCTCGCCGCGATCGAGCGTGAAGGACGCGTTCTCCACCACGCGCTTGTCGCCGAACGCGACGGAGAGGTTGGTGACCTCGACGAGGCTCATTGTGAACTGCCGGTGCGATGTGCGTCGGCAGACCGTCCATCGTCATGGCGGGCGAAGGCCCGCCATCCACGAATTTTCCGCGAACAGAAAGGAGAGTCGTGGATGGCGGGCCCTCGCCCGCCATGACGCGTGGGGACCATCATACCGGCAGCCGCCGGGGATCGAACGCGTCGCGCACCGCTTCGCCGATGAAGATCAGCAGCGTCAGCACGCCACCCAGGACGAAGAATGCTGTGAAGCCCAGCCAGGGCGCCTGCAAATTGTTTTTGCCCTGTGCCACCAACTCGCCCAGCGATGGCGAGCCCGGCGGCAGGCCGAACCCGAGGAAATCCAGGCTCGCCAGGATCGTCACCGATCCGGACAGGATGAACGGCACGAACGTCAGAGTCGCAACCATCGCGTTCGGCAGGATATGGCGCCACATGACGGAGACATCCGACACACCCAGCGCCTTCGCCGCGCGCACATAGTCGAGGTTGCGGCCGCGCAGGAACTCGGCACGCACCACGCCTGTCAGGTTCATCCAGGAAAACAGCAGCAGGAACAACAGCAATACCCAGAAGCCGGGAACGATGATACTGCCGAGGATGATCAGAAGGTAGAGCTGCGGCATGCCGTTCCAGATTTCTATGAAACGCTGGAACAGCAGGTCGGTCAGCCCGCCGTAAAAGCCCTGCACCGCGCCGGCGGCGATGCCGATCGCCGACGAGATCGTGGTGAGCACGAGGCCGAACAATACCGACAGCCGGAAGCCATAGATCACCCGCGCCATCACGTCGCGCGCCTGGTCGTCGGTTCCGAGCAGATTGTGCCAGGAAGGCGGGGTCGGGGGCGGGGAGGGGAGGTTCTTCACGATGGTGTTGTAACTGTAGGGGATGGGGGGCCAGATCATCCAGCCATGCGCCCGGATGGCTTTCTGCACGTCGGGATCGGTGTAGTCGGCCTCGGTCGGCATGAAGTCGCTGCCGAAGTCGTCCTCGCTGTAGTCTTGCAGGACGGGCACGTACCAGTGGTCGTCGAAGCGGATCAGCAGCGGGCGGTCGTTGGCGATGAACTCGGCGAACAGGCTGAGGCCGAACAGGATCATGAAGACCCAGAACGACACGTAGCCGCGGCGGTTCTGCCGGAAGATCGCCAGGCGGCGACGGGTGACGGGGGTCAGGGTCATGGGGCGGACGGCATTATCCCAGGACGGCGGCATGTGCCAGGGCCATGGGTATCCGGAACGTGGCGGCAAGCACGGCGTCCAGGCGTGCGCGAGCGCCGGTTTGTCCCGCCACCGCGCCCGTCGGGTGTGGCGATCCCGTACGTTGAGTTGCCCCATGCGTTTCTACCAGTCACGCGGCGATTCAACGGCGAAGTGAACACGACTGCTGTCGCCGTGCGGGCGGCGTCCGATACGGGCCTACGTGCCTGTCGGGCGTCGGCCTGGCTCCGGCATGCCGGAAGGTCGACAAGGCAGCCTGGCGCGCGCAATGTCCGGTCGCGTGGAACGCTTGGTCCGGAGACAGTCGAACTTGAGCACCTCACCGTCCGGAGACCACCATACGTGAGCACCTCAGCGCCGGCCTTGCTCGCCGAATTGCCGGAGACGCAGGCGACCGGCCGGATTGCCACGATCTACGACGAAATCCGCAGGTTCTCCGGCGTGCCGTATGTATCGTCGCTGCAACGCTATCTCGCTACGCTGCCCGGTGTGCTTGAGTGGGCATGGGGCACGCTGCGACCCGCAATGGTGTCGGGCGTCATCCCGGAGACCGGCTGGCGTCTGGCAGGTGACACGAGTCTGCCGCCGGCGTCGCCGTTATCGACGACACTGATCAGGGAATGGAGGGTCGACGCCGCCGGCTTGGCGGCGATCCGCAACATCGCCGCCAACTTCGTGCGCGTATCGCCGGTGAACCTGGTTACCGGAGCCTGCATCAGGCTTCTACTGACCCGTGCGGCGCCGTCTGCTCCAGGTCCGTCCCGTCCCGGGCCGTCCGGTGCTGGCTCGTCCGGTCCTGGCCTGGCGGGCGCGTGGACACCGCCGGCGATGCTGCCGCCAATGCCCGGCAACGTCGATCCCAATGCGCTGCCGCCAGAGCAACGGTCGGTGCTGATGCGATTCGCGACCGAAGTGGCGGGCACACCCTTCGTCCCCGCATTGTATCGGCAGGTCGCGCATTGGCCCCCGGTCCTGGCCTGGCTTGCCGACGAGTTGGGACCGCGGCGTGCGGCGTCCGAAACCGCCGCAGCGCGCGCGGCATTCCAGAGTGCGGCCAAGGATGCCGCGCCAGGCATCGTCGCCAACCTGCGCGCGCTGCCGGGGGATACGCCGCCCGATGCCGACACCGCGGAGCGCGTCCTGGCCGCGGTCGCGCGCTATGCCGAGACCAGTCCGGAGATGACGTTGTTCGGGCAACTCATGCTGGACGCCCTGCCGTTGCCCGGGGCTCTATAGCACGGCGCGCAGCATCACAGCGGAGCAGCAACGCCGTGTCCGAGTTGGCGGGTCCAGGTTTCATTACGCAGCGTCTCGGTGCGTTCGTCGCAGAGTCGCACTGGGACGACATTCCGGCCGCGGTCCGCGAGGAAGCCAGGCGGTCGCTGCTGAATTTCATCGGCTGCGCCCTGGGTGTCGCGCGGACGCCGCCGATCGAGATGGCGCTGCGCGTCCTGTTGCCGTTGTCTGGCCCGCAGCCTGTCACGCTGCTGGGCCGGGCCGAAAAACTCGATCCGCTCGGCGCGGCGTTCATCAACGCCATTGCTGGCAACCTGCTCGATTACGACGATACGCATCTGCGCACGGTCATTCATCCGACTGCTCCCGTCGCACCGGCCGTGCTGGCGCTTGCGGAACAACGCGGGCTGTCCGGGGCGGCCGTGCTGCACGCCTTCATCCTGGGCGCCGAGGTCGAATGCCGCATCGGCAACGCCGTATCCCCGGGCCACTACGCGCGGGGCTGGCACATCACCGCAAGCTGTGGCGTGTTCGGCGCCGCGGCGGCGAGCGCCAGGTTGCTCGGCCTGACTGACGCCCAGACGAGCCACGCGTTGGGCATCGCCGCCAGCCAGTCGTCGGGGCTGGTGGAGAACTTGTCGAGCGCGGCGAAGAACGTGGGTGTCGGCAACGCCGCCCGGAACGGCTTGTTCGCTGCTCTGCTGGCGGAGGCGGGCTACACGGCGGCACCGGCGGCGCTCGAGGGCCCCCTCGGCTGGGCCCGCGCGATGGGCGACGCGCCCGTGGTGTCGGAAATCACCGACGATCTGGGAACGCGGTGGGAGGTCGCGCTCAACACGTACAAGCCATATCCGTGCGGGATCGTGATGCATGCCGTCGTCGATGCGTGCCTGGAACTGCGGCGGGAGCACGGTTTGACCGCCGGCGCCATCGCCGAAATCACCGTATGGGGCGACCAGCTTTTGCTCGATCGTGGCGACCGCGTGGTGACGAACGAGCGGGACGCTCGGGTCAGCATTCATCACTGCGCCGCCGTGGCGTTGCTGTTCGGAGCGGCCGGCCTGAAGGAGTTTTCCGAGGCGGCTGTGCACGACCCGGCTATCGCCGCATTGCGGACGCTGACGAAGGTCCGGCTGGACGCTGCCAGCCCCAAGGGAGCAGCGACCGTCGCGGTCCGCACGACCGACGGGCGAACGCTGGAAACGACGACGCTGAATCCGAGGGGCAGTGCGCAGCGTCCTCTCACCAACCAGGAGATCGAGGACAAGGTCCGCGACCTGGCTCGCTACGGCGGATTCCGCGGACCGATCGATCGGATCATCGCGATGCTGTGGGAACTTGAGACGCTGCCGTCGATCGAGCCGTTGGCCAGGCTGTTGGGTTCCGAATAGGCGGGCGGGAGCGGCAACGGCGACGAGGCCCGCCACCATGTCATTGCGAGAAGCGCGGCGACGAAGCAATCCCCCGCCTGACAAGTCCAGGAACGCTCGTCAGGCAGGGAATTGCTTCCTCGGGTCAAGCCCGAGCACCGCTGCGCTTCTCGCAATGAGACGTGGTCCCGAATGACTCGCGCTTCTCTGATACTGGTACCGGATCGCCAGTCCTGACTGCTTGTTATTACTTATTCACTCCCGCGCCTCAAAGTCGATGCGCGGATCCACCACGGTGTACAGCGTGTCGCCGATGATTTGCATCACCAGCCCGAGCAACGTGAAGATATACAGCGTGCCGAACATCACCGGATAGTCGCGCTGGATCGCCGCCTGGAAACCCAACAGTCCGAGGCCATCGAGGGAGAAGACGATCTCCACCAGCAACTGGCTGGTGAACAGGATGGAAATGAAGGCCTGCGGGAAACCGGCGACGATCAGCAGCATGGCATTGCGAAATACGTGGCCGTACAGCACGTGGCGCTCGCTGGCACCTCGGGCGCGGGCGGTGACAGTGTATTGCTTGCGGATTTCTTCCAGGAAGCAGTTCTTGGTCAGCATGGTCAGGCTGGCGAAGCCGCCGGCGACGACCGCGGTTGTTGGCAGTACCATGTGCCAGAGGTAATCGCCGACGCGGGCGGGAAAACTCCAGTCCGCGGATCCTTCGCTGGTCAGGCCGCGCAGCGGGAACCAATGGAAGTAGCTGCCGCCGGCGAACAATACCACGAGCAGGATGGCGAACAGGAAGCTCGGGATGGCATAGCCGATCAGTACGGCGGCGCTGGTCGCGACGTCGAAGCGGGAGCCGTCCCGCACCGCTTTGGCGATGCCGAGCGGAATGGAGATCGTGTAAATCAACAGCGTGGACCACAGGCCCAACGAGATCGACACCGGCATCTTCTGCGCGATGAGATGCAGCACGGTCTGGTCGCGGAAGAAGCTGCGGCCGAAGTCGAAGCGCAGGTAGCCGCCCACCATGTCCTCGAAGCGGGTCAGCGGGGGTTTGTCGAAACCGAACATCTTCTTGATGTCCGCGATGACATGCGGATCGAGCCCGCTGGCGCCACGATAGCTGCCGGGGCTGCTGCCGACATCCGATGCGGCGCTGCCAAGGCGTGTGGACAGGCCGCCGTGGCCGTGCAACTCGGCGATCACCTGGTCCACCGGGCCACCGGGAGCGAACTGGATGACCGCGAAGTTGATCGCGATGATGCCGAACAACGTCGGAATCACCAGCAGCAAGCGGCGAAGAAGGTAGGCGGTCACTGGGCTAGAACCTCTCCCGCCTTGCGGGAGAGGTCGATGGTGCGCAGCACCGAGGGTGAGGGTGATCGGGTCGGCACGTAGCAGGTAGAGCGAGGCGACCCGATCACCCTCACCCTCACCCTCACCCTCGCCGTTGCGCGTCTCGACCTCTCCCGCGAAGCGGGAGAGGTTCTATTATCGCTGTCGGGCCGCATCGGTCGCGGCGGCTTTGGCCTGGTCCACCCACCAGGTGTCGAAGTTGAAGCCCTCGCGGATCGGCTTGTCCGGGTGGCCGAAGCGGTTCCAGTAGGCGACGTGGAACACCAGGTTGTCCCAGTTCGGCACCATGTACCAGCGCCACAACAGGATCCGGTCCAGCGCCCGTGCCGCCGCCTGCAGTGACGGGCGATCCTCGGCCGCGACGATCTTCTCGATCAACGCGTCCACCGCCGGATCGCACACCCCCGACACGTTGGAACTGCCCTGAGCCTTCGCCGCCGCGCAGGACCAATAGTCGCGCAGTTCCTGGCCGGGCACGTCGCCCTCCGGGTAGATCATGAAGATCATGTCGAAGTCGAAGTCGTCGGTCAGGTGCTGGAACTGCGCCGGGTCCACCGAGCGCACCTGCACGTCGATGCCCAGCTTGTTCAGGTTTTGCGAATAGGGCAGCGCGATGCGCTCGAGCGAGGGATCCTCCACCAGGATGGTGAACTGCATCTGCTGGCCCGCTTCGTTCACCAGCTTGCGTTCCTTCACCTGCCAGCCGGCCTGTGACAGCAACTTCAACGCGGCCATCAGCTGCGGGCGGTTGTTGCCGGAGCCGTCGGTGACCGGCAGCTTGAATGGCTGGGTGAACAGTTCCGGTGGCAGCTCGCTGCGATAGGGTTCCAGCAGCTTCAGCTCGTCGCCCTCCGGAATGCCGGACGACGCCAGGTCGCTGTCGCTGAAATAGCTGTCGGTGCGGGTATAGGCGCCGTAGAACAGGTTTTTGTTGGTCCACTCGAAGTCGAACGCCTCGCCCATCGCCTGGCGGACGCGAGCATCAGCGAACACCGGGCGGCGAGTGTTCATCGCGAAGCCCTGCATGCCAGTCGGCAGGTGGTGCGGGAAGTTGCCTTTGATCACCAGGCCGCTCGCCACCGCGGGAAAGTCGTAGGCGGTGGCCCAGTTCTTCGAGATGTTCTCGGACCGCAGGTCGATCGAGCCGGCCTTGAACGCCTCCATCGCCACGGTTGAGTCGCGAAAATACTCGATCTGCACCCGGTCGAAATTGTTGGTGCCGATCCCGGTGGGCATCCTGGCGGCCCACCAGTTCGGGTCGCGCTCGAAGGTGATGCTGCGGCCGAGGTCGAAATGGGCGATGCGATAGGGGCCGGAGCCGATCGGCGCATCCTGGAGCGGGCGGGTGAAGTCGCGGCCCTTGAACCATTGCTCCGGCAGCACCGGCAGGCCGCCGAGCACCAGCGGCAGTTGCCGGTTCGTGTTGGTAGTGAAATGGAACACCACGCGGCGTGGGCCTTCCACCACCACGTCCTTCACGTCGCCCATCTGGATGCGGAAACTGGGGCGGCCCTGGGTCAGCAGGGTTTGATAGGTCCAGGCGACGTCCTGCGCGGTGACCGGCGTGCCGTCGGAGAACTTTGCCTCCGGCCGCAGCTCGAAGGCCACCCACATGCGGTCGGCGGGCGTCTCGATGATTTCGGCGAGGTGGCCGTAAGCGACGGCGCCCTCGTCTGCCGAGGAGGTCATCAGCGATTCCCAGACATGCCCGACCGAGGAGCCGGAGCCGGCGCCGCCCGGCAGAATCACCCAGGGCGAGACGGACGCGCCGTCCGCCGTGCCGCGCAGGATGAACGGGTTGAAGCTGTCGAAGGTGCCGACCGAGGCCAGCGTGAGCGAGCCACCCTTTGGCGCGTTCGGGTTGACGTAGGGGAAATAGGGGAAGTCGGCGGGTAGCGCCGGTTTGCCCAGCACAGCGAAGGCATGGCTGCGCGTGACGGGCGGCGGGGTGTCGGCACGGGCGGCAGGGATCGCGGTGGAAGCAAGCAGCGTTGCGAGGAGGCCGCGCCGCGTAAGAGAAAACCTCTCCCGCGCTGCGCGCGGGAGAGGCATGCCCCCGGGCGCTTGACCCGGGGGTGGAGGTGCGGAGCACCGAGGGTGAGGGTGATCGGGTCGGCACGGTGCGGGTGCGGCACGCGGCAAGGAGAGCGG
>DATHNI010000296.1:0-13091 GCA_035486135.1 Acetobacteraceae bacterium
CTGCGCCCCTCGCCGCCCAAACCGCCGGGACGGCCTCCCCCACGAATGTCCGCCATTGCTCGGCCAATTGCCCGCTTGACTCTAACATAGAAAGTCATCTATACTACCAACCATGAGCCACACCGCGACGCTCACGGCCGGCCTTGCCTCCCCGCCCGATCCCCCAAGGGACCGCGACGCCCGGCCCATGCCCGCGCGCATCGCGGAAATCCTCGACATCGCCGGCATCCTCGCCGCATACGGCCGCCACCTCGCCGACACCATCGAGCATCGAGCCGTCTGGCGCGGCTTCGCCACCATCGCGCAGTTCTTCGGCACCGCTTCCCTCGCGATCATCCTGCCTCACCTCCGGCGCGGCATCATGCGCGCCGTCGCGTTGCAGCGAGTCCTGCTCGCGCGCGCCGGGCGCCGCCGCGACCTGGTGATCCGGGCACAGCGCGCGCATGCCCCGCGCGCCGCGGCACCGCCCGCCCCGCCGCCCGCCGAACCACCCCCCGCCCCGCAGCAAGCGGCATCGGCCGCCGAACAACCGCCGGCCGCGCCGCCGCCGCCGCCGCAACAGCCCGCACCGCCCGATCGCCCCAGCATCAAGCGGCAACCGCTCACGCTCGACACACTGCCCAGCATGGAGGCCATCGAAGCCGAGGTCCGCCGCCGCCCGGTCGGCCAGACCGTCGCCGCCATCTGCCGCGATCTCGGCATCTCGCCCACGCTGTGCGAGGGCGGCTTCTGGAACCGCGTGTTCGACGCGATCCGCTGGTATGGCGGCAGCCTCGGCAGCGTCGTGCTGGAAATGCGCCAGCGGGAGACGTCGTTCGAACAGGAGCAGGACAGACATCCCACCGTGGGATTTGCGGAGCTAACCCGGGAGGCTGCTCGGCGCGTCCTGGGATTCCGCATAGGCGAGCCACCAGTCGATCCGCATCGTCCAGAGCACGCGCCGGCGGCATCGGCGGAGGTGGCCGCGCCGGGCGAGCCGGTCCCCGCCGCCGCGACCGGCCCGCCCTGAACGCCCGCCCGGAACACCAGCGATCCCCGATCGAGGCAAAACCCCACGCACCGTGGGGCGCGTTGCCGCGTCGAGGCGCCGGGCGCCGCCGTGTTCCTCCCTGGTGGAGACGTGCGGCATGCGGGACAGCAAGCAAGTCGTATCAACCATCGATGCACACGGATGGGACACGGGCCGCCGCCGTTGCGCGGCTCATCAGGTCCCGTCGGTCGGTTTCAGCCGCGAACGAGCCCGCCGGACTCCAAACCATCCGTGTGCATCGGTGTGCATCGGTGGTTGATATTTCTTGCCTGCTTCCCCGCTCGCCGCACCGCTTCACCAGGCCGGTCGCAACACCCGGCAGCGCCCCATGCACCAATGCCATGCGGACTGCCGCCGCGTGCGAGCCCGATGCCGCGCCCCAGCAATCCCACCACGCGAGTCACTGTCTCTGCCACCACGAAACGAGACAACCATGAGATGCCGCGCACGCCGTGCGTGTTCCCCTCGCCTCTCATGCCATGGGTCACGGTCTCATGCGTCACGGAACGAGACATCCGTGAGACGCCGTCACCCGGGTGCCTGCCGGCTTCCTCTCATCCAGCATCACGTCGTCTCAACCACCACGAAACGAGACGCCAGTGAGACGCCCGCACCGCCCGAGGCCCGGCTACACCGACGCCGGCGGCACACCCGGACGCGCGGTCAGTGCCTCGCGGCCCGCCTCGGCGAACGCCACCCCCTCCCGCAGCACCAGCGCGGCGGAGCGCACACGGTGCGTCGCGGGATCGGTCCCTGGCGGTGGGGTCCCCTGCCCTGCCAGGGCCTGCGCCGCGCGCAACAGGGCCCGCCGCGCCATGATGATGCCGTTATCGGTGCTGACCAGGTTTTCCCCCGCGCGATCGACGACCGGCCCCATGCTCTCCTGCAAGGAGGCATCCTGCATCGCGATGCCCGCCACGCCGCTATAGGTCGCGCCGGCCTTCTGCCCCGCGCGATCCATCAGGTAGTCGTTGTCGCGGTTGGCCTCCGGGATGAACGTGCCCGGCACATACCGCACATGGATGCCCTTGCCGTCGCGCATCGCCTGCACTTCGGCCTCGGTCAAAGCGCGGGTCGGATGGTAGTCGAAGCTCCACGCCCAGCAATTGTCGTCGTCGATCGGAATCCAGAAATGCCCGTGCACCGGATGGTTGCCGCGCGGCGCGATCATGGTGAAGGACGGCATGCACCACGGCGTGACGCGCCAATAGGTACTGCCCTCTTCCGCCTTGCGCCGCGCGCCAATGAACAGGCCGGCCGGGTGTTCCGCGACCTCGAAGCGCACCATGGTGTCGCCCATGTTGTACTGGTTGCCACGCGCGCCCTGCATCAGCGGATCGGAGCGCAACGCGTCGCGATGCAGAAACGACACGTGGCTGGAATCGATGCCGCCTTCCAGCGCCTGCAGCCAGTTGCTGTATTGCAGCCGCTTCGAGGTGAACGTCTGCGCCGGCGGCACGCAGGCAAATTCGAATTCCGGCAGGCCGGGTTGGTACTCCGGCGGCCCCATATAGGTCCACAACACGCCGCCGCGCTCGACCAGCGGATAGGCGCGCAGCTTGATGCGGCGGCGGAAGCCGTTCTCTTCCGGCTCCGACGGCAGGTCCACGCACTGGCCGGTCACGTCGTATTTCCAGCCGTGATAGGCGCAGCGCAGGCCGCAGTCCTCGTTGCGGCCGAACCACAGCGAGACGCGACGGTGGGCGCAGAATTCTTCCAGCAATCCGTAGCGGCCCAGCGTGTCGCGAAAGGCGATCAGCTTCTCCGACAGCAACTGCACGCGCACCGGCGCGCCGTCGTTGTCGGGTAGTTCCTCCGCCAGTAACGCGGGAATCCAGTAGCGCCGGAACATCTCGCCCATCGGCGTGCCCGGTCCGGTGCGGGTCAGCAGTTCGTTCTGTTCTTTGCGCAGCATGATGCTTTCTCCCCGGTACACTCCCCCTCCCCTTGAGGGCTTGAGCCGCGAAGCGGATCAAGCCCTCAAGGGGAGGGGGAGTATAGTGCACTTCACACCGGGCCGGGCGGATTGGAATGCAGGTTCTCCAGCCCGCTCATGACATAGCGCATTCCGACCGGCGCGGTGACGGCATAGCGAACGTCGCGCAACAGCGAGCCACCGAAATCGCCGCGATAGATCTTGCCCCCCTGATGCGCCAGGTTGGAGTTGGCATCGACATACACCTTGCCGCCCATGGTCTCCCAGCGCCGGCAGAAGGTGTAGTCCTCGGACAGATATCGGCCCGTCTCCGGGTCCACCGAGACATCGAAAAACCGATAGTAAAGGCTCGGGTCGATGGAGCCGATCATGTCCGGCTTGCCGCACCGCCGCCGGCCTGGCGATCAGTCTGGCCGCGGCGGGGGCCGGTCCCAATGGCAGCCTGGAATGGGGCATCGTGGGCCACGCTCATGCGCAAGCCGGCGCGCAGCAAGCCGCACCCGCGGGATCGGGTCCGGCGCCGGCGGCCAGGCAGGAGTGGAGCGAACTCCCCACCATGCTGCTGGAGAAGATGTATCGCGGCCCACTCCGCGACACGGTCATCCAGCGCTGGAGGGATCCGATCGATGGGTCGGTATGCTATCTCTATATCCCGATTTCCGCGCCGCTGCTGCCGCCGACGGCTGAGGGGTACATGCAGTACGGCGCGAACCAGATCGGCGGCATAAGTTGCATCCATCCGACGCAGGTGTTGCAGCTTTGGCAGGGAGGAAGCGCGCCACCAGTGCCGGCGCTGCGTGAACCGCAAGAACCCGCGACGCGGGGGAAGAAGTAGGTCCGGGCCGAACGGCGCCGCGGCCGATGGTTGGCCGGCCGCGGCAGTTGGAATCTCGCTATTCGAATGTTGTGGTGGCGCCGCGATGCACATCGTGCGGTCCCGGCGCGGGTCAACGAAGCAGGGCCGCGGCCGTGCGGTGACGTCAGGCGGCGGAACGAACCCGTCAGGAGCCGCTGGTGACCACCGCGAAGCAGTTGCCTCCGGCCGAGCGGATCCGCAGGCAAAGGGCGTTCGCGTCGGCCAGGTTGGCAAAATCGCCGGTGCGCAGGCGCCAGTAGGTGTGATCGCGTGAATCGCTCTGGCTGACAGTCAGGCTGCGCCCACCCAGCAGCTCCGGCAGCCTCGTCTGCAAGCGGTGCCATTCGTATTGCACGTCGTGCTCCGAGCGGACCGCGGCAAGCTGAAGCCAGGGCGTCCAGCCCGGCTGTGTCGCAGCCGGCGCGACGGCATGGGCCGGCGGCGCGGGCGCGGGTGCGGCGGCAACCAGCGCCGGGGCCGGCTCGCGGGGAGCGGCGGCAACCACAGCCGGGGCCGGCACGCGGGGAGCGGCGGGCGACACTGGTGTCGGGACGGACGTAGCGGCGACCACCATCGGAGCAGGCGCCGCGGTCACCTTGGGGTTGGCCGCAGCCGGCGCCACTGCGGGCGATGCCGCCGCCGCATCCGTCGGGGCAACAGCAGGCGCAGGCGCCTTGGCCTGGACGGCCGGCACCGCCGGGTCGGCCGCTGCGACCGTCGCCGGCGCGGGCATCGGCGCTGCCGCCTGGGGGGCGACAGATTGCTCGGTAGTGACCATCGCCGCGAGGAGAGGATGGACCAAGGTCTCGACCGCTGCCACCGCCGGCGTTTGGTCCACTCGGGCGACGTGGCCCGCCGGAGCGGCATTCGCTCGGGCAGCGTCCGACGCCGGTGTGGCGGTGTGGGCAGCGTCGGTCGCGGGTGTGGTGGTGTGGGCGACGTCCAACGCCGGTGTGGTGGTGTCGGCAGCGTCCGTCGCCGGCAGCGTGGCCGCGTGGGGCGCCGGCAGCGTGGCCGCGTGGGGCGCTGGCAGCACTGCCGCATGGGCGATTTCTGGCGCCTTGAGTGCGGTCGTTTGGGCAATTTGCGGCGCCCTTGATGTCTCCGTACCGGCGGCGGCCATTGCCGGTGGCGTCGCCGCATGGACGGCGGCCAGCGCAGGCACGTCATGCTGGGCGACCGCGACCAGCGGCGCGGGGACCGCCACCGGAGCGTCGGAAGACGCCGTTGCGGCGGGAGCAGGCGCGGGCGCCGCGTCGTCCGGCGTGAGCAGCGCCCGGCGCGCGCCCGCGAGGTCGCCCGACCGCGCCAGCGCCACGGCCAGGTCGGCGTGCCAGATCTGGGTCGCCCCGGGATCGGTGGCCAGCGGACGCAGGATCTGCACCGCCGCATCCGCCTGACCGGACAGCGCCAGCGACAGGCCCAAATTGACCCGCACGTCCGACATCTCGGGCGCCACGGCGAGCGCCGCGCGATACGCCTCCTGTGCCGCCGCGTGATGCTTCTGCAAATCCCGGGCGACCCCGAGATTGCTCAGGGCGATCGCGTTGTCGCGTTGCAGGGTCGAGGCCGCGAGGAACGCAGCCTCCGCCGCCTTGGGATCGGTGCGGATCAAGGTGCGGCCGAGGCCGAGCTGCGCCCCAGCGAACCTGGGGTCGGATTTCACCGCGGCGCGGTACGCCTGTTCAGCCAGGCCGGACTTGCCCATGGCATACAAGGCGTCGCCCCGCGCGGTGAGCGCCGCCGCGTTGTCCGGTTGCTTTGCCAACACCAGGTCGGTCACGCGCAACGCGAGGTCGGGCGCGCCGGAGGACATCGCAGCGTCCGCCACGCGCAGCGTGATCTGGCCGCGCTGGGCAGTGGCGTCGCCGAGTGTGCCGCAGGCGGTCAGTCCGAGCGACAGCACGGCGATCGTGCCGAGCGCCGGCAGCGATCGTGCCGAGGTCAGGCTCATGGAGTACTCCAGGCAGATATTAACACATTCTCTCCCGGAACGGCCCGCACACGCAAGGATCTTGCAAGGGTTTCGCGTCTCAATTCGATCGAACCGAGACGTTGCACCAAAGACTTTCCCATTGTGCGCGACAGTCTCCGCGGCTGGCGCATTCCGGCGCTGCTCTGCTGGCAAGTGGCGACAACCGGGTTGGCAACGGGAGATCGGGTTGGCGACAGAAGGTAAGGTTGGGTGACCACCGAAGACTGGGTGGCGACCGAAGACCGGATGGCGACCGAAGGCCGGGGCGGCGACAGAAGACCGGATGACCACCGAAGACTGGGTGGCGACGGAAGACCGAGTGGCGACCGAAGACCGGGGCGGCGACAGAAGACCGGGACGATGGGCCTCCGCGCTGTCATCTTCCGCCACAGGCGATACTGTGCCGACTGATGCGATGCGAAAGGACGGCCAACAGAATGCCCGCCACCGACCTAGCCTACATGCCGGCCACCGAACTGGCGGCGTTGATCCGCACCCGCCAACTGTCGCCGGTGGAACTGATGCGCGCCACGCTGGACCGCATCGAACGCAGCCAACCGGTGCTGAACGCGTTCATCACCGTCGCCGCGGACGGCGCGATGGCGCGGGCGCGGGCGGCGGAGGACGCCATTCAGCGCGGCGCCACGCTCGGGCCGCTGCACGGCGTGCCGGTGGCGGTGAAGGATCTTGTGCCGACGGCCGGCATGCGCACCACCTGGGGCTCGCTGATCTTCCGGGACCACGTGCCGGACACCGATGCCGTGGCGGTGGCGCGGCTCAAGCAAGCCGGCGCCATCGTCGTGGGCAAAACCACGACGCCGGAATTCGGCCAGCAATGCCTGACGCAGGCGCCGCTGTTCGGCCGCACGCGCAACGCCTGGCGTGCCGACCGCAGCTCCGGTGGTTCAAGCGGTGGCTCGGCTGTGGCGGTCGCCGCCGGGCTGGTGCCGATTGCCGTGGCGACCGACGGCGGCGGCTCCACGCGCATCCCGGCCGCGTGCAACGGCGTCGTCGGCTTCAAGCAAGGGCTCGGCGTGGTGCCGCAGGAATACGCGCAGGATGGGTTCGGCAACATCTCCTACATCACGCCGATGACGCGCACGGTCGCGGATACCGCGCTGATGCTGAACGTGATGGCCGGGCCGGATGCGCGCGATCCGCTCACCACGGCGCGGCCGCAGCCGGACTACCTGGCCGCGGTTCGCGCCGCCGGCGATTTGCAGGGCCTGCGCATCGCCTGGCGTCCGCGGCTCGGCAACAGCGCGGTGGCCGCAGCCGTGCTGTCGGCGTGCGAGGCAGCGCTGCAGGCGTTCGCCTCGCTGGGCGCGGCGGTCGATGAACTCACCGTTCCGTTCACCAATCCCGAGGCGGTGTGGTTCGTCAACAACGGCGCCTATCGAATGGCACAGTTCGGCCACCACCTGCGGCAGCACCGCGCCATCATGTGCCCGACCTTCGTGCGGCAGATGGACCGGGTGGCGAACTACTCCGCGGCGGAGCTGTATGCGGCGATCTTCGAGCGCACCGCTTTATATCGCCAGGTGCAGGCGTGGTTCGAGCATGCGGACATCGTGGCCATGCCGACGCTGTCGCGCAGCGCCGTGCCGATCGACCAGGACTTCTTCGGGCCGATCGAGATCGACAACCAATCGGTCGAGAACATCCGCGCGTCCTGGTATCCCTACACCATGCCGTTCAACCTGACCGGCAATCCGGCGATCAGCCTGCCCTGCGGGTTCGACGCGGCCGGCATGCCGCTGGCGATCCAGCTCGTGGCGCGGCCGGGGGAGGATGCGGCGTTGCTGCGCGTGGCGGCGGCATACGAGCAAGCGCGGCCATGGGCGCAGACGCAGCCTGCGATTGGAGAGTTATGAGAGGTTGTGCAACGTGCGGCCTGGGCGGCTGCTCGGCACCGCGACACTGCTATACCAGCCCGCGTTGTCATTGACTGTCGGCGACATGCCACGCCCCCTTGTGTCATGGCCGGCCTTCGCCGGCCATGACACGGAACGCGCGTGCCACGTTGGCCGTACGTCAGTGGTTTCACTGGTTCGTATTAGTCGCTTCACTCAGGAAATGTCTCATAAAATTCAGGGAAGACCAGGAAGGATTCACAAAGAAGGATTCTTCTTGCCACGGCGCATCGCAGGGCCCGGGGGCGGCAGGAAAGGTTTGTGACACTTGCCTACCCCTTCCTCCAGCTTTGTGAGGCAAGTCCTTTCTTTCGGCCCCCGCCGACGTTGCGTAGCGTGCGGGCCAAATGCGATAGCCCTGGCGCTTCACTGGTCCGGGTATCAATCCCGGGCATAACCGGCATAATCGCGAAGCCACCCGAGCTGGATGTCGCACATCCGAATGAAGTTATCGAGGATCGGCTGCTGCAGCCTATCTTCCAGCGCGATGCCGTGCAGGGCTGCCTTAAGCGTCCGATAGTAGTCGTCGTTGCCCTCAATGACCTGGTGCTCTGCATGCAGCACCAAGTCGCGCGGCACCGAGCGGGCGGTGCTCAGTTCGGCGATCAGCAATGACAGGACCCGGCGCAACGCGCGCGGCGCCCGCGGACCGGGGACGCGCAGGGATGAGATCTCGATTTCATGCTCTCGCTTGAGAAGGATTTTCGGAATGTAAAAGTGTAGATCTCTTATTGGTGGCGAAAGAGCAGCCTTGCCAAGGGGTCGGACGACATCGGCAATTTCAATGGTTCCAAGACCAGGAAGGTCGATCTTCATCGCCCGAGAGCGCAGAAAGGCCGGGGCGTCATCGACAAACCCATAACTCATCCAGGTATCGTAGCAGTCATGGTCACCATAGTAGGCGAAGCATTCGTCGCCCATGCCCGGCAACGGCTGCGATCGCGCAATCCGTAACACCTGACCACGCTCGCTTGGGGCGTCGTAGCGGAACCGCTCTCCTCGCGCATGGTGATTCATTGCATCGAGAATGGGGAGGAGTACAGGAAAGCTCGAAGCCTCCGGCGTCTCGGTGTAACTAAACACTCTCGCATTCAAGAACGTTCTCAGTTCGACCTCTCCCCGGTGGCCGGATGCGATAGCGTCCTGAAGTCGCGGTTGCCGTCCGGTCATTATCTTGGGTAGCAGCTCAGGATGCGAGGCAACCAGGCACCATGGCGAGGTCCGGCGATGCTCCGCCAGCTTATGCGTGAGGTTATAGAGCTCCAGCATCGCTTCCATCATCGCGACACTGGTGCCGGTGATCTCCGTATCGTAGGAGGCCATGCTGAAATCGTCGCCGGCGACGGCGATCTCGAATGGTGGGATTGGAACCAGGGAGTCCCACGGCAGCCGTATCAGGATGCTGCCGGCGCTGTCGGGCGGTGCCTCCACGCTCAGTGCCCCGTCACTGCATTGGACGACGAGATCACGGTGGAACTCGGCCCCGGCAGCCTCGGCAAGCGCCGCGATCCGAAGGACAGACCGCTCGATCAGCGGGTTATCGGCGACCACTGAGACCATCGGATCAGCTTTGCGCGGTTTCCGGCATCTTCTAACAAATCGCCGGCAGATCAACCCCAACGGGCGCAGTCGCACACGGCCTGACGGACGCACAAAGGGATCAACCTCCGGCTGGATGCCTTGGGCTTGCAAGGCGGACATGTTGCGAAGGCTCGGCGCATTCCCCAGAGACGACCGCGGCGCCTTTTTCGATCACCACGCGCCCGACCGTGCCGCGATGACCGTGCGCTCGGCGATTTCCGCCATCACCGGGATCTCGCGCAGCGGCCGCGCGGACAGCACCTCGTGCGCCAGCACCACAAGGTCTCGCCAGGTGGCCGCGCGCGATCCGGAACCGAGCGGCGGCGGCTGGCCGGCTTTCACCGCCTGCGCCCAAAGCGCCGTCAGCACGAATCGCTCGGCCCATTCGTTGCGCCGCCGGTCCAGCACATCCTCCAGCAGCCCTTGCGCGGCGGCGGTGACATCGAGTTGCCGTGCCGCCGCGATCGCCTGGCGCACCTCGGCATCGTCCTCGAACCAGGAATCCCACAAGGCATCGTTGCGCATCCACCCCGCGCAGCGTTGCAGCGACGCGGTAACCGCTCCGGCGTTGCGTTGTGCCGCCGGAAGTTCGGCGAACAGCCGCTCGGTTTCCGCGTCGGGGTCAATCCGGCGATCCTTCCAGTCGGTGCCGTTCACTGCTTCGGCGATCTCCAGCAAGGCCGGGTCCGGCAGGTTGTTCGCGGCCACCCCCAGCGCAATGCCATGCTGTACCGCGATGTCGATGTAAGACCGTTCGACTTCCGGCACCACCACCTTGCGCTGCACCTCCGCCACCATCGAGGCGATCTCCCGGCGCGGCATGTCGCGATTGCACCAGGCGTCGCGGATGCCGAACCCCTGCTTCAGCAGCAGCCCGGCGAACAGGCCGGATCGCCCGGACCGGCTGGCGAACAGCATGCTCTGCGCGCCGCTGCCGTCGATCGCCGAGGCGCGCTGGGCAAGCTCGGCCGCTTGCTCCCACTGCGCCGGCTGCACGCCCTTCACCCGCGCCTTGCGGATCGCCTGGTCGAGCGGGGCGCGATCCGCCTCGGGGATCCAGTTGCGCAAGGCAATGGCGCGACGCAGCGACACCGGTGACAAGGTTTCCGGAACCGCGATCTGGTCCAGCGCGAGGGCGGCCGCGCGCCGTACCTCCGCGTCGGCATCGAGCAACATCAGCGGCACGGCATCCCGCATTATCGCATGCGGCGACAAGGCGAGTTCGTGCGCCATGAAGCAACGCAGCGCCGGCGGGGTGACCGCGGCAGTTTCGCTCATCGCTTCCATCACCTCGAACGGCGATGTGACGCTGCGGGCCAGTTCGTCGATCAACGGACGCACCGCCAAATCGAGCGCTTGCTCCGGCGGCACCGACTCCGGCAATTCCGGCCCCGAACCCATCAACGCCTCGCTGAGTTCCGGTTTGATCGGCACCTTGGCGTGACCCAGCGCCGCGACCATCGCAAACAGATCCTCATGGTTGTCGAGCACTTTCGCCTCGGCCAGATCCCTCACTCCCTCCTGGTAGTCGTCGAGCATTTTGCTCGCCCATTGGTGGCCACGCTCGGCCCGGTAGCGGATCAGTTCGAGCTGGTGTGTCAGAATGGCCAGGCTAGCGGCGATCAGCTTGTCATCGCGTGGCTTCGCCGAGGCGGCGTCAACGTTGATTTCCAGGATGGAACCCAGGCTCTGTGGCGTGGCTTCCAGCCAATCCTGGTCGTCCTCAGGCAGTTCCAGCGGTTCGTCGTCGCGCACGTTGCGGCTGAGGTCACGCGCCATTTGTCCGACATGCTCGCGGTTCGCCCAAGTGTCCTTGGGCGGTGCGCCGGGCAATTCGTCCGGCTCCTCCTCCTCGTCGTCGTCGTCCTCCTCGGACCCGAAATCGGCCATCATGCCTTCCAGCTCGGCCTCCTCGATGTCCAGGTCGTCCAGGCCGAAATCCGTCAGCTCATCGGCCCAGAAGCGGGCTTCCGTGATCGCCGTCGCGACATTGCCCTGGAAATCCGCGATAAAGGCCGACTCCAGCTCGGCAAGGTCGATGTCATAGGTGACGTTCAGGTCCGCGGTGAATTGCGCGTGCGTCACGTTCAGGCTGAATACGTTCGCGTACGGCTGGGCGACCAGCTGCAGCTTGCCACGCTCCGGATGGTCGTCCCAGTCCTGCAACAGCCACGACCTGCCACCGCGCTTCCTGCCGAGTTCCCGGCGCAGCGCGGCGCTGTATTCCTGCTCAACCGGGTCGTCGTCGAAATAGTCGCTGAGCGTCGCGCGCGCCATCCGCAGCAACTGATAGGCAAGGAAGTCCGCCTGGATATCCGTCCGCCACGCGGCGGGGGCCGGTTGGGAATCGGGTTTTGCCATGTCGGACTTCCGCTGCAATGGACCGAGCGTCGGGCGCCTGCTTAACCACACCGCGCCAGGAAGGTAAGGGGGCAGCTTGCCATGCCAGCGCGCAGGCGGCACAGAATGCCACCCAACGGGATGGCTGTAACCACGGGAGACTGCATGATGCGACGCCTTCTGGCTGCCGCACTACTGGCGGCCGTCATGGGCCTGGCGGCGGGGACCGGGTTGGCCCAGGCCCAGACCCTGCGTATCGCCCTGCGCGAGGACGCCGACCTGCTGGACCCCACCCTGGCGCGCACCTATGTCGGCCGTATCGTCTTCGCCGGGATGTGCGACAAGCTGTTCGACATCGACGAAAAGTTGAACATCGTGCCGCAGCTCGCCACCGGCTACGAATGGGCGGACCCGAAGACGCTGCTGATCCATCTGCGGCCGGGCGTGTTGTTCCAGGACGGCACGCCGATGGACGCCACCGCGGTGAAATACACCCTGGATCGCGACCTGACCCTGCCCGGCAGCTTCCGCCGCGGCGAGGTCAGCGCGATCGATCACGTTGACGTCGTTGACCCGGCGACGGTGCGGGTGGTGCTGAAATCGCCGTCCGGCGCGTTCCTGGCGCAGCTTACCGACCGCGCCGGCATGATCGTCTCGCCCATGGCCGCGGCGCAGGAGGGCAAGGATTTCGCGCTGCATCCGGTGTGCGCCGGGCCGTTCCGCTTCGTCGAGCGGGTGCCGCAGGATCACGTGACGCTGGAGCGGTTTCCGCAATACTGGGACAGCAAGGACATCCATTTCGACAAGATGATCTACCAGGTGATCGTCGACAGCTCGGCCCGGCTGGCCAATCTGAAGGCGGGCGCGATCGATCTGGCGGAGTATATCGTGCCGACCGACGCCGCCGCGGTGAAGGCGGATCCGAAACTGCGACTCGTGGTGTCGGATGCTCTTGGTTATGTCGGCATCACCAACAACCTGGCGAATGGCAAGGCGGCGGATAATCCGTATGGCCGGGATGCGCGCGTGCGGCAGGCGTTCAGCCTGGCGATCGATCGCGCCGCTCTGGTGAACGTGGTGTTCAACGACATGAACGTGCCGACGATCCAGGCGGTGCCAGCCGATTCGCCGTTCTACGACTCGGATTTGAAAGTGCCGGCGCGCGACGTCGCGAAGGCCAAGGCGCTGCTGGCCGAGGCCGGGGTGAAGACGCCGGTGCCGGTGGAGCTGATGGTGGCGAACAATCCCGACACCGAACAAGCCGGCGAGGTGATCCAGTCGATGGCGGCGGAAGCCGGGTTCGATGTGCATATCCGCGCCACGGAGTTCGCCACCACACTGACGTTATCGGAGCAAGGGGATTACCAGGCGCTGCTGATCGGCTGGTCCGGGCGCGTGGATATCGATGGCAACGTCTATGCGTTCCTGCACAGCCACCAGGCGCAGAACGTCATCGGCTA
>DATHNI010000297.1:0-15830 GCA_035486135.1 Acetobacteraceae bacterium
CGCTCCCGCCTGACGCCCGCGCCGTGCTGCAAGCGTACGCCAATGGGGTAAACGCCTGGATCGCCATGCGCGGCCGCTTCGCCGCCCCGGAGTTCCTGGTCTTCGGCGCCCCCGAGCCCTGGACCCCGGTCGACTCCTTGCTCTGGGGCAAGACCATGGGCCTGTGGCTGTCGATGAACTGGCGCACCGAACTATCGCGCCAGGCGCTGGCCGGCCACACGTCGCAGCAGGCGATCGACGAGCTGTGGCCCGACCAAAGCGGTCCCGGCCATCCGCAGGCGTCGCTGACCCTGCCGCGGCAGTTCGCGGACGCCGCTGCTCGATTGGAAGAGGTGCTACCCAACTTCCCCTCGCCGTTCACGCTGCCCAACACCGCGTCCAACGAATGGGCGGTGGACGGCCGCCACTCCGCGACCGGGGCGCCGTTGCTGGCCGGAGATCCGCATCTGGCGTTCGGCTTCCCGGCGATCTGGTATCTCGCGCGTATCGACACGCCGGACCTGACGCTGGCCGGTGCGACGGCGCCGGGCATCCCCGGCCTGGTGATCGGCCACAACGCCCACATCGCCTGGACCTTCACCACCACCGGCGCCGACACGCAGGACGTGTTCATCGAAACCCCGGTCGGCACTGACGAATACCAGACGCCCGACGGTCCCAAGCCGTTCACCACGCGCCAGGAGGTCATCAAGGTGCGCGGCCGGCCGGATGAGACCCTGACCGTCCGCTCCACCCGCCACGGCCCGGTGATCAGCGATCTGCAAGGGCGCAGCGGTCCGATCCTGGCGGTCTCCATGGCCAACCTCGCCCCCGGCGACACCGCCGCCGCCGGATTGTTCCGCCTGAACCACGCGCAGACGGTGCAGCAGGCCGGCGTGGCAGCGGCGGAAATCAGCTCGCCGGTGCAGAACCTGCTGGTGGCCGACCGCCAGACTATCGCACTGTATGTCACCGGCCGGGTGCCGATCCGCCGCGCCGGCGACGGGGCCGTGCCGGTGCCGGGCGACGGGTCGCACGACTGGGTCGGCTGGGCGTCCGGCGACCAACTGCCGCACTACGTCTCGCCCGAGAGCGGCCGGCTGGTGAACACCAACGAGCGCATCGCTCCGCCCGACTTTCCGGTGTTCCTCGGCCGTGACTGGTTCGGCGACTGGCGTGCCCGCCGCGTCCGCCAACTGCTGGATGCGACCGACCGCCATACCGTTGCCGGCTTCGCCCGCATGCAGACCGATGTCGTCAGCACCTTCGCCCAGCAGGTGCTGCCGGCGTTGCTTGCCGTCCCGCCGCAGCCAGACATCGCCGGCAAGGCGCAGGCACTGCTGAAGGGCTGGGACGGCGCGATGACGATGGACTCTCCGCAGCCGCTGATCTTCAACGCCTGGACCATGCGGTTCTACGCCCTGGTGTTGCAGAAGGCCGGCATCGCCATGGCCGACGGCGGACCACTGCCGGACTTCGTCGCGTTCGTGCTGTCTCCGGCCGGCGCGCATTGGTGCGGCGGCGACTGCAACACCATGCTGGCCGACGCGCTGAAGACAGCCTCGGACGAGCTGTCCGCCCGCTTCGGCCCCGACCCCGGCGCCTGGCGCTGGGGCACGGCACACCAGGCGGTGTTCGCCCATCCGGTGCTGCGCGCCATTCCGGTGCTCGGCCCGCTGACCACGGCGAGCATTCCCAGCCCGGGCGACGACACCACGATCGATCGCGGCGGACCGCGCTTCAGCGATTTTTCCTCTGTGCACGGCGCGGCCTATCGCGGCGTGTACGACCTCGCCGACCTCGACAGATCGCTGTTCGTCGTGACGCCAGGGCAGTCCGGCAATCCGCTGAGCCGGTTCAGCCGGAACTTCATGACGCGGTGGCGCGATGGCGCTACGATCACAATCGGCCCGCAACCCGACACCGTCACAGCGACGCTGCATCTGACCCCATGATCTACCGCATGCCCGTCCCGGACGATTATTTGCTCACCCACGGCGTGGTGCTCCGCCGGGTGATCGGCTGGTTCGCCGACCTGCTGCTGCTGGGGCTGATCATGGTGGTGATGTGGGTCGTATTCATGCTGTTCGGGCTGCTGACACTGGGGCTGGGTCTGCCGCTGCTGGGCGTGCTGCCGTTCGTGCCGTTCTGCTATCATATCCTGTTCCTGGCCGGCCCCAGCAGTGGGACTCCGGGACAGCGGATTATGGGGTTGTTGGTGCGACGAAACGACGATTTCGGCCAGCCGACGGCGCTGCAGGCCGTGATCTCCACCATCGTATTCTACCTGACGCTGGCGACGTCGGGCCTTCTGCTGCTGGTCGTGTTCGTCACCATCCGCCGCCGCACGTTGCACGACCTGGTGAGCGGACTTGTGGTGGTCCGCGGCGACGTGGTGGCACCATTGACCCCGCCGCTCGGCTACGGGAACATCCCCGGCGGATCTCCGTACGCATGAGCTATAAACCCCCGCGCAGGCCGCAGTTCTTCTACACGACGGCCCCCCTGCCCTGCCCCTATCTGGCGGGACGGACCGAGCGCAAGGTCGTCACCGAGATCACCGGTCCGGACGCCGATGCCCTGCACGACCGGCTGTCGCGCGCCGGCTTTCGCCGCAGCCACAACATCGCCTACGCCCCGGTCTGCCCGTCCTGCCAAGCCTGCGTGCCGATCCGCATCCCTGTCGCCACGTTCCAGCCGGACCGCACGCTGCGCCGCATCTCCCGCGCCAACGCCACGCTGGAGGGGTTCGAGGTGCCGGCCCGCGCAACGGCGGAGCAATTCCAGCTCTTCCAGCGCTACCAGCAGGCACGCCATGGCGAAGGCGACATGGCAACCATGAGTTTTTACGACTACCGAGCGATGGTCGAGGACACCCCGATCGAGACGTTCATCGTGGAGTTCCGCGATCCGGATGATCGCCTGGTGGGCGCCTGCCTGACCGACAAGCTGGGGGACGGCTTGTCGGCCGTGTACAGCTTCTTTGCGCCGGGGCTGGAGAAGCGCTCGCTTGGCACCTACGCGATCGTTTGGCTGATCGAGCGCGCGCAGGCATCGGGCCTGCCGTTCGTGTATCTCGGCTATTGGGTGCCGGAGAGTCGCAAGATGGCGTACAAGTCGCGGTTCCGGCCGAGCGAGATCCTGATCGGCGGGACGTGGCGAATGATGACCGACGCCGACATGGGTGCCTCCGAAGCCGCGGACGTGGCGCTGGTTCCGGAGTCCGCGGACTAAGAGCGGAGCCCCAGAGACTCCCTCCCCCCTCAAGGGGGGACGGAGTCTGTGTCACCTGTTCCGCCCGTTGCCGGACCCGCTCCTTCTTACGCATAGGCCCTCGATGACCACCGAACCCGACTGGCTGCTGTGGGCGCGCGAGATCCAGGCTACCGCGCAAATCGGGCTGACCTTCTGCAAGGACCCCTACGACATCGAGCGCTACCACGCGCTGCGCGCCCTGGCCGCACGCATCCTCGCGGCCCACACCGCCACGCCGGCCGACCGCATCGAGGCACTGTTCGCCGCCGAGACAGGGTATGCGACGCCGAAGGTGGACGTGCGCGGCGCGGTGTTCGACCCGGAGGGCCGCATCCTGCTGGTCCGCGAGGTGCAGGATGGCGGGCGCTGGACCATGCCGGGTGGCTGGATCGACGTGAACGCGTCGCCGGCCGAAGCCGTGCTGAAGGAGGTGTCGGAGGAGTCCGGCTATGTCGCTCGGATCCTGAAGCTGGCGGCGGTCTGGGATCGGGCGCGGCAAGGCCACCCGCCCGGCCCGTTCTCCATCGTCAAGCTGATGTTCGTCTGCGCGCTGGCCGGTGGGGCACCCACCACCAGCCTGGAGACCAGCGGCACCGGCTGGTTCGCCGAGGATGCCATCCCGGAAGATCTGTCACGCAGCCGCACGCTGCCGCACCAGCTCACCCGCATGTTCGAGCATTGGCGGCGGCCGGAGTTGCCGACCGACTTCAACTGATCACGCCGCGAGCGGCAGCAGCGCTGCCCACAGAGCCACGAGACCAGCTGCGATCGCCGCCGCGATGAGCATCTGTCGCATGATCTTACGTCCCCGATGGCGGTTATGGGCCGGCGCGGAAGAGGGCGTCGCGGCATCCCGGCCGGGAATGTCGCCGGGCGTCTGGGATGCTTGCAGGGCAGACATGATCCACATCGCCGCGCCGCCTCTTGTATCGACCCCAGCACCGGCCGGCGTCGCAGCGTCAGTTAGAGGGCGGGGGCGGTTGCAACAACACCAGAATGAGTGCGGGGATTTGCGGTGAACGCGGCGGCGACTTCTGGCGACGGACCAGGTGGTGAATTCCGGAAAAGACCCCGCCTTTCTTCGCCATGCCATCGGGTGAAAGAAGCAAGGCCAGGGCGTTGCCCCCGGCCTTCGCCGAGGCATGCTCTGGCCCGGTCAGGGGGCTTTGCCCCATAGGCGTCAGGATAAGCGCTCCGACGGAGCAAACGGGCACTCCCCCTCCCCTTGAGGGAGGGGGTTGGGGGGAGGGGTTGGTCGGGACGAGCTTCCGACCAACCCCTCCCCCCGACCCCCTCCCTCAAGGGGAGGGGGAGTATTCGTCTCCGCGCCCCACTATCCTGACGCCTATGGGGCTTTGCCCCGCCTGGTCCGCTTCGTGGCCCCAAGCCCCCGCCAAGGCAGCGCCTTTGCAATCCATTCGTTCGAGCGGTTGGACGAGAGGGAGACAACTGCTTCAACCAGCCACGCCGCTAAGGCCCTGTGTCATGGCCGGGCTCGGCCCAGCCGCCTACATCTTCTCTTGCTGCCAGCAGCAAAGGCGTGGGTGACCGGGCCAAGACCGGCCATGACACAGGAAGCTGCGACCCGCCCCAATTGATCGATTGTTCCCGAACGGACTTTTAAAAGGCAGGACCTGTCCCGGGACCGAGCACCCCGGCCCCCAGGACCCGCCGCATCCCACCCCACCCCGGACGCGAGCGAGCCCCGGGCCGGCCAACGGCCAACCCACGCCCCGCGCCCCACGCATCGCTCCCCGGCGTCCAGGTCATCGCCACGGGGATTGCCTCGCCGCCCCGCCCCCCGGCAAGGACAGCGGATGACGCGCGTGTGGAACTCCGCCTGGACGCTGCTGATCCTCGCCAACCTGTTCTGGGCCGGCAACATCGTGCTCGGCCGAGGCCTGGCCGGCCACGTGCCGCCGATCGCGCTGGCCTACTGGCGCTGGACCGGAGCGTTCCTCATCGCGATCGGCTTCGCCTGGCCCCAGCTCAGGCGCGACGCCCCCGTCCTGCTGCGCCACTGGCGCATGATGCTGCTGCTGTCGGCCACCGGCATCGCGACCTACAATTCGATGTCGTATATCGGCCTCGCCAGCACCACCGCGCTGAACGTGCTGCTGCTGCAATCGGCCGGGCCGCTGATCATCATCATGTGGGCCTTCGCCTTGTTCGGCGACCGCCCAACCACCTGGCAGGCCGCGGGCGTCGCGGTGTCGCTGCTCGGCGTCGCGACCATCGCCGGGCACGGCTCGATCGAGACCCTGCTGCACCTGTCGCTCAACCGGGGTGATGTCTGGATCCTGGCGGCGATGGCGATCTACGGCATCTACATGGCGATGTTCCGCCGCCGGCCGGGCACCCATCCGCTGAGCTTCCTGGTCGCCACCATGGGACTCGGCTCGGTGATGATCCTACCGTTCTATGTGTGGGAGACGGTGCAGGGCGGCCGGATCCAGGGCGGGGCGCCGGTCTGGCTGGCGATGGGGTACATCGCGGTGTTCCCCTCGTTCATCGCCTACCTGTTCTTCAACCGCGGCATTGAGCTGATCGGTGCCGCCCGGGCCGGCCAGTCCTGGCACCTGATGCCGCTGTTCGGCAGCATCCTCGCGGTGGCGTTCCTGGGAGAGCATTTCCATGCCTACCACGCCGCCGGTATCGCGCTGATCGCGACCGGCATCCTGCTGGCGTCGGTCAAGCCCGCGCCGGTGCCGCAGCCCGCGCTCGATCCCAACCGATCGTGAAGGCGGGCGGGCGTTGCGCGGCTTGATCGAGCGCCACCAATCCCGAGTTTGCCAAGAGGATGGCCGTAGCCATGAACGTTCTCCGTCTCTGCCTGGCGGTTGCATGCCTGCTGGCCTGGGACTGGTCCGCGCTGGCGGCCGATGCGCAGCCGCCGGGACAGGTGGAGCGTGTGCCGCCCGAGGACGCGCTGGCGATCCTCGGCGCCCCGGTTACCGCACCGGATGGCAAGATGATCGGCCGGCTGGTGGACGTGCTGGTGGACCCGGCCGGCACGCCCGAGGCCGGGGTGATCGACGTCGGCGGCTTCATGGGCGTCGGGTCGCGCAAGATCGCGGTGCACTGGAGCGTGCTGCATTTCGCCCCGGGCAATGCGAAACAGCCCATCACGCTGGATTTGACGCTGGACCAGCTCAAGGCAGCGCCCGAGTACCGCAATCCCACCAAGGCCGCCCCCGTGGTGCTGCCCGCCCCGTCCCCCAGCGCAGCCCCCGGCTCGACGGGCAGCGGTGCGCAGGTTGCCATCCCGGGCGCCGGGGCAGCGGGGAGCACCGGAACCGAAAGCAATGCGCCAGGCGCCAGCACGCCGGCCAGTCCCGCGATCGGCAGCGCCACACCGAGCAGCACAACGCCGGGCAGCACTACGCCGGGCAGCGCCACACCGGGCAGCGCCACACCGGGCAGCGCCACATCGGGCAGCGCTTCACCGGAGAGTGGCCCGCCAGCCAGTGGCGCCACGCCCAGCAGCGGGACGAGCGCCGGAACGCCCCCCGCCAGCACTCCGAGTGCGGCAGCGGAGAGTGGCCCGGCAGGTCAGGGTGCGCCGAGCAGCGGTGGAACGAATATCGGTGCGCCTGGCAGTGCTGCCCCCGGAAGCACCACGGCGGCCAGCCCGACGGAGGCCAATCCGGCGGCAGGCGCGCCCGCGGCGGGCGGTCCGGCTGCGAGCAGCAGCACGGCGGCGAGCCCGACCGCGGGCGGTGCCGCTTCGCCCAGCGCGCCCGCAGGCACTTCGGCCAACACGGCCGCAGGCACTTCGGGCAACACGTCCAACCCGGCGGCGGAGAGCACCAGTTCAGGCATCGCAACTACAGGCGGCCCTACGGCGGGGAACCCCGCAGCCGGCTCGCCGGCGGTGGACAACACCCATTCGGGCAGCACGCCCGGACGCAGCGCGACCGCGAGCAACCCGCCGGCGGGGAACCCTGCGGCGGCCACGCCGACCCCGAGCGGCGCCACCCCCGGCAGTGCCCCGGCGCCCGGCGAGGCGGCCCGCCACGCCACACCCCCCAGACCGCAATAACGCATGCCCCGCGACGGGACCTTTCCGGTGCGCGGCGCTCGCGCCCTCGATCTGCTGAATTTCTTCGTCGCCGACGTGCAGACCGGCTTCGGGCCATTCGTCGCGGTCTATCTGACCGCGCACAAATGGCCGCAAACGGACATCGGCATGGCGCTCAGCCTGGGCACCATCGTCGCGCTGGTCAGCCAGGTCCCGGGCGGCGTGCTGGTCGATGCGGCCCACAACAAACGCGTCGTCGCGGGCGTGGGATTGCTCGGCGTGATGGTGGCGGCGCTGCTGCTGGCCCTGTGGCCGTCGGAACTGCCAGTTCTCCTGGCGCAGACGCTGCACGCTTTGGCGAGCTGCATCGTGACCCCGGCGATCGCCGCCATCAGCCTGCACCTCGTCGGGCACAGCGACCTGGGCGAGCGGCTCGGACGCAACGCCCGCTTTGGTTCGATCGGCAACGGCCTCGCCGCCGCGGTGATGGGCCTGAGCGGCCTGTACCTATCCAGCCGAGCGGTGTTCTGGCTCACCGCAGGGCTGTGCGTGCCGGCATTGCTCGCGCTCACAGCGATCGGCCGTGGCGGCCATTCCCGGCGGCAGACGACGGCACCGCCGCTCGACTGGCAGGGGTTGGGCAAACTGTTCCGCGACCGCCGGTTGCTGATCTTCGGAGGCTGCGTGGTGCTGTTCCACCTGGCGAACGCGGCGATGCTGCCGCTGGCCGGAGCAGCGGTCACGATGCGGGCGGGCAACCTGGGAAACCTGATCATCGGTGCCTGTATCGTGGTGCCGCAGGCGGTGGTGGCGCTGGCCTCACCCTGGGTCGGGCGGCGCGCGGCGGCGGTCGGGCGCCGCCAGGTGCTGTTGCTCGGCTGGCTGGCTCTGCCGGCGCGCGGCGTGCTGCTGGCGGTGCTACCGGGGCCCTACCTGCTGATCGGCGGGCAGGCGGTGGCCGGGATCAGCGCGGCGGTGTTCGGCGTGATGCTGCCGCTGATCGCCGCCGACCTCACTCGCGGCACGTCGCATTTCAACCTGTGCCTGGGCGTGCTGGGGCTGGCGGTATGCATCGGGGCGGCGATCAGCACCTCGCTGGCCGGCTGGGTGGCGGACGCGGCCGGCGTGCACGCGGCGTGCCTCAGCCTGGCACTGGCCGGGCTGGCGGGCTCGGCTCTGGTCTGGGCGGCTATGCCGGAAACCAGGCCCAAGTGACCGCCGTCCAAACGCGCGGTGGCAGGATCGGGAGGCGTGTCAGCCAGGGTCGCGCCCGCCGCTCGAGCTAGGGACGCACCCAAGGGCGGGTGCGGCCATGACGGCCAGCTTCGGCCGGCTCGTCCCCGTCTCACGCGTGTCAACAAAGGCCCGTCGAAACCGCGATGTCATCGGCAGCATCGGCAGCCTGGTGGAACAGCAGCCCCTCCGGCTGTGGCAAGCGCAGCAGCATCGTCGTGCCGCGCCCCTGCTCATACCGAGCGATCAGGGCTGCCCCATGCGGCAGCGGCAGGTCCCGGCCCGGCTGCGCCGCTTCAGCGGATGGCTGCGGCACGGGATCGGTGCCGTCATCGAGCACGGCGATCTCGACGCCGTCCGCCTGGTCCATTGCGGTGACCAGGACGCCACTGCTGGCGCGGCCGATGGCATCGCGCAGCAGGCCGCGCAGGCATGTCCGGTACTCCGCGGCATCGATTTGCGCGACGAGGCGCGGCTGGACCGCCATTTGCAGCTCGACAAAATGGTTGCGTGCGAAATCATCCTCGGCGGCCAGCACGGCCTGGGTCTCTGGCGCGACGGCGATCACACCACGGGGCAAACCGCACACGTCCGGCCGCGCGGCAGCGGGACGGGGCCTGGATCGGCCGGTCATCGGCAGGTCCACCGGGCGCATTGCGCGCCGCGGCTTCCAGGCCGAAAGCACGGCCGGAAGCAGATCTCCGATGGACATCGGCCTCCTCCGCCGGATTCCCGGTGGGCTCGAGGGTCAAACAATCGTCATACTATGGCCTGGCAGGGGCTTAGGAGAATCACAGTCATGTGCATGGCGGACATTACATTGAATTAGGTATCTGCCGTCTCGCTTTGCCACTGTTGAAGACCGCTCCAGCCGGGATTAATTGCCGTCAATTCACCATTCATCATCCTTTATTCAAATGAGGAAACGACACGATATTACGACGAAATCACCTGCTTCCCGGGCAGCGTTATTTGCGCCCGGTCGCGCAAACCGTTGCGTTGCCCGGCGGTGGCGGCAGGGGCCGCGTCCATTTCCGTGGTGCTGAATCCGGTGAACACGTAGCCGACCGGGCGCGCGGTCTTGATCATGCTCGCCAGCCGTGCGGAATCCCGCAGCTTGCGGCGCAGTTTCGCGACCAGGTTGTCGATGCCTCGATCGGTCGCGTAATGCGGCCGGCCAAGCGCCGCCATCGACAAATGATCGCGGCTCAACGGGCGGCCGGTATTCGCGACAAAGGCATCGAGCAAGGTGAATTCCGCCGTGGTCAGGCGAACGCGCCGGCCATCGGGATCGATCAGCTCGCGTTTGGCGGGCAGGAACCGCCATGACCCGGCCGCGCCCGAAGCCGGCTGGCCCAGGCCCCCCTGTGCAAGTCCCGCGTCCGCCGGCCGCGCGACGGATCGGCGGGCGAGCAATCGGCGCGCCGCCGCCCTGATGCGGGCAAGGATTTCGCGCCGGTCCGCGGTCTTGGCAATGAAGTCGTCCGCGCCGAGCTCGAGCGCGACGATCCTTTCGGTTTGCTCTCCGCGGCTGGACAGGACGAGGACCGAGATGCCGGTCGCGCGCCGGAGCAAGCCGATATAGTCGAACAGGTGACGGGATCCGACGGTCAGGTCGGGGACGATCACCAGGGCGTCGTGACAGCTCTGCACGACGCCGAGCGCCGCGGTGAAACCGTCCGGCTCCAGGACGTCGAACCCATTCGACCGAACATAGCGGGCAAGCTCGGCGCGATAGGCGATGTCGTCGTCGAGCATCAGCACCGTCGGGAGGGAGGCCGCTTCGGCCGCGCCATTGGCGGCCCGGGGATCGCGCGCGAGATCGCGCCGGGGGTCGTGCGCGAGATCGCGCCGGGGATCGTGCGCAAGATCGCCAGACAGAGCGGCCGATGCATGGCCCGGCTGGATCACGCGCGATCGCAACGCTACCGCGCCGGCTGCGATGGATTGATCATCCGCGGCCTGGCCACCTGCGATGTCTCGAGGCTGCTTCACGTGGTTTTCACGATCGTCTCGATTTGCCACAGGACGCCTTTGTCCTGCCGTTGCGGCACGGCCGGGTAATCGCCGCCCTTGTCCAGCTTTGCGCACAATCCCGGCTACATCGTCGTTACGTACGAAATCGCCGGACGCGGGCGACCCGGACGGAACGACTGTCCCGCCGCCCTGCCGGCATCCGGTTCATCCTGCGCTGTCCGGACTGCCTGACCGGGGGGGCAACGCCACAGGGTACACCGCCACAGGGACGTGCGATCTTATACGAGGCCGCGTTGTCATTGACGCTCGGCGACACGCCACGCATCCTCGTGTCATGGCCGGCGGAGGCCGGCCACCCACGACTTTGTCGCGTGCAACAAAGGAAATTCGTGGGTGGCCGCCCTTCGCCAGCCATGACACGGAACGCGCATGCCACGTTGTTCGTACGTCAGTATTTTCGCGGCTTAGTATTACAGGCCACTTGCGAGCTTCGACCGGTTCGGCAAGGCTCCCCTGCCCGCTTGCAGCGCGCCCCCTCGCCCGGCATCACCCGTCCAGCCATCACCCGTTCACCCGCCACAAGGCAGCACACCAATGCCATTGCCGCTTTATCTTGGCTTCATCACGGCGAGCGTCGTCCTGATGCTGATCCCCGGGCCGAATGTCTCGCTGATCGTGGCGAACAGCATCGCCTATGGCACGCGCTACGGATTGCTCACCCTGGCGGGCACCGGTGCCGCGATGATGCTGCAGCTTGGCCTGACGGTGCTTGGCCTCGCCGCGCTGCTTGGGGCAATGGCCGTGTGGTTCGAGTGGCTGCGCTGGATCGGCGTCGTCTACCTGCTGTGGCTCGGCATCCGGCAGTGGCGCGCGCCGCCGCTGGACCTGACGCGCATCCCGCCACAACCACGCTCGATCCGCTCGATCGCGCTGCGAGGCTTCCTGATCTCGCTCACCAATCCGAAGACGCTGCTATTCTTTGGCGCGTTCTTTCCGCAATTCATCGCGCCGGACCGGCCGATCGGGCTGCAACTGGCACTGCTGTGCGGCAGCTTCGTGGTGGTTGCCGTGACGCTCGATTCCGGCTGGGCGGTGGCGGCCGGACGAGCCCGCCACGTGCTGGCGATGCGCGGCCGGCTGCGCAACCGGCTGTCCGGCGGATTGCTGATCGGCGCCGGCGTCGGCCTGGCGCTGGCGCACCGGCGTTAGCGCAGTGTCAGCCTGACCGGAAGAGGCCGGGCTTCCCCAGCCGGCCGCCGTTGCCGTGCGGCGCCGAACCGGGCCGACGCATTGCTTACCTGCCGTAGGCCTCCGCGATCTGCCCCACGAGCTTGGCCCAGGGCATGTCCATCGCGGCGTAAACCGCCGCAGCCTCGGGCCGCGCGTTGTCCTTGAGGATCTCCACCATCAGCGTGGCATAGTCGGCAAGGATCACGCCGGCCTGCATCATGCGCAGAAGACCAGCCTGTCGCTTGGTCTCGCTGAAAGTTCCGGAGGCATCGACAGCCACATAGGCGTCGAGGCCCATGCCAATGGCGGTGATGGCAGGAAAAGCCGCGCAAACTTCGAGCGATATGCCCGCGAAGATCAGCTTGCTGCGGCCGGTCCCGGTGATCGCCCTGGCGACCTCGGGATCGTCAAAGGCGTTGACCGAGGAGCGATCGATGATCGGAATGCCGGGCAGCGCCTCCACGAGTTCCGGAAACGTCGGACCCCACATGCTGTCGCGCGCGGTGGTGGTGACGACGATCGGCAACTGCAAGGCCCTGGCGGCTTTGGCCAGTGCCACAACGTTGTGCTTCAGCTCTCCTGTCGAATAGTCGCGAACACCACTCATAAGTCCGACCTGGTGGTCCACGAGGATGAGCGCGGCGTTTTCAGTTGTGAGCGGCTGGTAGGGGCGGATCGGGTTGGGCATGACGTTCTCTCCTGAGAGGCGAAGGCCGGTTGCGTCCAATCGCGATGGTCCATTGCGACACGTCTGGAACGTAACCGCTGGACTATCGGCCGAAAAGTCGGCGATAATCGAACTCAGCGTTCAATATGATGGACGATGAGGCCGCGCGTGCTCGACCTGAACGACTTCTTCTACTTTGTGCAGGTGGTCGATCGCGGCGGCTTCACGGCTGCCGGCCGGACGCTGCGCATTCCCAAATCGACGTTGAGCAATCGGATCCAGCGGCTTGAGACCGAGCTCGGGGTGAGATTGCTCCACCGGAACTCACGGCGATTCACGAAGACCGACGCCGGTGAGGAATTCTATCGGCACGCGGTGGTGATGCTGCGTGATGCCGAACTCGCCGAAAGCGCCATTCGGCATCGGCTGACGGAGCCGACGGGCACGGTGCGCTGCACCGCGGGAATGGCCACGATGCAGTTCGCGGTACGCGACGTTCTGGCGGACTTTCTCGTTCGCTATCCGAAGGTCAATGTCGTCGCGCATGCAACCGACCGGAACGTCGATATCATCGGCGAAAACTACGACGTCGCGATCAGGGCCCATTCGGAACTGCTCCCCGATTCGACTCTGGTGCAGCGGGCGTTGGCGCCGGCGCCATGGCTCCTGTTTGCCGGCGCGGGGTATCTCGACGCGAACGAAGCACCGCAGACCCCGGAAGATCTTCGGAACAGCCCGTCGCTTTTCATGATGCGCACCGGGGTTGCTCCAGTTTGGCGAATTCGTTGTTCGAGTGATTCGAAGGAAGAGGTGGTCATCCCACTGACGCCGCGGCTCTTGTGCGACGACATGATCGCTCTGAAGCGGGCAGCGATCGCCGGGCTCGGCATCGTTGCGCTACCTGGCTATATCTGTCGCGACGATGTGCGGTCGGGAGTGTTGCGCCGTGTGCTGCCAGCCTGGTTTGCTGGCGATTCCACGATCACCGCTCTCATTCCCTATCGGCGCGGCCTCCTCCCCTCGGTTCGCGCTTTTGTAGATCACTTGGTGGCCGAGTTGCCGACCGCGGTCCTGGTCTAGTACCTCGCGTCACCGATTCTGCGGTGTTGCGGTGCGGCCGGGAACGAGCCGGACACGGCCAGCCGGAGCAGTAGAACCTCGCGAGATTGAGGACTGGGAGCTATGCCTGATGCCGCAACACGCAGCGGTTAGCAGGTTCGCAGGTGAGTTGGGTCGGACCGTGCTAACTGTTTCCGGTATATTTATCGCAAAGTTCGCCGAGACGCAGAGATCGCGAAGAAGGGCTTATTGATGACCGGACCTTGGCGCTGCCTGGGAGAGCCTATGCTGATCGACCACACGATGTCCCCCGAACGGCCCACCGGCGCGGATCAGATACTTTTTCTTTGCAATCTCTGCATCTTGGCGAACTTCGCGATGAATAATCGCGGAGTTTTCAACGGCGTTTGAAGCGTCCACCACACCATCGGCGTGCATCCGCGGTTCGAGTTGCTTGCTTCGTGCAGACCGCACGAAGCAAGCAACTGGAACCGCAGCTGCAGGCCGATAAGATCGTGCGAAACTGACAAGCAGTCCCTTGGCTTAGGACGCGGCGCGGCCCGTTTGACCCACACGGATCACGGAAGACGCTGATTAAATATGTCGTGGCAGATCAGCCCTTCACCACCGCAATTGAGTACGTCGAACTGAACAGGCTGTATCCCGCAATACGAGTGACTCGGGCTGCTAGTACCGCTGCAGTGAGATTTTGTTGCGGTGCACCTCCATTGCCAAACCTATGACGTGTTCGGTCAACGACCCTGCCACAAGCATGTGGGACTCCGTGTTCCCATGGTCCTCCGCAATTCCTCCGTGCGAATAAAAATAAATTGTCAACGCACCGGCCTGGGTGGGAGGTTAGGGGGCGCGGCGCGCTGCTGGATCGCGACACACGGTGCGATCGTGCGAATCGTTGCACTTTTGATTCGCGCGGAGGAAGGGCGGAGGACCACTGGGAACACGGAGGGGATGCTCGCGCGGCGCGCGGTTGGCGCCCTGCACCGATAGTCTGATCCGGTTGATTGTTTGGGCATGGCAGCGCGCCGACTCGTGACAAGCCAGATCCCGCCGCTCTTCAGGCCGCCAACCAGTCATAATTACACCGGGGCCGGCAAGTCAGGCGACATGTTGAAGTGGGTCATGGCCGGCCCACGGGCCTGCCATGACACAGGGCGAACGACGCAGGTCGACGAAGAGCCAAAGTCTCGGACGCTTGGTATCAACGCCGGATCAATGGTTCAGTCGGCAGTGCGATGCGCAACCCCGCCACGCTTTCCCGCGCCGGGAAACAGTGTCAGCCGTGGGCACCCCGCATCACCTCGGCGGCGCGCCGCTTCAGCTCGTCAGGCGGTACATCCTCGATGTGCGTCGCGATCCACCACAGATTGCCGCAGGGGTCGCTCACCAATCCGCCACGGTCGCCATAGAACTTGTTCGCCGGCTGCTCTATCGAGGTCGCGCCCGCATCCAGTGCACGCTGATAGGTCGCGTCGGCGTCATCGACGTAAACATGCAACATGCAGGGCATTGGCGCGCGCCCGCCATGCGCGTCGGCCAGCATGACGAGCGAATCGCCGATGCGCAGTTCGGCGTGGCCAATCCGGCCTTCCGGCGCAGCCAAACGCTCGGTTTCCTGCGCGCCGAACGCCGCCTTGGCGAAGTCGATCAGCCGAGCCGCGCCTTCCACGACAAGGTATGGCGTGACGGTGTGGTAGGCGTCGGGTTTGGATTTGACCGGCATGACCGGATGTCTCCCAAAGCACTCGCCCTGCGCAGCGTGGGCACGCACGCCGGATGAAAACGCCTGCTTGCGATCGGCGCAAGACCCGTCAGATTAACCAGGTGCGGCGGCGTAACGCTGCAATGCAGCATCAGGAGGCGGCGGATGACAATCTATACCGGCCCGGTTTTCGAGATGGCCCGTGCGCAGTTCCAGGTGATCGCCGACCATCTGGAGATACCGTTCGACGAGCGCGACCGGCTGCTGTTTCCCAAGCGCTCGGTCACCGTTGCCTGCCCGATCCACCGCGACGACGGACGGGTCGCCGTGTTTCACGGCTATCGGGTGCAGCACCACCTGACGATGGGCCCCACCAAGGGTGGCACCCGGTTTTCCCCCGACCTGCATATCGGCGAGGTCGCCGCGCTGGCGATCTGGATGAGCTGGAAATGCGCGCTGACCGGCCTGCCCTATGGCGGCGCGAAAGGCGGCGTCACGGTCGATCCGCGCGGCCTGTCGCGCCACGAGCTGGAGAACCTGTCGCGCCGCTACATGCAGGAGATGATCCCCTTCGTCGGGCCGCACACCGACGTCATGGCGCCCGACATGGGCACCAATGAACAGATCATGGCCTGGTTCATGGACACGTATTCGATGTACCAGGGCCGCACGGTGACCGAGATCGTCAC
>DATHNI010000298.1:0-2208 GCA_035486135.1 Acetobacteraceae bacterium
CGCGCGTGCATGAACAACGTGTCGTCGAGCAAGGCATCCGCGGTCCCGACGCTGAACAAGGCGGGCGGCATGTTGTGCAATCGCGCATAGAGCGGCGAGATGTCCGGATCGCGCCGGTCCGGCACCGCCGGCAGGAATGCGTTGGCGAACTGCACGATGTCGGAGGTGCGCAACACCAGGCGCTCGTTGCCGAAGGCGCGTTGGCTCGGCGTCATCGCCATGTCGTAGGCGCCGTATACCAGGTTGGCGCCGCGGAAGCCGGTATAGCCGTGCCGGTCGCGCATGCGCAGCAGTGTCACCGCCGCGAGATGGCCGCCGGCCGACTCGCCACCGATCGTCAAGGCGTCGGTGCCGAACTCGGCTTTCGCATGGCGGGTCAGCCACATCGCGGCCGATTCACAGTCGTCGGGACCGGCCGGATAGGGGTGTTCCGGCGCCAGCCGGTACTCTACGCTAACCACCGCGAGGCCGGTGGTGTCGGCGAGCTGCTCCAGCATCGGGTCCTGCATGTCGGCCCCGCCGAGCACCCAGCCGCCGCCATGGATGTGCAGATAGACGCCGCGCGGTTGGTCCGGTGCGATGATGCGCAGCGGAATTTCGTAGCCGTCCTTGCCGGAGATCTGCCGCGTGCGGGCGCGGGACGACATGACCGGCGCGGGGAACGGGCCATCGCCGCGGCGCCGCGCGGCGCGCGTGGCCGCCGCGCCGGCCACCCACCAATCCGGAGTGCCCGTCATCACCTTTACCATGGCCTCGTTGAGCGCGCGCGTCTCGCGTGACACGGCGTCGGGGCGGAACAGGGCGGGATCGAGCGGGTTGGCCATTATGAAGTCTCCCGGCAAACGCGACGCAAAAAAACTCGCCCGCGCAGCGGGAGAGGTCAAGACGCGAAGCGGCGAGGGTGAGGGTGATCAGGTCATCCCGAACTTGATGCGAGGTGGTGGCAAGAAAGTAGAGTGTGCCGACCCGATCGCACTCACCCTCGGTGCTGCGCACCATCGACCTCTCCCGCGCAGCGGGAGAGGTTAGTGCAACTCGGCTGCAAGCCCTGCCAGAATATCGTTGACGACCGCTGCATCGTACGGACCGGGGCCACTTTCGTGCAGGTGCCGATAGACCCGTGCCTGCGCGTAGCGTTGCACGCCAAGCGGCAGGCTCGGCAGCCAGTCCGCGATCAGTTCCGCGGCGGTGCCATGCACGCGTTCCCACTCACTGCGGCCGGGACCGAAGTCGTAGGTCGCCGGAGTCCCACGACCCGCCCGCAACGCCTCGCGCCGCCGCGCCGTCGCGGCTTCATCCACCGCACCATCAGCAAGCACCACACCATACAAATCATGCGCGCGCGCCACCGACACCAGGCCCGCTATCACATCGCGCGCCACGGCATCGGGATCGCGCTCCAGCGGATCGCCGAAACCGCCGCCACCGCCGCTCCACATCAGCACCCGCTCGCCGAGTTCCGGCCGGTACACTGTGCGCTTGCCGATGTCGTGCACCGCGTCGCCGCGTTGCCCGGTATTGCCGCAGACGGCGCCACCGCCGCCACCGAACACGCCCCAGCTTCCGAAGCGGAACCGGTCCTTGCCGCGCATCACCACCACCGCGCTGGGATGCCGCACTTCGAGTTCGTAGCTCACGCCGAAGCCGCCACGATACTGTCCCGGACCTTCGGAATCCGGCACCAGGCCGTAGCCGCGCACCAGCACGGGCGCCTCGGATTCCAATATCTCCGCCGGCACGTTGCGCAGAAACGCAACGGAGAAGTCGGTGCCGGAAATGCCGTCGCGATCCGGACCGCCGGCCGAGCCGCCCGGCACCGGATTCGCCACCACCACGCGTCCGCTGGCTCCCAATTCGGATGTCGAGATATAGGAGATCACCACGGTGTTGCCGCCGCCGGCCGGCACCTCACCCGGCAGCGCCTGCGACAGCGCGCCGACCACCAGGTCGTGGATGCGCATCGCCGTGGTGAAGCGCATGCCGCAGGCCGCCGGGAAGCGCGCGTTGACCACCGACGCCTCGGGCAGCACCAGGTCGATGCAGCGCTGGATGCCGGCGTTGATGTGGATCGCTTCCGACTTCGTCACCACGAAATTTGTAAGTCCCAGCGACAGGAACGGATGGCGTCGCATCGATCCGGACGGCAGGTTCAGCGCCGCGCGCACCTGCGGATCGGACCCGGTGTAGTCCAAGGTCACGCGACCGTCG
>DATHNI010000299.1:0-23213 GCA_035486135.1 Acetobacteraceae bacterium
CGTTGGGGGCGAACTCGGGTACCAGGCGACCCAGCAAGGCGAGTGCCAGGCGCGACTGACCGCCACGGCAGGCGGCTGCGATCTCGTCGATCGCGCGGCCGACGATGGCGGGGTCTGCGGTGCGCGGTGCCGCCATCAGCAGGCCGGGAAAACCGGTGGGGGCGGGCGGCTCCTTGCCGTGGAACAGCTCCTCATGGAGCTTCTCGCCGGGACGCAGGCCGGTGAAGCGGATTTCCACGTCGCGCTCCGGCGTCAGCCCGGCCAGCCGGATCATCTGCCGGGCCAGGTCGACGATTTTCACCGGCTTGCCCATGTCGAGCACGAAGATGCCACCCTCCTCGCCCGACGGCAGCGCCGCGTCGCCGGTGCCGACCACGCTGGCCTGCAATACCAGGCCGACTGCCTCGCGAACCGTCATGAAGTAGCGCTGCATATCCGGATGCGTGACGGTCAGCGGGCCGCCGCGCTCCAACTGGCGCTGGAACAGCGGCACCACCGAGCCGGTGCTGCCCAGCACATTGCCGAACCGCACCGTGATGCAGCGCATGCCATTGCCCGAACTGCGCGCCGAGATATCCAGCGCCTGGCAGTACATCTCGGCCAGCCGCTTCGACGCGCCCATCACCGAGGTGGGGTTTACCGCCTTGTCGGTGGAGATCAGGACCATCGCCAGGGCGCCGACGCTGCGCGCGGCGTCCGCCACGTGGCGCGTGCCGGCAACGTTGGTGAGCAGGCCTTCCAGCGGATTGGCTTCCACCATCGGCACGTGCTTCAGGGCGGCGGCGTGGAACACCAGTTCTGGCCGCCATTGCTCAAATACCCCGCGGATGCGGGATTCGTTGCGGATATCGGCCAGCAGCGACTCACGCGGGACGTGCGGGTGGCGCTCGGCAAGCTCCAGGTCGATCAGCCACAGCGCATATTCGCCGTTGTCCACCAGGATCAGCCGCTCCGGCCCGAGCGCCGCCACCTGGCGCGCCAGTTCGCTGCCGATGGTGCCGCCGGCCCCGGTCACGATGACGCGCCGGCCCTGGATCAGCCGCGCCATGCCGTCACGGTCCAGCGGCACTTGCGGGCGATTGAGCAAGTCCTCGATGGCGACCGGGCGCAGTTCCAGTTGCGGACCCGCGGTGTCACCGGCAGGCCCCAGGGCGGCGGGCCCCAGGGCGGTGGGCCGCGGCGCACGGCGCACCGTCAGACCGAAGCGTTCCGCTTCCGCCACCAGGCGCGCCAGGTCGGCGCCGGACAGGTCCGGGGTGGTGATCACCAGCGTGTCGGGCAGGCGGCCCTCGGCGGCGAGCCGATCCAGCACGGCACCGGCGTCGGCGTGCGAGCCCAGGATCGGCTGGCCCTGGATGCGCCGCCCGGTCTGGCGCGCGGCGATGCCCAGCAGACCCTCCACCCGGAAGCCGTGGCGGCGGTCATGCGCCATCGCGCGCAAGAACAAGTCGGCGTCCTCGCCGGAGCCGACCAGCAGCACCGAGCGTTGCTCGCTTGCGCTGCCGGCCGCGCGGCTGAGCAAGCGGCGGTAAGCGACGCGCGGGATGCCGAGCATCACCAGCAGGGTCAGCGCATGGACGATCGGAAACGCCGGGTTGGCCGGGGTGAGGCCGGCCAGAGCGAGCACCGCCGCGAACAGCACGGCGCCAATAGCGCAGGATGAGACCACGGTCAGCAGATCGTCGATGCCGGCGAAGCGCCAGTATTGCAGCGACAGCCGGAATGGCAGGCCAGCCAGCAACAGCGTCGCGGCGCCGAGCGGCAGCAGCCACAGCGGCGTCAGCACGGCGCCGGACGGGTCGGCGATCCAGCGCGCCGCCGGCACGGCCGCCGCGGAGAGCAAGCCGTCCAGGGCAACGTTGACGGCAATCCTGATCAGCGAGCGTGCCGCGGGCATGGCGCCCCTATAGCGGAAGGGGACCGCCGGGCATACCGGGGCGGCCGGCAACGTATTGTTTCGGGGTGAGGATTGGGTTGATACTGCGGCGGGGCCGATACCGTTCGGCGCCTGCGATCGGCCGCATTGTTGCCGAACCATAAGGATGGGTGGCGGTGCCGCTGCCCGCACAGGGAGACTGTCACGTCATGACGAAGCGAATTTCCCGGCGTACCGCATTAAAGGTGGGGGCCGCTGCCGCCGCGCTGCCATTGGTGCATATCCGCACCGCGGGGGCCGCTGGCAAACTGAAGCTGGCACTGTGGGACCATTGGGTGCCCACCGGCGACGCCGCGATGAAAAAACTGGTCGACGCCTGGGCAGAGAAGAACAAGGTCGAGGTCGAACTCGATTTCCTCACCGCGATCGGCAACAAGATCAACATCACCATGGCGGCCGAAGCGCAGGCCAAGACGGGACACGACGTGTACGCGTTCGATTCGTGGACGGTGCAGCAGTTCGGCGAGAGCCTGGTGCCGATGGACGACGTGATGAAGCGGCTGATCGCCAAGTACGGCAAGCTGGGACACGCCTATCAGTATCTCGGCGTGGCCAACGGGCACTGGCTGGCGGTGCCAGTCGGCTGGGGCTCGGCGCCGCTGACGCCGTGCGGGCGCATCAGCCTGATGAAGAAGTTCATGGGCATCGATGTACAGGCCTGGTATCCGGCGCACGAGTCGACGCCGGACGCGGCGAAGGACTGGACCTATGACACGCAGTTGAAGTTCGCCGAGGCGTCGTTCAAGAACGGTTATCCGATGGGGTTCGGCTGCGGCTCCGGCAGCACCGACGCGAACCAGACCTGGGGGGCGACGTTCGGTGCGTTCGGCGCCGACCTGGTGAACGCCAAGGGCGACATCGTGATCGAGTCCGACAACGTCATGGCCGCGATGGAATACTGCGCCAGGATGGTGAAGTTCATGTCGCCCGACGCGGTGAGCTGGGACGATGCGTCGAACAACCGAGCGCTGATCTCGGACAAGGCGGCGTTGATCTGGAACCCGCCGTCCGCCTGGGCGGTGGCGAAGCGCGATGCGCCGAAGGTGGCAGAGGATTGCTGGACGTTTCCCAATCCGCTGGGACCGAAGGGCCGGCTGGTGCCGCATCGGCCATATTTCTGGGGCGTGTGGTCGTTCTCGCAGAACCAGACCGCAGGCAAGGAGATCATCGAGTACTTGTCGCAGCGCGAACAGGTCGAGGCGCTGGCGGCGGCAGTGGCGGGGTATGACATTCCGCCGTTCGAATCGATGTCGGATCTGAAGATCTGGAGCGAGGTCGAGCCACCGAAGGGCACGATCTACAACTATCCGGTGCGACCGTGGCACCATGCTGAATATTACGTGCCGAACTCGTCGGCGCCGCCGGATATCGCGGTGCAGATCTGGAACCGCAACCTCCAGCCCGGGATGGTGTCTCGGCTGATGTCGGGGCAGACGATCAAGCAGTCCATTGCGTGGGCGAAGGACGAGCTGGAGGGGTTTGTCCGCTGAGGTTCGCCGCGGTCCCGATCCGCGTGGCGACGCGGGTCGGGGGATAGCGGATGTGGGGCGGGCAGGCGCTCGACGCAATCGCACCACCTGTCATTGCGAGTTGGCCACCGGCCGGCGGCGGCCAGCTCGCCCTGAATGAAACTGGGAGGCCGTCGCGCGAAGGATACTCCCCCTCCCCTCGAGGGAGGGGGTTGGGGGGAGGGGTCCTGAGTGGCACGAACCGCTCCCCCCAACCCCCTCCCTCAAGGGGAGGGGGAGTCTGCTTCTTGCCTCGCAATGACAGGTGGCAGGCCCGGTGCCTCTGCCGACAGGGCTTCGTTTCGTCATTAGGCAACGTGGACGATCGCGCGGTATCTGTCGGTCCACATATTTCGAGTCGCTGACGGAGAAGACAATGACGGTGCGGATCATGCTGTGTCTGGCGCTGCTGGTTGCGCTCGCCCACGCGGCGGGCGCGGCCGTGCTGGAGGCCGGCGCGGGCAAGCCGTTCGCGACGCCCAGCGCAGCGATCGCCAAGGCAAAGGATGGCGACACCGTGAACGTGGCGCCCGGCGTCTATGAGGATTGCGCGATCATCAAGCAAAACAATCTCACGCTGGAGGGGGTGGGCGGCGCGGTCACCATGCGGGCGAAGATCTGCGAGGGGAAAGCGATCCTGGTCGTCAAGGGGGCCGGCGTCACCATCCGCGGCCTCACGCTTGCCGACGCCAAGGTTCCAGAGGGAAACGGTGCCGGCATTCGTGCCGAAGGTGCCGATCTGCTGGTCGACGGCACCCAGTTCGAGGACAATGAGAACGGCATCCTTGGGGCGAACGACCCGAAGGTGTCCATCAAGGTCGTCAACAGCGTGTTCGACGGCAATGGCGCGTGCCGGCCGACGTGCGCGCACGGCATCTACGCCGGCCATAGCGCGTCGTTGCGGGTGGAGCGATCGAAGTTCTTCCGGCAGAACGAAGGCCATCACATCAAGTCGCGGGCCCTGGTCACTGAGATCGTCAATTGCCGGATTTCCGATGGGCCGTTTGGCACGGCGAGCGTGCTGATCGACATCCCGAACGGCGGCACGGTGCTGATCGAAGGGAATGAGCTGATCAAAGGTCCGATGTCGAGCAATCCAGCCAATACGATCATGATCAGCGCCGAGGGGGAGACCAATCCACCCGGCACGATCGTGATTCGGAACAATCATGTTGGTAATATGTCGCATCGGGGGACCACCTTCGTGCACAATTTTGGCTCGGTCCCGGCGCAGTTGATCGACAATATACTAGGCAGTGATATCAACCCCCTGATCGGGGCTGGGACGATCAAAGGAGACTCCGACTGATCGCATGACCATGACGCCGGCATCCGTGCGGATGGCGGCATGGAGACGACGGCAGTGGGATCCGTGCCAGGCGAACCACGCGCGGTCTTGAACCCTGCCGCGGAAGCGGATAGCCGAGGCCCGCCATGCTGTATGAGATCGTCGAGGCGATTGCCCATCCCGACCACACCGTGACCATTACGTGGTCGGACGGCGCGCGCGGCGTCGTCGATTTCCTGCCGATCATCGACCGGGGCGGCTGGTTCACGCCGCTGCGTGACGGGGATTACTTCGCCGCCACCATGATCGTCCTGGAGGGTGGCACCGGGCTGACCTGGCCGGAGGAGATCGACTATGCGTCCGACGCCCTGCGGCGCGATGCGTTTCCGCATGGGATGCCGGGGTAGGCGGATCGCACGCCGGACAGCGGGACGGTGGGTGCATGCGCGCGGTTGAACTGTTCGCTGCGTGAAGCGGGCGTGCCTATTCGACTCGATCGTGCAGTGGCCGGATCAATGCCTCCGCCGGGATGTGCCATTCCCGATGCAGACGATAGGCCTGCGCCATGGTCAGGCTTCGGCGCCGGGCGAGGATTTCCGATGCTTGCGCCACCACCACGTGGAGTGCTCAGCAGGACCGCCGAGCATAGCGAGGCGGCGGTTTTTTGGCGCGCGCCCATCGTATGATGACGCATCGCCCGCGGTGCTTGATCAAGGGCAGACCGCTAGCCACTTTCATGCTATAGTCCCCAGGCGGGCGTCCTCGCGGGAGCAGCCATGAGCACGATCAGACTACATATTCGCGTCGCACCCGATCGCACGATCAGCGGTGTCGCCCCGGCCGATCTACCCCCCGGCGAGCACGAGGTGACCGTCAGTAGCGGACCCGCTGTGACGCCTCCCAGCAGGCCATTCAGGATGGCGGACTTCCCGGTCGACAACGGGCCATGGGACAATAGCGTTTCGTTGCGCCGGGAAGATATGTATGGCGACGACGGACGCTGAGCCTCGGTTCGTCGACACCAACGTCCTGGTTTACGCCAACCAATTCGGTTCGGCACACCACGCCGCGGCAACCGTACTGCTCCGGCAGACGGAGGTTGCCGGTGCGGCCCTATGGATCAGCGGCCAGGTCTTGCGCGAGTACCTGGCAGCCGTGACTCGCTCGCAGGTGCTGTTGCCGCCCTGCCAATGTCAGTCGCACTCGAGCGCGTGCGATTCTTCGCGCAACGCTTTTGGCTGATCGAGGACGGCCCGGAAATTCGCGCCCAGCTCCTGACATTACTGACTGCCTATCCCGTGGCTGGAAAGCAGGTGCATGACGCCAACATTGTAGCCACCATGTTGGCAAACGGCGTCACGCGCCTGCTGACATTCAACGTCGCCGATTTTCGCCGCTTCGACGGTCTGATTACGATTGAGGGTCCTTGACGGTTCCGTCGGCCTTATCGGCCGGTCAGCAGCCCGTCCACCGCCTCGATCAGCGCCCGCGCGGACTGGGCACGCTCCAGCGCCAACTCCTCGCCGGCGATATCCGCCGGGTCCAGTTCCGCCAACGTCTTTTCCGCCTCGGCCAGGCGTTGCTCGCCCACCGCCTTGTCCAGTTCCGCCACCGGTGACACTTCGTTGGCCAGCACGGTGCAGCGCTCCGGCGTCACCTCGGCGAACCCGCCGGCAACGAACAGGGTGTCGGTGACGCGATCACCCTCATAAAGCGAGATCAGCCCGCCGCGCAGCATGACGATCATCGGCGCGTGGCCCTCCAGCACGCCCATGTCGCCCTCGGAGGCGGGGATCACCACCATGTCCACCGGCCGCGACAGCAGCAGCTTCTCCGGACTGACGATCTCGAGGGCGACTGACATGGTTGGTGTCCTGGCGGATGAGTGAGCAGGCTCCCCCTCCCCTTGAGGGAGGGGGTTGGGGGGAGGGGTCACGTCCCGCACGAACCCCTCCCCCCAACCCCCTCCCACAAGGGGAGGGGGAGAAGTTTCGAACTTACGCGCTCGCCTTCAGCGACTCGCCCTTCTTCACCGCGTCCTCAATGGTGCCGACCATGTAGAACGCCGCCTCGGGCAGGTGGTCGTACTCGCCGGCGCAGATCGCCTTGAAGCTGCGCACCGTGTCGGCCACCGGCACGAAGATGCCAGGGAAGCCGGTGAACACCTCCGCCACGTGGAACGGCTGCGACAGGAAGCGCTGGATCTTGCGCGCCCGCGCCACCACCAGCTTGTCCTCTTCCGACAGTTCGTCCATGCCCAGGATGGCGATGATGTCCTGCAACGACTTGTAGGTCTGCAGGATGCGCTGCGTCTCGCGCGCCACCTGGTAATGCTCGTCGCCAACGATCCGCGGATCCAACGAACGCGATGTCGAGTCCAGCGGGTCCACCGCCGGATAAATCCCCAGCTCGGCGATCTGCCGCGACAGCACCGTGGTGGCGTCAAGGTGCGCGAACGACGTCGCCGGCGCCGGGTCGGTCAGGTCGTCGGCCGGCACATAGATCGCCTGCACTGACGTGATGGACCCTTTGTTCGTCGACGTGATCCGCTCCTGCAACGCGCCCATGTCGGTGGCCAGCGTCGGCTGATAGCCCACCGCCGAGGGAATACGGCCCAGCAACGCCGACACCTCCGCCCCCGCCTGGGTAAAGCGGAAGATGTTGTCCACGAAGAACAGCACATCCTGGCCTTCCTCGTCGCGGAAGTATTCCGCCAGCGACAGCCCGGACAGCCCGACCCGAGCGCGCGCACCCGGCGGCTCGTTCATCTGGCCGTACATCAGGGCCACCTTGGAGCCCTCGATGATCTTGTGGTTCTCGTCCATCTTGATGACGCCGGCATCGACCATCTCGTGATACAGGTCGTTGCCCTCGCGGGTGCGCTCGCCGACGCCGGCGAACACCGACACGCCGCCGTGCGCCTTGGCGATGTTGTTGATCAGCTCCTGGATGATGACGGTCTTGCCGACGCCGGCGCCGCCGAACAACCCGACCTTGCCGCCCTTCAGATACGGCGCCAGCAGATCGACAACCTTGATGCCGGTCACCAGGATTTCGGCCGACGTGGCCTGGTCTTCGAACGACGGCGCCTCGCGGTGGATCGGGTACCGCTTCTTCGCATTCACCGGGCCCTGCTCATCGATCGGCTCGCCGATGACGTTCAGGATGCGGCCCAGCGTTTCCGGCCCGACCGGCACGGTGATCGGTCCGCCGGTATCGACGACCTCCTGCCCGCGCACCAGGCCGTCGGTGGTATCCATGGCGATGCAGCGCAAGGTGCGCTCGCCCAGTTCCTGCGCCACCTCCAGGACCAGGGTGTGGCCGCTGATCTTGGTGTGCAGCGCGTTCTGGATGTACGGCAGGTCGCCATCGAACTGCACGTCCACCACGGCACCCATCACCTGGGTCACGCGTCCGACGATGTTGCTTGCCATAGTTGCCCCTGTCCTCTTGCTTTTCAGGCCGCTTTCGCTGCGGCGATCTCAGACGGCTTCGGCGCCCGAGATGATCTCGATCAGTTCCTTGGTGATGTTGGCTTGGCGCGCGCGGTTGTAGTTCAGCGTCAGGCGCTTGATCATGTCGCCGGCGTTGCGCGTGGCGTTATCCATCGCGGTCATCTGTGCCGCCTGGAACCCGGCAGCGCTCTCCAGCAGCGCCCGATACATCTGGATCGCCAGCGCCTGCGGCAGCAGACGGGCGAGGATGGTCTCCTCGTCAGGTTCGAAATCGTACACCGCGCCGCCCAGGTCCTCCACCTCGCCCTCCGGCAGCGGCACCGGAATAATCTGCTGCTCTGTGACGACCTGGGAGATCACCGAACGGAAGCGGTTATAGACGATGGTGGCGCTGTCGATCTCGCCGGCGTTCAGCATCTGCGTCACGCGGGAGGCGACCTCCGCGGCATCGGCGAATTCAATGCGGCGCTTGCCGACGTAGTTGATGTCGCCGACGATCCGGCTGGACAGTTCGCGGCGCAGGTAGTCGCGCCCCTTGCGGCCCACGGCGAGCAGCTTGACGGTCTTGCCTTCGACTTCCAGGCGGCGGGTCAGGGTGCGGACGGCGCGGCCGATGCTGGAGTTGAACGCGCCGGCGAGGCCTCGGTCGGCGGTGACCGCGATCAGTAGGTGCGTCTGGTCCTTGCCGGTGCCGATCATCAGCGGCGGCGCGGTCGGCGAGCCAGCCACGGATGCCGCCAGCGCGCGCAACATGCGCTCCATGCGTTCGGCGTAGGGTCGCGCCGCTTCGGCCTGCGCCTGCGCGCGGCGCAGCTTCGACGCGGCGACCATCTTCATGGCCGAGGTGATCTTCTGCGTCGATTTGACGCTGTTGATCCGGACTCGGAGGGCCTTCAGGTTAGGCATTGCACATCCCCTATACCTCTCCCGCTACGCGGGAGAGGTCGAGACGCGAAGCGTCGAGGGTGAGGGGCGTAACGCACGGACTGATCTCTACCGTGCGTTCCGCCCCTCACCCGGCGCTGCGCGCCGACCTCTCCCGCGTAGCGGGAGAGGTGTACGGAAGCATGAATCACTTGAAGCTCTTCGAAAAGTTGTCGAGGAACGCGATCAGCTTCTTTTCCGTCTCCGACTTGATCTCCAGATCGGTGCGGATCGCTTCCAGAATCCCCGGATCGCGCGACTTCATTTCCGACAGCACCCCCGCCTCGAACGCGCCGATCCGGCCGATATCCACCTTGTCCAGATACCCGCGCACGCCCGCGAAAATCGCCACCACCTGCTCTTCCACGGGCACCGGCTTGAACTGCGGCTGCTTCAACAACTCGGTCAGCCGCGAGCCGCGCGCCAGCAACTGCTGCGTCGTCGCATCGAGGTCGGAGGCAAACTGCGCGAACGCCGCCATCTCGCGATACTGCGCCAGTTCCAGCTTGATGCGCCCGGCGACCTGCTTCATCGCCCGCACCTGCGCTGCCGAGCCCACGCGCGACACCGAGATGCCGACGTTTACCGCTGGCCGGATGCCGCGAAAGAACAGTTCCGTCTCGAGGAAGATCTGCCCGTCGGTGATCGAAATGACGTTGGTCGGGATGTAGGCCGACACGTCGCCCGCCTGCGTCTCGATCACCGGCAGCGCGGTCAGCGACCCGAGGCCGTGTTCCTCGTTCATCTTCGCCGCGCGCTCCAGCAGGCGCGAGTGCAGGTAGAACACGTCGCCCGGATAGGCCTCGCGTCCCGGCGGACGGCGCAGCAGCAGCGACATCTGGCGATACGCGACGGCCTGCTTCGACAGGTCGTCGTAGAAGATCACCGCGTGGCGCTTATTGTCGCGGAAGAACTCGCCCATGGTGCAGCCGGTGTAGGGGGCGAGGAACTGCATCGGCGCCGGATCGGACGCGGTGGCAGCGACCACGATGGAGTATTCCATCGCGCCGTATTCCTCCAGCGTCTGCACCAACTGCGCCACGGTGGAGCGCTTCTGCCCCACCGCGACATAGATGCAATACAGTTTCTTGCTCTCGTCGGTCCCGGCGTTGACCACTTTCTGGTTGATGATCGTATCGATGATCACCGCGGTCTTGCCGGTCTGCCGGTCGCCGATGATCAGCTCGCGCTGACCGCGGCCGATCGGGATCAGTGCGTCGATCGCCTTCAACCCGGTCTGCACCGGCTCGTGCACCGACTTGCGCGGGATGATGCCGGGTGCCTTCACCTCGACACGGCCGCGATGCACGTTGGTCAGCGGCCCTTTGCCGTCGATCGGTGTGCCCAGCCCGTCCACCACGCGGCCAAGCAATCCGTCGCCCACCGGCACGTCCACGATGGTGCCGGTGCGCGAGACCGTGTCGCCCTCGCGGATCTGCTTGTCGTTGCCGAAGATCACCACGCCGACGTTGTCGGTTTCGAGGTTCAGCGCCATGCCGCGCAGGCCGGCGCCGGGGAATTCGACCATCTCGCCGGCCATGCAGTTCTGCAAACCGAACACGCGGGCGATGCCGTCGCCGACGCTCAGCACCTGACCGGTCTCGGCGACGTTGGCTTCCGTGTCGAACGCGGCGATCTGCTTGCGCAGGATCTCCGAGATCTCGGCGGGGCGGATCTCCATATCAGGCGGCTCCCTTCATGGCGAACTGCAGGCGCTGCAGCCGGGACTTCAAGGATGTATCGTAGAGGCGGGCACCGATGCGCACGACGAGGCCGCCGAGCAGATCGGGTTCCACCGATTCGTTGATGTTGACGTTGCCGTAGCCGGCCTCGATCAGCCGGGCGCGAAGCTGCTGGCGCTGCACGTCGTTCAGCGGGTGGGCCGAGGCGACCTCCGCGGTGATGATGCCGCGGCGCTGCGCCACAAGGTGGCTGAACGCGCGGACGATATCACGCAACGAACGCAGGCGGCGGTTGGTGGCGATGACGCCGACGAAATCGCGCACCGGTTTGCCGAAGCCCTCGGATTCCAACACGGCGAGCGCGGCCCTGACGGCGGTGTTGACGTCGATCAGCGGGGATTCGAGGAGACGGCGGAAGTCGGCGCTGACGTCGATCAGGCGGCCGAGGTTTTCCATTTCGGCCACGACCTGGTCCAGCGCGTGGCTGTCGTCGGCATGGGCATACAACGCGGCAGCATAACGGTCGGCCATGCCGCCGCCGGATGCGATGATCGTGCCTTCTGAGGCCACGCGTGTGGTTCCATATGTTGGGGCCGCGCGAAGATGCGGGCGTCAAGGGGGACCGGCGCCCTGACCGGCGGCGCGCTCTAGCATGAGGTCCGGAGTGTGGCAACACGCGGGGGTGCCATGTGGGGGTGTTGGGTGAGCGAAGCAAGGTCAGGGGCTTTGCCCCTGAAACCCCACCAAGGGGCTCTGCCCCCTGGATCCCCGCCAAGGGCGGAGCCCTTGGAACCCTTTACTGGAGAGGTTTGACGGGAGGGGGGACCTGCACCGTCACTGCGTGCTGCCTGAGCGACGATCGTCGCTCAGGCAGCACCCAGTGACGGTGCAGGTCCCCCCTCCCGTCAAACCTCTCCAACCAATGGATTGCAAAGGCGCTGCCTTTGCTGGGGGTTCAGGGGGCAAGGCCCCCTGACGGGTCCAGGGCAGAGCCCTGGCCTTGCTTCGTTCATCCGACACCCCGGCATTGCGCCGCCGAGGGTGGCCTTACGCGGCACCTGGCTGTAGCTTATGGGGATGCCAGCTTCGCGCCCGTTCTGGAAAACCAAGCAGCTGGAGGAGATGACCGACGCCGAGTGGGAGTCCCTCTGCGACGGCTGTGGCCGCTGCTGCCTGCACAAGCTGCGGGACGACGTCACCAACGCGCTGTCCTTCACCAACGTCGCCTGCCGCCTGCTCGACCTGCACACCTGCCAGTGCAGCGACTACGCCCACCGCCGTCGCCGGGTTCCCGACTGCGTTCGCCTGACGCCCGCGGAAGTGCGGGAGATCGACTGGTTGCCGCCCACCTGCGGCTATCGCCGTGTCGCCGACGGCAAGGACCTCGCTTGGTGGCATCCCCTGGTATCGGGCGACCCGGACACCGTGCACCAGGCCGGCATCTCGGTGCGTGGCCGCGCGGTCAGCGAGCGCCGCGCCGGACCGTTCGAACATCACCTCGCTGATTGGCCGGGCCGCGCGCCACGCCCCCGGCGACCGACAAAGGAGACCTCATCATGATGCAGAATGCGCTATTTGGAGGCGTCAATGCCGCCGTGCTGACGCCGATGAATGCTGATCTTTCGATCGACCTGGATCGCATGGCGGCGCATTGCCGCTGGCTGCTGGCGCATGGCTGCAACGGCCTGGCCGTGATGGGCACCACCGGGGAGGCCAACAGCCTGGGCATCAGCGAGCGCATCGCGGTGCTGGAGGGCCTGACCGCCCGGGGCATCCCGGCGAGCAAGATGCTGCCCGGCACCGGCACCACCGCGATCACCGACACCGTCCTGCTGACCCGCAAGGCCGCGGAACTCGGCTGCCGCGGCGCCCTGCTGCTGCCGCCGTTCTACTACAAGGGTCCGTCCGATGACGGCCTGCTGGCCTATTTCGGCGAGGTGATCCAGCGCCTCGGCGGCGACATCAAGCTGTACCTCTATAATTTCCCGCAGCAGTCAGCCATCCCGTTCGGCGTGGACTTCATCGCCCGGCTGCTGAAGGCGCATCCCGGGAAGGTGCAGGGCATCAAGGATTCCAGCGGCAACTTCGAGAACGGCTTGGCCTACGTGGAGAACTTCGCGCGCGACGGCTTCGAGGTCTATGCCGGCGACGACAGCCTGCTGTATCCGCTGCTGCAAAAAGGCGGGGCAGGGTGCATCACTGCCGCGTCCAACGTGAACTGCGCGATCGCCGCCAAGGTCTATGCCGGCTGGAACAAGCCGGGGATCGAGGCGCTGCACCAGACGCTCAGCGCCACCCGCAAGGCGGTGGTTTCGGTGCCGCTGATTCCCGGTCTGAAGACGCTGGTGGCGCGCAATACCCGTGACGACGGCTGGCTCAACATCCGCCCGCCGCATCTGAAGCTGTCCGAGGCGCAGCGCCAGACGCTGTTCACCGCGTTCGACGCCTGCGGCATCGAACTCGCCCGCGCCGCCTGACGATCGCCCCGCAGCGTCAACAACCTCTCCCGCGACGCGGGAGAGAGCCTGCCCCCAGGGGCGCTTGACCCGGCGCTTGACCCGGGGGTCGAGACGCGAAGCGGCGAGGGTGAGGGCGATCGGGTCGGCACGTCCGACCCCTCTCCCTTCCTCCCCCCGACAATCTCAGTGCAAATTCGATTCAATTTCTGCAAATCTCCCGCCCGTGCAACGCTCCTGTCACATCGTTGTCGCGCAAAACTCCAGACCATTACGTTAATTCTTCTACCCTGCGGGAAGGGACTTCGCTACACTGCGTGCTGCCCCCGCAGACCGTGCCGTCTTATGCCGTCCGAAGCTCTCGCCCCCCTGGCGCCCGACCAAACCTATGTCGCCAACGACATCCTGCCGCTGGAGGTTGCGGGCGGACCGCAATTCCATTCCAGTCCGGAGGACGTGGTGTTCGCCGCGGCCGCGCCCGGCGACATCCGGGACATGGTCGAAGCGCCGTGCCGTTCCCTGGAGGTCGAATACAAGAGCTGGCGCAACCTCGACCATGCCGAAGATCGCGCCGAACTGGCCCGCGACATCGCCGCCCTGGCAAACCATGGCGGCGGTTTCATCGTGTTCGGATTTGACGAACGATCCCTGGCCCCGGACGATACCGATCCGTTCCGGACCAATTGCACCAGCGAACGGATAACCGCGATCGTGCGCGCCTATCTCGATCCGCCGATCCGGTGTGACGTCGTTCCGGTCATGTCGGCGGCCGGGGTGGTACATCCGGTGGTCCGCGTCGCCGGCCACGACGCCACGCCGGTCTGTGTCCGCCAGGATGGCCCCATGATCGGCAGCGTGAAGCTGATCGAGCGTGGCGCATACTACATCCGCAAGCATGGGCCGATCGCCGCCGGCCGGCATATCGGCATCCCTCGCCCACAGAGCAGCAAGATCGAAATTCCGCAGGATTGGGCAGGGCTGATCCGCCGCTGTGTGCGCCGTGACCGGGAGGCGTTGCTCGGCATGATGGAAGCGGCGATCGAGGGCCGCGTGCAGACGCCGGATCTTGCGCAGCGCCTCCCGGTGTGGCACCGCGCCGCCCGTGCCGCGTTCCTGGGACTGGTGCCGCGCAGCCCGGTCTCGGACAGCCTGGCACGGCGGCATTACGCATTGTCATACGGGTTCGAACTGATCCGGCCGGAGACGCTGGAGCCGGTGCAACTCGCCGACGCGTTGCGCCGCACGGTGTTCGCGCTGCAACCGCAGTTCCGTTCCGGCTGGAACATGTTCGACCCGCCCTACCGGCGCGCGGTGCAGGCGCGTTTCGTGCTGGACCCCGCGAGTGGCGACGATGAGCAGGACTTTCTGGAAACCGCGTGGCTGCGGGATCGGAACCCGGGGGAGACGGCGGATTTCTGGCGCGTGTCGCCTCGCGGCCTCGCCACCATCGTGCGCGGCTATGCGGAGGACATGACGCAGTCGGCGCCGCTGCCGCCGATCCGCCCCGGCACGTGCCTGAGTCCGACCACGCTGACCCAGGAAGTCGCCGAGCTGGTCTGCCACGCGCGTGCCTTCGCCCGGCTGTTCGGCGGCGTGCGACGCGTCGCGTTTCGCTGCGAGTGGTGGGGCCTGGCCGGGCGCGAGTTGTTCGACCCGGATGCGCGCTGGGCGCATCGCGGCCCGGCGCAGGATGACCGTCGCGTGGCGGCGTTGCTGGTGCCGGTCGCGATGCTGGCACAGGCGTGGCCCGAGGTGGTGGCGCAGCTCATCGCCCCCGTGCTGCGCGCGTTCGAACCCGACCTGGTGCTCGACGCCGATTGGGTGCGCACCAAGACCACGTAGCCTCTCCCGCGAGAGCGGGAGAGGTCGAGACGCGCAAGCGTCGAGGGTGAGGGTGATCGGGCCGGCACGTAGTTCCAATGCTCACTGACAACTCCTCCCGACGCTTTGGCGGCCAGTGTGGACACCGCTGGCCACATGTCAGAAGCTCCGCGCAAATCGCTCCGGAGGAAACAGCGCGTCGCGGCGTCTGCTGATGTCGTGTTCGATGGTCGCCGCGGCGGTTGCCCGATTTTTGCAAGGGATATCGTCGTCATGGGCGTAACGCCGCAACTCTGCGACAGGATTGTCGCCACCACCTACGAATCACTGACTCCGGAAGCGATCGCCGCGGCGCGCTTCCTGGTGCTGGACGGCATCGCCATCGCGCTGGCCGGCACCGAAGAAGACGCGGTGCAGATCCTCGCATCGCATTACCGCGGGATGGAGGCGCGCGGCGATGCGACCGTGCTGGGCCTCGGCTTCCGCACCGCGCCGACGCTGGCCGCGGCGCTGAACGGCGCATCGATGCACGTGCTGGATTTCGAGCCGATGTGGACGCCGTCCAACCACGCCTTGTCCACCACGCTGCCGGCGATCCTGGCATTGGCGGAAACCCGGCCGGTCAGCGGGCGCGATCTGATTGCGGCGCTGGTGAAGGGCATCGAGATTCAAGGCTGGATCCGTCACGCCGGCCACGTCTACGAAACCGGCGGCGTGCATTTCCATCCGCCCGGCCTGGTTGGGCCGATGGGGTCCGCGGTTGCCGCGGGCCACGTGCTGGGGCTCGATGCGGGGCAGATGGCGCACGCGCTCGGCATGGCGTCGTCGCGCTGCGGGACAATGGCGGCGAATATCGGCACCATGACCAAGTGCACGCATTGCGGCCAGGCGGCGATGCTGGGGCTGGAGTCGGCGATGCTGGCGTCGCGCGGCTTCACCGCCAACCCCGAGCCGTTCGAGGCGTTCAACGGCTACGGCAAGATGATGTTCGGCGAGTCCTTTGTCGCGGCGGATCTGCTGAATTTCGGTGCGCCCTACCGCATCGTGCAGCCGGGCTATGCGGTGAAGATGTTCCCCAGCCAGTTCGGCACGCATTTCGCGATCACTGCCGGGCTGACCCTGCATCCGCAAATCCCTGACCCTGCCTCGATCCGCGCGGTGACGCTGACCACGCCGGTGATGCAATATGTGAATCGCCCGCATCCGGATACTGGATTGTCGGGCAAGTTCAGCCTGCAATACACGTTTGCGACCGCGTTGCTGCGCGGTGCGGTCAAGATCGACAGCTTCACCGATGAGCGCGTGCGCGATCCAGATGTGGTCGCTTTGCTCGACAAGATCACCATGGATATGTCGCCCGATATCCCGGCGCGGTTCGACAGGATGCATGTCGAGGCGCGTGTCACGCTGGCCGACGGCCAGGTGCTGCACACGCGCTGCAACGGGCCGCGCGGCGTCTGGGGCACGCCGCGGATCAGCGATGAAGAGCATGAGGTGAAAGTGCGCGACTGCCTGTCTCGCCGGTTGCCGCGGGACAAGGCCGACGCGTTGATCGCGCTGGCGCGGCAGGTGGACACGCTCGATGCTGCCGGGGTGACGCGGCTGTTGCAACTCGCCGCTTGAACGGATGACAGGAGGACACGCATGACCGCTGACGAGCGTTTCGCCGCGCTGGGCCTGACTTTGCCGCCACCGCCGAAGCCGATGGGCAACTACGTGCCGTTCCGGCTTGCCGGAAACCTGCTGTTCCTGTCTGGCGTTGGGCCGCGCCGTGCGGATGGAACGTCGATCACTGGCAAGGTCGGCGCCGAGGTCACGCTGGAACAGGCGCGGGAGGCGGCGAAGCTGTGCGGGCTCAATCTGCTGACCAACATGGTGTCCGCGGTCGGCACGCTGGATCGGATCGATACGGTGTTGAAGGTGCTGGGCATGGTCAACGCGGTGCCGGATTTCACCCGGCAGCCGCAGGTGATCGACGGCTGTACCGATCTGTTCGTCGCGGTGTTCGGCGATAACGGCCGGCCGGCACGCTCCGCGGTCGGAATGGGGAGCTTGCCGTCGAACATCTCGGTGGAAATCGAGGCGATCGTGCTGGTGAAGAGTTAACCTCTCCCGCGCTGAGCGCGGCTAACCTCTCCCGCGAAGCGGGAGAGGTTAGTACTAAACCGGCATGGCGCGCTTCTGATGTGCGCGGCCAAGCTTCGCCGATTCCTCGTGGTGGTCCGCGATGACGCGCACGCCGTCATCCAATCGCGCAACGATATTCGCCGGCGTGCCGCCTTCCAAAAACGCGATCCCGTTCTTCTTGCACGCCGCCAGCACGCGATCCCGTGCCTCCTGCATCTCCGGCGGATAGGGATCGCGCCGCAGCGTGGTGTAGCCCAGCGAAAGTCCCAAATCGCCCGGTCCCATTTCGGCAAAGCCAAGTCCGGGCACGGCGCAGATCGCCTCGCATTTGGCGATGCCTTCCGGGCTTTCCAATTTCACGCCGAGCAACAATTCGCCTTCAGGGTTCAACGGCCACGGATCGCAACGCTGCATGTAGTCCTGCTGCGACAATCCCCAGATGGCGGCTGCGGTCGCTTCAGATCCACGGCCGCGCGTGCCGATGCCGAGCAGGACGCCTCCGTCCGCTGCCGTGCCGCCACGCGTGCCGCCGGACGCACCGCGCATGCGTGCCAGTGCCGAGGGAATCGCCGGATCGACGCCCTGCGTATGATGCGGATAGCGGCAGGATTCTATGAAAGCCCGCGTTGCGTCGGCGCTTTCTGCCTGGCACAGCAGGATGCCGTGCACGCCCCGTCCGAGGATCTGGCGGAATTGCCACGCATTGTAACGCACATGGTTGGCGTCGATGCCATTCACCGGCGCTTCCACAATGACCGCGGGCGTGCGATGGCCGGACCGCGTCGGGCCTGCCTCGACCAGGCCGCGCAGATACTCGGCGAGGCCGGCCATGTCGAACGAGCCATGCTCCATGCCCACATTGATGTAGTCGGCCCAGGTGCTCGCATCGTCCTTGCCTTGCGCGTAGGTCAGCACGTGGCCGCTATGCGGCCCGACGTAGTAGATCGCCTGGTCCTGTGCGAGCAATTCGATGGTGCGGTTGAGACGTGCGGCCATGGTCATGGTTCCTTCACCCGAGTCCGATTGCTCCAGTTTGCGCCGCGCCGTGCCACATGCGTCAAGGGGCGGCATTTGACACCGGTCCGGTCAACCGGCAGCGTTCCTAACACATATCATATCAGTGGAGGCAAACCATGCGGACCGTGCTGTACGCCATTCCCTTGTTGTTGCTGTTGGGGGCGACCTCCGAGGCCGCCAGCCTCAAGGCCGAGATCGATGCGGCAAATCAGAAATGGGAGGCCGCATGCAACAAGGGTGACGCCGCCGGGATCGCGGCGCTGTATGACGACCAGGCAACGGTCCTGCCGCCGGGCTCCGACATGGTGAAAGGCCGTGCGGCAATCGAGAAATTCTGGGCCGGCGCGATCCAGAGCGGCCTGAAGAATCCCACCCTGCAGACCGTGGTGGTCGAGCAATTCGGCAATGCGGCGCGCGAGATCGGCCGTGTCGGCCTGGATGCTCCGAACCCGCAGAAGCAGATGGTCCATGTCGAGGGCAAGTATGTCGTGTTGTGGAAGCGCGTGAAGGGCACCTGGATGTTGGACACCGACATCTGGAACTTGAACCAATAGCTCGGAACAAGGCTCCTGGCGGGGCGGGTTTCGCACGATCAGACTGGACCCACTCCGCGCGCGGCGCGGCCGAGGTTGTTCCCGCAGCGAAATCCGCCCTAGACTTTGCGCGTGGTGCGACGCATCGCAGCGAACGACCGCTTTCATCGTAATGACGAAGGTCGCCATGAGCGGCCCAGAAGGGAAGGAGCAGCCTATGCCGACCCCATATATGCGGGGACTTGTGTCCATGTTTTGCCTGGCGCTTGCCGCCGCGCCGGCGCTTGCCGCCGATCAGCGCGGTGTCACCGACACGGAAATCGTGATCGGCACGATCACAGATCTGTCGGGCGTCACGGCGATCCAAGGCGTCAACAACAGCAACGCCATTCGCATGGCGTTCGACGAGATCAACGCCAAGGGTGGCGTCAACGGCCGCAAGATCAAGTACATCGTGGAGGACAACCAGTACACCGTGCCGCGCGCGGTGCAGGCGATGAACAAGCTGCTGAACAGTGATGACGTGTTCATGACGCTGGACGACGGCGGCACGCCGATGAACGATGCCAACATGCCGGCGCAGTTCGCCAAGAACGTGCCGAACATGTTTCCGCTGACCGCCGCGCGGTCGATGTACGAACCCTACAACAAGCTGAAATTTGCGCAGTTCGCTTCGTACTATGACCAGATGCGCTCCGCTGTGAAGTATTTCGCGGAAAAGCGCGGGCGCAAGCAGTTCTGCGTGATGTACCAGGACTCGGATTTCGGCAAGGACGTGCTGGCCGGCGTCGTGGCGCAGACCGAGGCGATGGGCATGAAAGTGGTCGCCACCACCGCGCACAAGCCGACCGACACCGATTTCAACGCCGCGGTGACCAAGCTGCACGACGCCGGCTGCGATGCGATCATGCTGGGAACCATCGTGCGCGACACCAACATCATCATCCAGACCGCGCGCAAGATGAACTGGAACGTGGACCTGGTGGGGCAGTTTGCAGCGTATGACACCGCGGTTGCTACGCTGCCGGGTGGCGCGACGGAAGGTTTCTTCTGCATGACGCCGGCGTTGTATGTCTATCCGGACGATCCGCGCCCGGCGGTGCAGGAATTCGCCAAGGCGTTCAAGGCGAAATACGGCATCGATCCGAACTTCCATGGCGAGGTCGGTTACACCGCGGCACAGCTTGTCATTCTGGCCTTGCAGAAGGCCGGCAAGGACCTGACGACCGACAGCTTCATCCAGGCGGTGGAGAGCATTCACGACTACAAGGACATCTTCGGCTCCGAATTGTCGTTCGGCCCGAACCAGCATCACGGCTCGACGCATTCGTTCCTGACAGTCGTGCGCAACGGCCGTTGGGTACCTGTCGAGGAAGGCGCGCTGTCCTATTGAGTGTGACCGATGCGGGGTTATTCCCTCTCCCGCGCAGCGGGAGAGGGACTCTGGGATTCTTACTCCGCGTATGGATTCTTCGTGCCGCGCAGTTGCAGCCGAATCGGCGTGCCGGGAAGATCGAACGTTTCGCGCAATCCGTTCACCAGGTAGCGCTGGTAGTCCTCCGGCAATAGCTCCGCGCGCGTGCCGAATGCGACGAAGGTGGGCGGACGGGCTTTCGCCTGGGTGATGTAGCGCAGCTTCAACCGCCGCCCGGCCACCAGCGGCAACTGGTGCCGCTCCAGCGCCTGTTCGAACCAGCGGTTCAGTTCGCCGGTGGGCAGCCGCTTGTTCCACACCGCATGGGCGCGGCGCACCGTCGGCAGCAGGCGCTCGATACCGGCGCCGGTCAGCGCGGAGACCGTCACCACCGGGATGCCCTTCATCTGCGCCAGGCTTTCCTCCAGCCGCTCGGTCACCGCGCGGCGGGCGGCGGAGCGATCGGGCACCGCATCCCATTTGTTCAGCGCGATCACACAGGCGCGGCCCTCGCGCTCGACCAGGCGGGCGATTTGCAGGTCCTGGTCGTGCACGCCCTCCACCGCATCGACCACCAGCACCACCACCTCGGCCAGCTTCAACGCGCCGATCGCGGCACCGACCGACATCTTCTCCAGCTCCGCCTCGATGCGGGCGCGGCGGCGCAGGCCGGCGGTGTCCACCAACTCGATCACCCCCTCGGCGTCGTGCAGCAGCGTCGCCACGGCGTCGCGGGTCAGGCCCGGCTCGGGGCCGGTGATCATCCGCTCCTCGCCGAGCAAGCGATTGATCAGGGTCGATTTGCCGGCATTGGGGCGGCCGACCACGGCCAGGTGCAGCGGTTGTTCCTCGCGCGGCGTGTCCTCCGCCGCGGGCAGCAGGTCGGCGATCTCCGACATCAGCCCGGCGATCCCCTCGCCATGTTCCGCGGAGACGGCGATCGGATCGCCCAGGCCCAGCTCATAGGCCTCCAGCACCGCCGAGTTCGCCGAGCGGCCCTCGGCCTTGTTGGCGATCAGCAGCACGGGGCGGCCCTGGCGGCGCAGCCATTGGGCGAAGTGCCGGTCGATCGGCGTCAGGCCCTCGCGCGCATCGACCACGAACAGCACGAGGTCGGCCATGCCGACCGCGGTCTCGGCGCCGGCACGCAACCGGCCGGGCAGGGTCTCCGGCGCTGCCTCCTCCAGTCCCGCGGTGTCCACCATTCGCACGCGGCGGCCACGCAGCAGCGCCTCGGCCTCCTTGCGGTCGCGGGTTACCCCGGGCGTGTCGGCGACCAGCGCGGCGCGCCGCCCGACCAGACGGTTGAACAGTGTCGATTTGCCGACATTGGGCCGGCCCGCGATGACGACGGTGGGGAGCATGACGCTGTCCTACAGGCTACCGCGCCCACAAGCCACCAGGGACCATCCTGTGGTCGCCAAATTGGCCTCGGGACGAGCCTGGTCACATGATTACGCGAGGGGAAGAAACGGAGACGGGCAGGTGCGCGCTGCCAACGCCAGGTCAGACTGCCTCAGGCGGCGCGGCGCGGCGCCGATCGTTCGGGCAAGGCCAATCGTTCGGGCAAGGGTTCAAACGCTGCCGCCGTCGCCGCATCCAGCCGGAAGCCCAGATGCGACACGCCATGGTCGGCGCCGTGCACGACGAAGGGCAACGGGAAGCTTACGCCGTCGATCTGCAGGGTGCCAGTGACGCCCGGCAACAGGGTTTTCGCGCCACACAGGCTGGCGCCGCCTGCCGACAGGTCGGTCACGCGCGCGGACGCCGTCCCCTGTCCCGCGATGCTCACCCGGCAAGCGAGGTCAACCTCGAAACGTGATGCATGCCGCCGATCCACTTCGGTCGTTGCGGTGCGCACCACGCGGATTACGGCGGTCTTCAGCGCCGCCACGGAGCCTTCCAGTGCGCTCGCAAGTCCCTTGACCCTCGCCGCCTGTTGCCCGGTCTGCCCGGCCTCGCTCGAAACCGCGGTGATGCGGGTCGTCATCTGGTTGGCCGCCGTCGCGGTCTCCGCCACGTTTCGCGCGATCTCCGCGGTGGCCGCCCCCTGTTGCTCAACCGCGGCGGAGATCGATCTGGCGATCGCGTCGATCGCGGCGATGGTTTGCTCGATGCGGCCGACCGCACCGACCGAGGCCGCTGTCGCCGTGCGCACCTCCTGGATATGCCGGGTGATATCCCCGGTAGAATGCGCGGTCTGTGACGCGAGCAACTTGACCTCGCCGGCGACCACGGCGAAACCCTTGCCGGCCTCGCCGGCCCGCGCTGCTTCAATGGTGGCATTCAGGGCCAGCAGGTTGGTCCTGGCGGCAATCTCGCCGATGATATCGGCCACCGCGCCGATCTGGCCGACCTTGCGGTTCAATGCCTCGATGGTGTCGCGGGTCTCAGCGCTCGCGGCGACCGCGTGAAGCACCATGTCACTGGACCGGCCCACCTGTCCGGCGATCTCGCGGATCGACGACGCGAGTTCCTCGGCGCCGCCGGCCACCGCCTCGGCCGTTGCCAGCGCCTGCTCCGCCGCCGATGCCGCGCCCTGCGCGGCTTCGCCTGTATCGGTGGCCGACACGCTCATGGCAGCCGCGGTTTCGGCCAGCGCGGCACTGCTGCGGGCGAACTCTGCCAGTGCCGCGGCAGTCTCGGTCTCGATCGTGTCGGCCATCTTGCGCAACGCCGCGCGCTTGTCCGCTTCGGCCTTGCTGCGGATTTCCTCCTGCTGGGCCGTCAGCTCCTTCTCCTTCCGCATGTGTTGGCGAAACACCTCGAGCGAGCGTGCCAGAGCACCCAGCTCGTCCCGTCGCGCCGCGCCCTGCACTGCAACGTCCAGCCGCCCTTCCGCCAGCCCGACCGTTGCCTCGGTCATGATGACCACCGGACGGATCGCGACGCGCCGCAGCACGGCATACAGCAGCCCGATCATCCCCAGCATCGACACAAGGGAGGTCATTGCCTGGCGTATTGCTGCCTGGCGCATCGCCCCATCGAGCCGCTGGTGGCTCCAGACGGTGCGCAACGTCCCCACCGGCTCGGCCTCGCGCGATGGGCGCAC
>DATHNI010000300.1:0-21316 GCA_035486135.1 Acetobacteraceae bacterium
CACGCCACCGAAACGAGAGCCAGGAAATGGCCGGACAGCCGTGCGGTAACCAGCCCCAGGAGCCAGGCGATCACGCCGGTGAGCAGCAGGCCGGCGGCCAGGCCGACGATCGGGGGAGCGCCCGCAAACTTGGTAAGTAACGTGGTTGCGTAGGCGGCGATGCCAACGAAGCTTGCCTGGCCGAACGACGTCTGGCCGCTGACGCCCGTCAGCAGCACCAGGCCGAACGCGACCAGCGTGCCCAGACCGACATAGCCGAACAGCGTGACATAGAAGGTCGGCAATATCGCCGGAATGAGCACGACGACAGCGATCGTCGAGAGTAGGGGGAGCGCGAGCCTGGCGGTTGCGTTGCGGAATGAGGACCGACGCCATCCATGACGGCCTGCGCTGTTGCCGTGATGACCTGCGCTGTTGCCGTCATGGCCGGGCTTGACCCGGCCATCTGTGCACGCACGATCAGGCGCGGATAGCTCGCTCACGTCCGGCCATGCGGTGTTGCAGGCATTACGCCCGGTCCTCGGGCGATCCGCTGCGCAGCGACAGCCAGACCAGCACCGGGATCAACAGCGTGAAGACGATCACCTCGCGATACGCGCTCGCCCAAAAGCTGCCGAGCGATTCAAGCACGCCGACCAGCACCGCGCCGGCGGCGGCCATCGGATAGGAGACCAGGCCGCCCATGATCGCTGCCACGAAGCCCTTGAGCCCGATATCGAATCCCGCGTCGTAGGAAAGTGGCGTCACGGCCCCGATCAATACGCCGGCCAATGCGGCAATGAATGAAGCCAGACCGAAGGCCAGCGCACCGGTTGCTCCGGCATCGATGCCGACGAGTCGCGCGCCCAACCGGTCGGACGCCGCGGCGCGCAACGCCTTGCCGTGGATCGTCGCGCCGAAGAACCAGCGCAGGCCGAGCACCAGCAGCGCGCAGCACAGCAGGACGGCGAGCGACTGGCCGGACACGGTCAGGTCGCCGACGTCGAAGCTGGCGTCGGTCAGTGTCGGGGCACTGGCTTCCTCCGGGCCAAAGAACACCAGGCCCAGCCCGATCAAAACGAAATGCAGTGCCATCGACAGGATCAGCAACGCGAGTACCGATGCGTCGGCAATCGGCCGGAACGCGAACCGCCAGATCAGCGGGCCCATTGGCGTGACGATGGCTAGCGCCAGCAGGATCGAGACCGCCGGCACCTCGCGTGGCGCAAGCAGCAGTGCGGCGCCCGTCACGATCAGCGGATAGACGCCCCACGCCAGCACACCGTGGAGTGCCGCGCGCCACCCGCGAAGCAATGATGCGACCAGTGCCAAGGCGGAGAGGCCGTCCAGCAACCAGAGTGTCCCGGGCAGGTGGCCCGATTGCAGCGCGGCCACCGTCAGCGTGCCGAACGCCAGCAGATCGCCCTGCGGAACGAAGATAACGCGCGTGACGGAGAACACGATCAGCAACCCGATCGCCAGCAGCAGGTAGATCGCGCCGGTGGTGATCCCGTCTTGCAACAGCGCGAGGAAGACGAACCAGTCCATATTATTCAGATGTCTGTGCGACTGGTGTCATTGCGATCAGATGTCACGCCACAGGCCCCTATTGGATCGCCCTCCAGGCGCCGTCCTTCACCTCCACCAGCACCGCGGCACGTGCGTCCTGCCCATTATGGTTGGTCGGCGACATGTTGTAGATTCCGCTCAACCCGACCAGTTCGTGGGTCTTTTCCAAAGCATCGCGCAGCGCCTCGCGGAATTGCTCGGTGCCCGGCGTGCCGGCCTTCAACGCGGCTGGGATGGCGTTCTTCAGCAGCAGCATCGCGTCATAGCTGTAGCCGGCAAACGGATTCACGCTCTGCGCTCCAAACTTCTTCGCGTAGTCCGCCATGAACGCGGCCGCCACCGGCTTGATCGCGTTGCCGTCGGGCAATTGGTCGTAGACCACCAGCGGCGAGGTATCGGCGATCACGCCCTCGGCCGCCGCGCCACCCACCTTGATGAACGCCGGACTGACGATGCCATGGTTGCCGTAGATACCGCCCTTGAAGCCGCGGTGACGCAGCTCGACCACCGGCAATGCAGCCGGGGTCGCCGAGTTGCCCATCATGATCGCCTGAGGATGCACACTCATCAGCTTCAGCACCTGCGCTTCCGCGGACGTATCGGTGCGGGCATAGCGCTCGTCGGCGAGAATCTGCATGCCGTCGGTCTGCGCGGACAGCTTGGTGGCCGCCAGGACCTGGTCGCCCCAGCCGTCGGTAAAGCCGATATAGCCGATGTTCTTCACATCGTGCTGCTGCATGTACTTGAACACGACGGACACCATCAGCGACAGCGGCTGCGCGTCATTGAACGTATAGGGCTGCTTTGCCGGGTCGTATTCATAAGGTGCCATCGCAAGCATCGGCACATGCGCCTGATTGGCAAGCGGCGCCACCGCCGCATCCGACGCAGTGAGCGACGGGCCGATGAAGGCATCGACATGATCTTCCGAGATCATCTTCTGCGCGATGGTGAACGCCGTGTTGGCGTCCGTCGCGTCGTCACGGACGATGTATTCGACCTTCTGTCCGGCGATTTCGCTGGGAAAGAAGTCGAACGCGCCTTTGTAGCCGACACCCATCGCCGCCCCGGGGCCGCTGATCGACAGGATGGCCCCGATCTTGATCTGTGCCTGGGCCGCCGCCGACGCCCCCACCATCCCCATGGCCAAAACACCCGCCACAAGACGCGCTTTCATCCTGCTCTCCCTGCTGGTTGCTTGGCCCGCAGGCGCGCTGCGCACGGGCGAGGTCATTTCAGGCGAGGATAGTTTAGGTGTCAAGTGATTCGCTCCTGCAAGGGCGGCAGCACCGCCGTCGCCTCGATCTCCACCAGCGCTGCTGGTTCTACCAGTTGCGACACGCCGATCACCGACATGGCCGGAAAATGCCTGCCGATGACACGACGATAGGCTGAACCGATCGTCAACTGGTTTTCGCGGTAGGCGCGCAGGTCGGTCACGAACCAGGTCAGCCGCACCAGATGTTCCGGGCCCGCGCCCGCCTCGGCGAGCAATGTCACGATGTTGGTGAGAGCCTGGCCCACCTGGGCGGCCAGGCCCTCGGCGAGATTTCCGTCGGCGTCCCAGCCGATCTGGCCCGCGAGGAAGATCGTCTTGCCATCGGCGACGATGCCGTTCGCGTAGCCGCGCGGGCGCGCCCAGGTTGCAGGCTGCAGCACGCGTTGTCCGGTTTCCCGCTGATCGCTCATTCAATCGCCCCTGAATTGTGGCCGCTGTCGCGTGGAAAAGGCTTCGAAGGCGCGACGAAAATCCTCGGTCGCCATGCAGATCGCCTGCGCCTGCGCTTCGGCCTCGATGGCGGTCTCGACATCCATGCTCCACTCGCGGTGCAGCATCGTCTTGGTGACGCCGTGCGCGAAGGTGGGACCGTCGGCAAGCTGCGCGGCCATCGCCCGGGCGGCTTCCAGCACCTGACCCGGCGGATGCAGCGCGTTGAAGAACCCCCAGCGCTCGCCTTCATCGCCGGTCATCGAACGGCCGGTGTACAGCAGTTCCGCGGCGCGTCCCTGGCCGATGATGCGGGGGAGAATGGCGCAGGCGCCCATGTCGCAACCGGCAAGGCCGACTCGCGTGAACAGGAAGGCCGTGCGGCTTTCCGGAGTGCCGTAGCGGAGGTCCGCGGCCATCGCCAGGATAGCGCCGGCGCCGGCGCATACGCCGTCCACCGCCGCAATGATCGGCTGCGGACAGAGGCGCATCGCCTTCACCACGTCGCCGGTCATCCGGGTGAAGGCGAGCAAATCCGGCATCTTCATGCGGGTGAGCGGACCGATGATCTCGAACACATCACCGCCGGAACAGAAGTTGCCGCCCGCACCGGTGATGACCACCGACTTGATGACCGTGTCGAGCGCCAACGCACGGAAGGTCTCGCGCAATTCGGCGTAGGATTCGAAGGTGAGCGGGTTCTTCTTGTCCGGCCGATCGAGTGTGATGGTCGCGACCTTGCCCGCGACGTCCCAGCGGAAGTTCTTGCCCGGCTGCATGTCACACCTCTCCGCAGGCGACGGCGATCGCCTGCCCGGTCATTGCGCTGGCGTCCCGCCGGCACAGGAACGCGACGGCGTCCGCCACTTCCTCCGGCCGCACCAGCCGGCCGGCGGGATTGCCGGATGCCAGTTTGTCGCGCGCTTCCTGCGCCGAACGTCCGCCGGCGGCGGCGATGGTTGCGGCTGCGCGCGTCACCATGTCGGTGTCGGTGAAGCCGGGGCAGACCGCGTTGACGGTGATGCCGTCCTTCACCGTTTCCAATGCCAGTGCGCGCGTGAAACCAACCAGCGCGTGCTTGGCCGCGACATAGGCGGTGACGTAGGGGTAGCCCTTCAGGCCGGCCGTGCTGGCGATATTGACGATGCGGCCGAAACCTTTCGTGCGCATGCCCGGCAACACGGATTGGCACGCCGTCACGGCGGATAGCAGATTCACCGCGAGCATGGCTTCGAAATCGCCCGGGTCGTGTTTGAGGAACGGCTTGGAGATTGCAGCGCCGGCGTTGTTCACCAGGATGTCGCAGGGTCCAAGCGCGGCGATGGCATCGCGCAGCGCGGCGTGATCGGTAACGTCGGCGATTGCATGGCGCGCACCGAGTTCCTTGGCAGCGCGCTCCAGTGCAGCGGCATCGCGGCCGATCAGCGCAATCGCCGCTCCGTCGGTGGCGAGCCGGCGCGCGATCGCCAGACCGATTCCCTTGGCGCCCCCGGTGATGATGGCGTTTAGCATGACGCTGCGCACTCGCCCCGCCCCTCCCGTCATGCCGTCGAAGGCCGGCATTCACGACTTGCCTGCGCGCGTGCGGCAAAAGTCGTGGATGCCGGCCTTCGCCGGCATGACGGGTGTGGCGGCGGGGACGTGCGCAAACGGCATGTACGAAGCTTGTTCATATCACGGCCGAATAGTCGGTGTCAGCGCGGCGGACCAGCCGCTCGATCTGCGCCTTCCCGGCGAGGTATTGCTGCGGCCACCACTGATCCGTGTAGCCCAGCCCCGCGGCGGCGCGCAGCGCAAAGTGCGGATCCGACAAATGCGGGCGGGCCAGCGCACACAGATCGGCGCGGCCGGCGGCGATGATGGCGTTCAAATGGTCCGGCTCCGTGATGTTGCCCACCGCCATCGTGGCGATACCAATCTCGTTGCGGATACGGTCGGCAAACGGAGTCTGGAACATCCGCCCATACACCGGCTGGGCCTGGATCGAGGTCTGGCCGGCGGAAACGTCGATCAAGTCTACGCCTTCCTGTTTGAACGCCCGCGCGATTTCCACCGCGTCGGCGGCGACGATGCCACCCTCCACCCAGTCGGTCGCCGAGATGCGCACCGACATCGGCTTGTGTGCCGGCCAGGCGGCACGCATGGCGCGGAAGACCTCCAGCGGAAATCGCAAGCGGTTTTTCAACGAGGCGCCATAGTCGTCGGTGCGCCCGTTGGTGAGTGGCGATATGAACGACGACAGCAGATAACCGTGCGCGGCGTGTAGTTCCAGCATGTCGAAGCCGGCGCGGGCGCCGTACTGGGTTGCGACAACGAACGCGTCGCGCACCGCGTCCATGTCGTCGCGCGTCATCGCGCGCGGTACCTGGTTGTACGGGCTCCAGGGAATCGGGGACGGCGCGATCAGTTCCCAGTTGCCTTCCCGCAACGGAGCATCGATTTCCTCCCAGCCGAGCTGTGTCGAACCCTTCGGGCCGGAGTGACCAAGCTGCAGACAGATCTTTGCGCCCGATCGCTTGTGCACGAAATCGACGATACGCGTCCAGGCGGCCATCTGCGCTTCGGACCATAGTCCGGCGCAGCCTGGTGTGATGCGCCCCTGCGGCGTGACGCAGACCATTTCGGTGAACACCAGTCCAGCGCCGCCCAGCGCGCGGGCACCCAGATGCACCATGTGGAAGTCGTCGGGCATGCCGTCCTGCGCGCTATAGGTCGCCATCGGCGAGACGACGATGCGGTTGGCTAACGACATGTCGCGCAGTTGGAACGGCAGGAACATCGGCGGAGTCGGGCGGGTGGTGGGATGCCCGGCGCGCGCCGCCAGCCAGCGCTCCACGCCCTCCAGCCAAGGCCGGTCACGCAAGCGCAGATTCTCATGGCTGATGCGCTGGCTGCGGGTCAGCAGGGAATAAGCGAATTGTTCCGGCTCCAACTGGGCGTAACGCGCGACGTTCTCGAACCATTCGGTGGAGTTGCGGGCCGCGGACTGGATGCGCAGCACGTCGATCTTCCGCTCTGCCTCATACGCGGCGAGCGCGGCGGGCACGTTCGTGCCGTGCTTGTCGAAGGCGCGGGCCAGGGCGATGGCATCTTCCAGCGCCAGCTTGGTGCCCGAACCGATGGAAAAATGCGCCGTGTGCGCCGCGTCGCCCACCAGCACGATATTGCCGTGCACCCAGGTTTCGTTGGCCACGCGCGGGAAATTCAGCCAGTGCGAACCACGCAGATGGTTCATATTCGCCAGCAGCCGGTGCCCAAGCAGCCAGGGCGCGAACAATTGCTCGCAGAAGGCGATCGTGCCGGCCGGATCGACCCGGTCGAGCCCGGCGGCGCGCCAGTTCGCATCCGTGGTCTCGACGATGAACGTCGACGTGTCGTGGTTGAAGCGATAGGCGTGCGCCTGGAACCAGCCGAATTCCGTTTGCGCGAAAATGAAGGTGAACGCATCGAACACCCGATGCGTGCCGAGCCAGACGAACCTGTTCTGCGCGACCTGGACAGTCGGTTTGAAATGGGCGGCGTAGCGGTTGCGCGTCTTGCTGTTGATGCCGTCCGCCGCCACGATCAGGTCGGCGCCGGCGAACTCGGCGACATCGTCCACCTCGCGCTGGAACACCAGTTCCACGTCCAGTGCTTCGGCGCGGTGCTGGAGGATGTTCAGCAGATGCTTGCGCTCGATGCCGCAGAAGCCGTGGCCGCCGGAGGTAATGACGCGGCCCTTGAAATGGACGTCGATATCGTCCCAGTGCGCGAAGCTGTCGAGGATTTCGTTCTTGCTTGGCGGGTCGGCACCCTCCAGGTTGCGCAGCGTCTCGTCGGAGAACACCACGCCCCAGCCGAACGTGTCATAGGGGCGATTGCGTTCAACGACGGTGATGCGGTGCGAGGGGTCGCGCCGCTTCATCTGGATCGCAAAGTACAGGCCCGCCGGCCCACCGCCCACGCAGACGATCCGCATCGGTGATATTGCCCCGAGATACCGACCCTTGGGGCCTTCGCCCTCTGGTCAATATCTTATATCTCAACTAATTTGCCCGAAGCAAGCCCAAGTCCGGAGCACCGCCCATGTCCGATCGTCCGCATCCCATGCGTGGCCCCAACCGGTTGAAACTTGGGGTTTTTTCGGCCAACGCCGACGGCGGCCTGACGCTGACCCGGGTGCCGGAGCGCTGGCGGGCGGAATGGACCGACGTGGTGGCCGTGGCCCAGATGGCCGACCGCGCGGGACTGGAATTCTTCCTGCCGATCGCCCGGTGGCGTGGCTTCGGCGGCGTAACGAACTCGCGCGAATGGTCGTTCGAGACGTTGACCGAGGCGGCCGCTCTGGCCGGCGTGACCGAACGCATCGCATTGTTCGCCACGGTGCATGTGCCGATGGTGCATCCGGTGTTCGCCGCCAAGGCGCTGACGACGATCGACCACGCGAGCCGGGGCCGCGCCGGGCTGAACATCGTGTGCGGCTGGAACCCCGAGGAGTTCGGCTGTTTCGGCCTGGAGATGATCGAGGACCGCTATGGCCAGGGGTTGGAATGGTTCGAGATCATGAGCAGGATTTATAGCGAGCCGGCGCCGTTCGACTTCAAGGGGCGGTATTACGATCTGCATGGCGTGTCGGGGAAACCGCTGCCGGTGCAGCGGCCGCGGCCGCTGACGCTGAACGCTGCGTTCTCGCCGCCCGGGCGCGACTTCGCCGCACGCGCCGCGGACTGTCTGTTCACAACGTTCGTGGAGATCGGTGACAGCGGTGGGCAGATCGACGACATGCGGCGCCGGGCAGCGGCGACGGGACGCGAGGTGGGGGTTTATACCACCTGTCACGTGGTCTGCCGCCCGTCGCAGGATGCGGCGGAAGCGTATTACGAGCACTATGCGGTGGACATGGAGGACACCGCGGGTGCGGACCACTATATGGGGAACAAAGCGAAGTTCTCCGGTTCGCACGATCCCGAGGCGTATCGACTGCACCGCAAGCGCTTTGTTGGCGGGGCGGGCACTTACCCTCTGATTGGCACACCGTGGCGGATTGCCGAGGAATTGGCCGCGATCAGTCGCGTGGGGTTCGAAGGCGTGGCGCTGTCGTTCGTGAATTATAAGGACGAACTGCCGTACTTTATCGACACGGTGCTGCCGCTGCTGCGGGAGGCGGGGCTGCGACGGTAAGCCTCTGGTGGTCGCCGATGGGCCAGGCGTTGTTCGGCGGCGCAGGTTGACTTGACACGGTCCCGGCGGGCTAATCATGTCTCCGAATCAGTGTTGCAGCGCAGCCGCTGCGACATCAGGAGACGACCACTATGGCCATCGAGATCCACCAGATTCCGTCAGCGTTCGCGGGAGAAGTGACCGGTGCCGATTGCGCGCGCCCGTTGTCGGCGGACGACATTGCGGCGATCGAGGCCGGCATGGACCAATACGCCGTGCTGGTGTTTCGCGGCCAGAATCTGACCGACCAGCAGCAGATCGATTTCACCCGCCATTTCGGCGAATTGGAAGGCTACAACACGCCCGGCCACATCCGGAAGCGCGACGACTCGCGGCTTGGGGCGGGGATCGCGGATTTCTCCAACCTCGACAAATCCGGCAACATCATGTCGGACCAGGACCGGGTCTGGTTCTTCAAGCTTGGCGACCGGCTGTGGCATTCCGACAGCTCGTTCCGCCCAGTGCCGGCGAAATATTCGCTGCTGTCGGGACGCGTCCTGCCGTCCTGGGGCGCGAACACCGAATTCGCCGACATGCGCGCCGCCTATGACGCGCTGGACGATCGCACCAAGCGGGAAATCGAAGACCTGGTCTGCGAACACTCGCTGATGTTCTCGCGTGAGGCGATCGGTTTCACCGACATGACGCCGGAGGAGCGCGTGGCGTTCCGGCCGGTTCGCCAGCGCCTGGTGCGCGTGCATCCGGTGACCGGGCGGAAATCACTGTTCCTCTCATCGCATGCCGGAACAATCCTGGGCTGGACGGTTCCCGAGGCACGCATGTTCCTGCGCGACCTGACGGAGTTCGCAACCAAGGACCGCTTCGTCTATTCGCACGAATGGCGGGTCAACGATTTGGTGATCTGGGACAATCGCACCACGATGCATCGTGCTCGCCGGTTCGATCGCAACGAGGTCCGCGATGTCCGCCGCACCACCCTCGCGGGCGACGTGGCGACGATGGAGCAGGTCGAGCAGGTGGATTGACAGCAGCAGCGCACCGTCATGGCCTCGCCGCACCGTCATGGCCGGGCTTGACCCGGCCATCAATGGCGGCACGTCGCCTCGAGAGGGTGCCGCGAAAGATGGCCGGGTGAAGCCCGGCCATGACGACTGGGGCGGGGCCATGACGACCGGGGCGGGGCCATGACGTTGGATGGGGCCATGACGATGGAGTCGGGTGGGCCGTGCGGCCGGCATCAATCGAACAGAGTTGCCAGGCGCTGCTTTATTGAGTCAGCGATATAAAGCGCCAGCGCCTGGATCGTGCGCGTTGGATTCACCCCGGCCGAGGTGACGAAGATGCTGCCATCGACGATGAACAGGTTCTTCACGTCGTGGCTGCGGCCCCATTCGTTGACGACGGAGCGCGCCGGGTTGGTGCCCATGCGCGCGGTCCCCATCAGATGCCAGCCGCCATCGGCGATCGGGATCTCGGACCCCACATCGTGCGCGCCCGCGGCACGCAGGATCTCGGTGGCGCGCCCGACCGCGTGATGCAGCATCCGACGGCTGTTCTCGCTCAGCGTGTAGTCGATCTTCGGTGCGGGAATGCCGCTGGAATCCTTCAGCACCGGATCGAGCGTGACAGTGTTGTGTTGCTCCGGCAGGTCCTCGCAGATCGCCACCATGCCGGTGCGGTGACAGAACAACTTACGGTAGGCGCGATGGTGGCCGGCGCCCCAGGGCAGGCGGCCCGTCGCCGTGCCGTGCACCGCGGCCATGACCGGTCCCTGGCCGCGGGAGAATTCGAAGGTGTAGCCGCGCACGAAGCCCCGCGACGGGTCCGTCTCGTAGAACTGCTGGCTCCAGATGCAATTTCCCGGGCCGCGATAGCCGTCGAGCTCTTCGTCGAAGTAGCCAAAGATCTTGGCGTAGGGGTGGAACATCAGGTTCTTGCCGACCAGGCCGCTGGAATTGGCCAGGCCATTGGGAAACCGCGATGACGCCGAATTCAGCAGGATGCGCGGCGTGCCGATGCCGTTGCAGGCCAGGATCACTACCTCGGCCGCCTCGAATTGCTCCACCCCGTCGGCGTCGTAGTACACCACGCCGGATGCCATGCCGTGCTCGTTGGTGGTGATCTCGCGCACCCGGCAGCGCGTGCGCAGTTCGACGCCGGCACGGATGGCGGCGGGCCAATAGGTGATGTCGGTGCTGGCCTTGGCGCCCTGCGCGCAGCCCGCGGTGCAGTGGGCGAGGTTGATACACTTCGCGCGTCCCTCGTAATCCACGGAGGCCACGGTGCTGTCGGACGGCCACCAGTGCCAGCCGAGCTTGTTGAGGCCGCGCGCCAGCGTCGTGCCGGATTTGCCCAGCGGCAGCGGCGGCATCATGGGGTCGTGGGGAGGATAGGCCGGGTCGCCCGCCAGGCCGGACACGCCCATAATGCGGTCGTTCTCGCTGTAGAATGGTTCCAGGGTCGCGTAGTCCACCGGCCAGTCGTCGGCCACGCCGTCCAGGGTGCGGACGCGAAAGTCCGATGGATGGAAGCGCGGAAAGTGGCCGGCGTACAGCACCGTGCCGCCGCCGACGCCGTTGAAGTTGGCGATCTTGATCGGCGAATTGGCCTCGTTTATCGGATAGTCCGTCTCGCGCGCGCGGCGGTTCGGATTGTAGTGGAAGTCGCTGAGCTGACGCGCTTCCCAGTCTCGGCCGGTGCTGGGGTATTCGGACGGCTTCATCCAGTCGCCTTGCTCCAGGCAGACGATGCGCATTCTTGTTTCGGCCAGGCTCCAGGCCACGGCAGCGCCGGATGCGCCTGCGCCAATGATCAGAACGTCAACCGGTGCCGCCATATTTCGTGTCTCGCCTGGGTTTTGCCGGGGGCAGTCGAGGCTGCGCTGCGCTCGATTGTCAACCGTCCGGCGTCGGTCCGCCGGCGCCGCTGCATCGGGCGATCCGATCGGTGCAATTATGGCTTGACCGTTTGGGAGATTTTGCCGAACGTCATATCGAGAATATTCAAGGCAAAGGCGCGACAGTGCGCCAGCTTGCAGGGACAGCGTCCAACCAGGCGGGTACGGCAATTCCAAACAGGAGCGAAAAGGGAATGCCCGAGACCAATCGCATCAACGAGCAAACTGTCCGCGACAGGGCGTATTTCATCTGGGAGCGCGAGGGACGGCCGGACGGCCGGGCCTATGATCATTGGACTCGTGCGATCAAGGAAGCCGCCCGCCGGGAGCCACGACAGGACGCGGAACAATTGCCGGACGAAGAGAAGATATTGGCTGGGCGTATCGACGTGAACCTGCCCGCGTTGCTGACCAAGGACGTCCCGGGCGGGTGACGATCGGGCGTTGCCGGCACCGGCGGTTCCCATCATCAGGAACCACGCGGGGCCTCGTTGACCCGATCGCCTGAGGGACGCTACGCACGCCATCCGGTGTGGGGAACATTGAGCGAACAACGCGTCGCAACGAGACGTGGCTGTCCGGCGGCGAGTACTGCGTCTGCGACATCACAGGTGCGTGATCCTTGCAATGGCCCCCTGACACGTCTATGGATATGTAAGAAAAAATTAATCGTCGTCTGAAGGGGGGAGAGTGGTCCAACAAACCGCGCACAGGCCGGGCGAACGTGCACCGGTTACTGGCATGTATGTCCTGGTGAATCCGGAAGGTAGCGCTACCTCTGTGCGTGTGCCGACCTTCAAGGGGACCGCCTGCCCCGTAGCGCCTCTCGGTTGGATGTGGCGTCTCGACCCCGATGAGTCTCTGCCTGCGGACTGATCGAACGACTCGGGCGCGCGCCTGACGTCGCGCGACCACCTTACCGTTCAGGCTCCCAAGCCGGCCCAAGCACCGCAGCCTGCCACGACACGCGCGTGACCGCTGGCGGATTTCCGCAAGCGCGTCGAATGCGGGCAAAAACGACGCACGCTCGTCCTATTGGCGGCATTCCGCAAATCTGCCGTCTCGCTTGGTGTCGCCCAGCGTCAACGCAGCGGCGTAACGTCTGATCCCATGGGCCGCCTGCGCCTATGCATCCAGGATTAGTCAGAATCGCTGGCCTATTTCCCGCAAGCCCTCTATGCTGCGCCGCACCATAGAGGGAACGTCCTTCGCCCGTATCCGGCTCAAGCCGGTATTTCCGAAGGATCGTGCAGATGAACTTATCCGACGAAGCCCACTTTATCCCTGATGCACAACCAAAAATCGTCTCGGACCTGCGCTGGTGGCTGGCCCAGGGCCATGCCCTGCTGCAGCGCATGGCCGATTCGTGGAACGCCAGGCGCCAGCACGCCCGCGAACTCGACGAGTTGTACCGCTTCACAGACCGGGACCTCGCCGACCTGGGCCTGAGCAAATCGGATCTGCCGGCGATCGAGAAGGGTGTGTATCGCCGGGAGTAGCGAGCCGTGCGGCAAGCCGAGTCCGGCGCCGACCGCCCCCCGTTCTCCCGCGTGGCCTTGCTCGCGGGTGGAACGATTGGCCAGCTAGTCGGGTGCGACTAAGTCCGTTCCAGAATGGACAGCCCCCGATTGCGGTCCACAAGGTAAATCAGCCCGCGCGCATCAACGAAAACGTCGTTGCTGCACACGCGTTGAGCGCCGGAGGGCACGTCCGGCATCCACCACGCCGCCTGCTTCATCGCCAGCGGGTTGGCGATGTCGATCACGCGCAAGCCGCTGGCGAACCACGCCGCCGGAACCTCGGTGCCGATGATCGTCTCGACCGGCTGGTGGCAGCCAGTCATCAATGGCGATGGCGTGCCCACAAGTTCAGGCAACTGGAAGGTGCCGACCGGGATTGGCCGCGTCTCGTCGGTGATGTCCACCATCCAGACCATCGCCGGCAGTTCCGGCGACAGCGCGGCATCCATCGGCTGCACGTGTTCGTCCGCCACCAGCATCCAGCGATGGCCGGCGATCGGCGTATCGATCGGGACCAGGCTGTGCGTGGGCCAGCCGAACGGCGGGCTCCAGTCAAAACTCGACACCAGCTTCGGCTTGCTGATGTCGCTGATATCCAGGATCACCCCGCCGCCATACCAATAGCTGACATACAGCCGGTCGCCGCGGCGGATCGGATGGTGGCAGCGATGATTGCGCCCCTTCCAACTCGGGGTCTCGCCGCCGGCGGTCCATTGCCCCGGCATCCACCAGCGCCCCACCTCCTGCGGATGCGCCGGGTCGGCCAGGTCGAGGATCATCACGATGTTGCCGACATAGCCTTCGACTTCCGGCGAGATGTAGGCATAGCGACCGTCGAAGGTGAAGCGGTGCACGCCCATCCCGCCGCTGGCCCAGCGGCAGACTTCCCGGGGCAGTCGCGGATCGGCGATGTCGAAGATGCGCAGGCCGACGAAGTCGCCGTCGGGCACCTTGCCGCCGCGATGGCCCTCGCGGTTCACCACCATCGTGCCGTTGCCGACGCGTACCTTGTGCGAGTGCAGCCCGGTCGGAATGTCGGTCGTCCACACAATGCGCGGATTGCGCGGGTCGGATACGTCCACCACCGACGTGCCATGCGGCGGATCCATGTGGCCGAGATAGGCGTAGTTGCCCTCCACGACGACCTGGCCGCTGCCGGCGCAGTCCAGCCACGCGACTTCGTTGATGCCGGCACCGTGGCCCATTGTTCTTTCTCCCCCTTCGCAGCGATCCAACCATAGCTGCTCCGGCGGATCGAACCCAGCGTTCAGATGCCATCACGCGTGCGCGGGGCATTGCGCCGTGCAATGCGGATCAGGCCGAAGCCGTCACGCGCTGGCCTTCGGCGTCACCCGCATGGCGGCGGCGATGGCGGCGGCCAACAGCAGGAATCCCGCAACCGCCATCAGTGCGATCGAGAAACTGCCGGTCGAGCTTTTCACGACACCGATCAGCCACGGACCGATCAGGCCGCCGAACTGCGCGATCATGTTGACCACCGCGATCGAAACGGCCGCCGCCACGCCGGTCATGAACGATGCGTTGAGGCTCCAGAACAGCGAATTGCCGGCGTTCATGCCCAGACCCGCCAGGCACAGCGACAGATAGGCCAGCACAGGATCCTTGAAGACCGCGCTGCCGAGCATGCCGACCGCGCCGACGACATACACCCCGGCGAGATGGAATTTGCGGTCGCCGGTACGGTCCGAATTATAGCTGACCAGCAACGTGCCGGCCACGCCCAGCAATGGCGGCACAGCGGACAAAAAGCCGATTTCCAGATAGCTGAGCTGCCCCATGCTTTGGATGATCAGTGGCAGCCAGATGAACAATCCATAGATGCCGACCAGTGCGCAACCGAACAGAATTGCCAGCACCCAGACGCGGAGGTCGCGAAACGCATCGAACAGCGAATACTGGCCGCCACGTTCGAGTTCTGCGCGCTCCGCCCGCAACTCGCCCTCGATCCATTCACGCTCACCCGGGGTGAGAAATTTCGCCTGGGCGGGTGTATTGGGAAGATAGAACAGCGTGACCAGCCCGAGCAATACGGCCGGAGCGCCTTCGGTGATGAACATCCATTGCCAGCCGCGCAATTCGGTCAGGCCATTCATGTAGGTCAGCAGCATGCCGGAGATCGGTCCGCCCAGGATCGCGGCGAAGGCACCGGCAATGATATAGCCGCCCACCGCCCGGGCACGGTAGCGCGACGGAAACCAGAAGGTGACGTAGAGCGCCAGTCCGGGCAGCAGGCCCGCCTCGGCCATGCCAAGGGCAAAGCGCAGCAGATCGAAGCTAAGCTCGTTCGTCACGAATGCCATCGACGCGGCGACCGCGCCCCAGATGATCAGGATGGCCCCCAGCCATAGCTTCGCGCCGAACCGAAACAGCATCAGATTGCTGGGGATCTGCAGGATCATGTAGCCGAGGAAGAACACGCTGCCGCCGAAGCCGAACACCGCGGACGTGAAACCCAGGTCGTGGTTCATCTGCAGGCCGGCGAAGCCCAGATTGATCCGGTCGAGATAGTTCACGAACATCATCAGGAAACACAGCGGTATCAGCCGCCAATAGATTTTCATGACGGTGGCATGCCGCATGTCCTCGGCTGGGTCGTGACCGATCACACCTTCCATCTGATGCTCCACCCTTCCGAGCGCGTGGGTCTTGTCGCGCGGAAATGCCACGACGGCCGTTCGACCGGCGCCCCGCGCCTGCGGCACGCAGCCCAACATTTCGTTGCGACGCTAGGTCGAGGGTCCTGCTGTCACATTGATCTGGATCAACCGCGTGTCACACCGTTGCCGGACCGCCGAGGATCACTGTCGCCTGCGCCGACAGCACGCCGCCGTTACCGTGCACGATCGCCGATTCCGCCGCGGCCACCTGGCGTGCGCCGCACTCGCCGCGCAATTGCCGCACCGCCTCGATCAGCAGGAACAGGCCGTACATGCCGGGATGGCAATACGACAAACCGCCGCCGTTGGTGTTCACCGCAAGGTCGCCGGTCGGCCCGATCCGGCCGTCCTGGACGAAGCGCCCGCCTTCGCCTTTCGGACAGAAGCCGAGGTCTTCCAGGAACAGGATCGTATTGATGGTGAACGCATCGTACAAGGCGAGCACGTCGATGTCCGACGCCGCCAACCCCGCCATGGCGTAAGCCGCGGCACCGGACTGGATCGCCCCGGTATGGGTCAGGTCCGGCATCGAGGAAATCGACGCATGGGTGATCGACTGGCCCCATCCCAGCACGGGCACCGGCTGCTTCGCCACGCCACGCGCCCGATCGATCCGCGTCATGACGATGGCACCGCCGCCGTCGGTGACCAGGCAACAATCGCGCACGGTGAACGGATCGCTGATCGGCCGCGCGTTCAATACGTCGGCGATGGTCAGAGGCTGCTTCTCCCAGGCCACCGGGTTCAGCAGCGCCCACTCGCGCGCCGCGACGGCGACCTCGGCCAATTGCTCGCGCGTGGTGCCGAATTCGAACATGTGGCGCGAGGCGGCCATCGCATAGGCGGAGGCCGGCAGGAACGGACGGAACGGCGTTTCGTACGGATTGTACTCGCGCACGCTGGCCTGGCGCCGGCCCACAGTGCGTTGCGTGCTGCCATAGGCGACCACAGCGACGTTGCATAAACCGGCTTCCAAAGCCGCGTGCGCGTGCGCCACGTGGATTTCGAACGACGACCCACCGACAATGGTGGAATCGGTATAGGCTTCCGGCAAACCCAGATACTCCAGCAGCGACATCGCAGAGGTGCGCGCCTGGGTGCAGGCGCAGAACACGCCGTCCACGTCTCGCAGGTTCAGGCCAGCGTCGGCCAGGGCGCGGTGGATGCCTTGCGCCATCAGGTCGATCGGACTCATCAACGCGGCGACGGCGCCGATATCGGATTCCGCCGCGCCGACGATGGCGACGCTGCCTCGTACCGCCATGTCACACGCCCTCCGCCGGAGTGAACACGGGATAGGGCGGTTCGTCGCCCTCGGCAGGGTGTACCCGGAATTTCACCCGCATGCCGATCTTCACCGCTGTCGGCGCGATGTCGTCCACGCGGCTCATCATGCGAAAGCCTTCATCGATGTCGATCAGCGCGACGTTGTACGGTTCGCCCTTCTGCTGGTGCACCACGGTCGTGGCGTAGACCGTGCCGAGCCCCCTGCTGACGCGCCATTCCAGGTCCGCCTTGCCGGTGCCCGGCGCGATCACCCGCGGATAGAATACTGCGGCGTGGGCCGAAGGGCTGAACTGGTAGCCAAGCTCGCCACGCTCCAGGTACCCGATATAGGCGGCGAGTGGCGAGGCGGGCGTGTCCGGCATGACGGCGATCCTCCGTGGTGCGGTTGCGCGCAGTTCTCCCGCGCCGCGGCGATCTGTCAAATGCCCGCCGGGACGCGAGATGCCCGTCATGACCTGTCATTGCGAGGAGCATAGCGGTCCCCCGGCTTGACCCGGGGAAGCAATCTCCTGCCTGACGAACCATTGGCGGCTCGCCAGGCAGGAGATTGCTTCGCAGCTATGCTCCTAACAAGAAACAACCCGTGCTGCTCGCCCGCCATGACGCGGGAGGGCGGGTCGCTGCGCCAGTTTCATCCACGGCGGGTCGGCCCGCCGGCCGGCGGGAACTGGCAATGACAGGGAGCGCCTGGCGACTCAAGGCAGGACGGCGATGTCCTATGGCAGCACGGCAATCGCGTTCATCTCGATCAGATAGTCGGGATGCGTGAAGCCGCTGACCTCCACCATGGTCGAGGCGGGCGGCGGATCGGGAAAGAATTCGCGGCGCACCTTATGGATCACGTCGAAGTCGCGCATGCTGCGCACATAGACATCGACGCGGCAGATATCCGCCATGCTGCCGCCGGCGGCTTCCACCGCGGCCTTGACGTTCTCGCACATCTGCCTGGTCTGCGCCTCGATATCGCCGATGCCAACGACGCTGCCGTCGGCGCCCTTCGAGGTCATGCCGGAGATGAACACCAGCCGGCCGCGCGCTTCCACTGCGATCGCCTGGGAAAAGTGCCCGCTCGGACGGCCGATGCGGCCGGATGTGATCTGCTGTCGTGGCATGCGGTGTTTCCTCCATGGCGTTTGCACAGGCGCTTCCTGGGTGCGACCGCAGCCGGCCCCGTCATTGCGAGCGAAGCGACGCAATCTCCCGCGTGCATTCGCGCGACGCCTCGCGGAGATTGCTTCGCTGCGCTCGCAATGACAGGGTTGGCCGCAACCCCTTATCGCGGCTCCACCAGGGCCTGCAGATCCTCGCTGCGGCGCACGATGATGCGGCCGTCCTCGATCGCCAGCACGCCGCTGTCGCGCCAGATTCCCAACTGCTTGTTGACGCTCTCGCGCGAGGCGGCGACGAGGTTGGACATGTCGCGCTGCGACAGCTTCATCTCGATGCGTGTGCCGTCCCCGCTCGGCCGGCCATAATCCGCGGCGAGTTTCAATATCAGCCGCGCCAGCCGCGCTTCCAGGTCGAACAGCGCGATCTGTTCCAGCGCCAGACTGGTGCTGCGCAGCTTCTCGCACAGCACGGCCAGCAGACGCGAGGCCAGCGCCTGGTTGTTCGCCAGGAACGGCATGAAGTGCCGCCGCTCTACTACCATCAGCAGCGTGTCCTCGATCGCGGACGCGTCCGCACTGCGCGGCTGGCCGTCGAGCAAGGCGATCTCGCCGAACACCTCGCCAGGATTGATAACGTTGAGGGTGATCTCCTTGCCGTCCGCGTTGACTGCACTGATGCGCACACGGCCGCTCAGCACCGCCATCATCGACGTGCCGTCGTCGCCCTTCTGAACGATCATCTGGCCACGGCGAACGCGCCGCTCGGTGGCGAAGCCGAGGATCGCATCCAACTCCTCGGGCAGCATCGCCTGGAACAGCGGACTGGTGCGCAAGGCGGTGCGTCTCACGTCGCGTTGCGGCTGCGCCAATGGTTGTCCCCCGGTTTGCTGCGGTGCGCCAGCATGCAACACCCATCGGTAGATATACTCTGTTACGCAGGTCACTACACCCCTAAGTTGATCGCAGGGCAATCGGGTGGGGGAAGCGAGGCCAGGGGCTTTGCCCCCGTCCTTCGCCAGGCAGGCTCTGGACCCGTCAGGGGGCTCCGCCCTGGGCGAGGATCCAGGGGCAAAGCGCCTGGCCTTGCTTCTTCCACCCGATTGCCCCGCCCGGTGCACACGCTTGTGAGACACAACGCGGTCCCGCCAACCGCAACCAATGCCTACCTCCGTACAAGCCCTTCCCCGCCGGAGGAAATCCGCATGCGTCTTGCCTTGCTCGTTCTGTTGCTGCCGCTTGCGCTGGGTGGATGCCTGTCGTTCAGCAGCAGCGATCCGCCGCCGCCCGCAAGCACCACTGTCGTCGTGCCGCCCGGCTCAGCCGTGTCGCGTTGACGCCTGGCGAGCGCTGATCGCACGCACCGCGTCCATCACCTGGCCAACGAATAGTACGCCGGCGGTTGGCACCGGCAGTCCGCCGGTGCGCAGCAGGGTCATGGTCCAGGAGTTGCAAGTGTAAAGCCCGTCATAGGTGTCGCGCGCGGCGTAGAACACGCTGCCGGGATAGGGACCATCGGCCAGCAACACAGGCTCGCCGTCCGGCGACTTCTCAAGTTCCTGCCACACCGCGTCCTCGATCCGCGCGAGACCCTCGCGGGAAACCTGCAGCACCACGACATGCGGTGCGCCGAATGCCGCTGCGGGATCGGCGGCCAGCGCCGTCATCAACACCGCGCTCCGGCTGGGCAGCAAGGCGCTCAGCATGCCGCCGAGCGTCGCTTTCCGGGACAGCAGGAATTGTCGTTCGCCGAACCCGAAGGTCAGAAAGCGTACGCCTGGGAACCGCTGCCTCAGCGTGCTGAGCGGTGCGGCAAGTTCATCCACCGGCAGGCCGATATCGGAGTGCCAGCCGCGCTCGATCACATAAACGGTGGCTTCGTCCCCCGGTTCAAGCGACGGAAGCGGCGGGATCGGGATGCTGCACCCGCCCAGCAACAGCGCCGTGGCGACCCACGCGGAGGCGATTCGAATCAAATTGCGGTGCGATCCCCCGCGGCCACGCATGCCGATCACAAACGTGGCATGACCTGCCGCGCGAAATCCTCCGCCAGGCGCCACTTTGCCGCGGTCCCTGTCGCAAAGATCAGTTCCCGCAGTCCGTCATGCTCCAGCGCCCGGATGCGCTCCACCAGTTCGCCGGCAGTACCCACCAGGCAGGTGTCGCGGATAAGCTGCGCGTCGATCAGTTCCGCCTCGCCCGGATGCAGCCCGGTATAGTGGAATTCGTGCGTGCGGAAATGCCGATGCGCCGGCGGCGTTTGCTCGACCAGAGCGCAGTAGCGCTTCCAGATGCGCGACAGGAACGGTGGGGGATCGATGCCGCGTTCGTTCACCTCGTCGTAGAAGTAATACACGCTGGCCATCACGTTCGGCCCGATGGTCGCCTTGATACGGTCGGAGTCCACGGCCTCGCCGGGCTGCAACAGCGCGAGGTTGGTCAAAGCGCAGGTGTGGTGGTCGTGCAGGTCGCGGCCGGCCTGCGCGGCGCCCTGGCGGACGTGGCCCAGCGCTTCGGCCACGGCGACGCCGCGCGGCGGGATGGCGAACACCAGCCCGTCGCCATGCGCCCCCGCCAGCGCCATCGCGCGCGGGCCAAATCCTGAGACATAGAGCGGGATCTTCGGTTCCAGCGCGCCGTGCCCCGGCTCGTGCAACAGCATGCGGAGCGGCCGGGTGACGCCGTTGAACGTGTAGTCCACTGTCTCGCCACGCAGCAGTGCCGCGAGGACGCGCAGATACTCCGCGAACGCGGCGATGCGCATGGGGCGCTGGCCCATGCTGCGCATCGCGGTATTGCCGGTGCCGATGCCGAGGAACACGCGCCCGGGCGCCAGCCGGTTCAGTGTCGCCATCGCCGCGACCTGCACCGGAGGGATGCGCGTGCCGCAGATCGCCGTGCCGGGACCGATGCGCAGGCGCTTCGTTTCGCGCGCCGCCAGCGCCAGCACGGCGTAGCAGTCGGCGAACAGCATCTGGCTGTCGGTCACCCAGACCGAGTCGTAGCCAAGCGCCTCGACATGGCTGAAGAAGCCGATTTCATCAACGTTCGCCATGACGCAGAAGCCGAATTGCATGCGGTTCTTTCCCCCCTCGCGCCGTGGCCGTCGGCCCACGGTCAGTGGCGCAGGGTGCCGCGATGGACGGTGGGGTCAAGCCGCGCCCCCCGCCGAATGTCACTGCGAGGAGGTCGATCTCCCTGCCCGCATCAACACTCTTCCCCTTGGGCGCGCAAAGGCGCACACTACGCGTATGCGCTTCCTCGTTCTCCTCGTACTGCTCTTGCCGCTGGCGGCCTGCGCCGGCGGCCCGCAAGCGCTCGGGATCACTGGGCCGAACGGTGGCGAGCCTGCGCGGGCGGTGCTCCCAACGCCGCCTAATCCGCTCGATAACCCGGAGACGTTGCAGTCCGGT
>DATHNI010000301.1:0-2255 GCA_035486135.1 Acetobacteraceae bacterium
CGCACCGCCGCCACTGGCACCTCGGCCAGCACGAACTGCGCGCGGCGGATCTCGTCGTGTCCCGCACTGCCGAACGTGTCGCGCGCGAATTTCTCCAGGCTGGCCCGGGCGCGGCACGTTTCGGCCGCAACCTGGTCGCGCAAAGCCTCGGGCCAATCGCCCTGCACGAAGTCGTCGCGGTGATAGAGCAAAAGCAACCGACCCTCGTTGGGATGGACGCGGACCCAGGCCGGGGTGTGCAGCGCCGCCGCCAGGCCGTCGCCAACCGCGAGCGCCGTTTCGATGCCCTGCTGGAAGTCCTGCACCGTCTGCAGCCACAGCGCGCCAAGCAACGCGTCGCGCGACTTGAACCGGTGGTAGAACGAACCCGTGGGAGCCTGCAAACGCTCGGTGATCGCCGCGACGGTGACCGCCTGCGGGCCGTGGTCCGACACCAGTGCCAGGGCTGCGTCGAGGAAATCGGCATGCTCGAAGGTGGCACGAACCATCCTTCTAGAATGATTCCTCTAGAACACGCCGTCAAGACGGACTATGCTGCGTCAGGTTTGCCAGGGAGGAACATGCCGATGACCCGGGACGCGCAGATCGATCAATTGCTCGACGCCGCGCGCAACACGATTGCCACCGTGCGGCATTGCTGGCTGGCGACGGCCGCCCCGGATGGCGGTGCCAATGCCCGTGCCGTCCGCGCCTTTCCGGCCGCAGCCGGAGCAGACGAATGGACGCGGCGATTCCTGTGCCGGAGGGGCTCGCGCAAGGTGCCGGAGATCCAGCGCGCACCGCGGGTCACCCTGGCCTATCAGGACGGCCCCGGCGATCGCTATGTCGGGCTGGTCGGCAGGGCAGCCGTGATCGACGATCGGGCCGAGATGCGCACCTTGTGGCAGGGCGATTGGGACGCGTTCTTCCCGCCGGGCTTTGCCGACGCCAACATGATCGTGGTGCAGGTCGCGGTGGACCGGATCGAGATCCACGCCCGCGGCGTCACGGCCGAGCCGTTCGGGCATGGCCGTACCTGGATCGAGCGCGATGGTGGCGACGGCTGGCGGCTGGTGCCGTAGCCGGAGGGCACGGTTGGATTGGGGACTGCGGTGTGGTTTCGCCGACCCCGGACGCATGCTACAGGATGTGCCCTCACCACCCCGGCCGCCCCACATGAACGAACAGCGCCCCGCCGCCAACGTCGACCGCTTCTTTGCCGCGCCCCTGGCGGAGACCGACCCGGACCTCGCCGCCGCCATCGGCGCCGAACTGCACCGCCAGCAGGATGGCATCGAGCTGATTGCCAGCGAGAACCTCGTCTCCCGCGCGGTGCTGGAGGCGCAGGGCTCGGTCCTGACCAACAAATACGCCGAAGGCTACCCCGGCCGCCGCTACTACGGCGGCTGCGTTTACGTGGACGTGGCGGAGCAACTCGCCATCGACCGGGCGAAGACCCTGTTCCACTGCGCCTTCGCCAACGTGCAGCCGCATTCCGGAGCGCAGGCCAACCAGGCGGCGTTCCTGGCGCTGCTAAAGCCGGGCGACACCATCCTGGGCATGAGCCTCGACGCCGGCGGCCACCTGACGCATGGCGCGGCGCCGAACCTGTCGGGCAAATGGTTCCGCGCCATCCAGTACGGCGTGCGTCGTGAGGACGGGCTGTTGGACTACGAGCAACTGGAACACCTGGCGCGGACGGAAAAGCCGAAGCTGATCATCGCCGGTGGCTCGGCCTATCCGCGCTTTATCGACTTCGCCCGGATCCGCCGCGTCGCCGATGAGGCCGGCGCGTATTTCATGGTGGACATGGCGCACTTCGCCGGGCTGGTGGCGGCGGATCTGTTCCCCTCCCCGCTGCCGCACGCCCATGTGGTGACCACCACCACGCACAAGACGCTGCGCGGCCCGCGCGGCGGCATGGTGCTGGCGAACGACCCGGAGATCGGCAAGAAGATCAATAGCGCGGTGTTCCCCGGCCTGCAGGGCGGCCCGCTGATGCACGTCATCGCCGGCAAGGCCGCGGCGTTCGGCGAGGCGTTGCGGCCGGAGTTCCGCGTCTACCAGAAGGCCGTCGCGGACAACGCCAAGGTGCTGGCCGAGACACTGCTGGCCCGCGGCATCGCGATCGTCATCGGCGGCACCGACAGCCACCTGATGCTGGCCGACCTCCGGCCCAAGCGCGTCACCGGCAAGGCGGCCGAGGCCAGCCTGGAACGCGCCCACATCACCGCCAACAAGAACGCCATCCCGTTCGATCCGGAAAAGCCGACCAT
>DATHNI010000302.1:0-8572 GCA_035486135.1 Acetobacteraceae bacterium
GCGGATTTCGAGCATCACGCACGGAGGATGACCGCGGACGTGCCCCCCGACTTCACCGAGGCCGCCTACTCTTCGAACCTCTCCCGCGCTACGCGCGGCTAACCTCTCCCGCTCCTGCGACGCTCCTGCGGGAGAGGTCACGTTACGACTTCTCCCGCGCTCCCGCGGGAGAAGTTACTCTCCACCACCGTCACCCGACGCGATTATCCACCAGTTCGGTCACCACTGCCGGATCGGCGAGCGTGGACGTATCGCCCAGACTGTCCGTCTCGTTCGCCGCGATCTTGCGCAGGATCCGCCGCATGATCTTGCCACTGCGAGTCTTCGGCAGCGCCGGCGCCCACTGGATCGCGTCGGGCGAGGCGATCGGCCCGATCTCCTTGCGCACCCAGGCGATCAGCTCCTTGCGCAGCGCCTCCGTCGGTTCCTCGCCCAACTTCAAAGTCACATACGCATAGATGCCCTGCCCCTTGATGTCGTGCGGGAAGCCGACCACGGCGGCCTCGGCGACCTTGTGGTGGGCGACCAGCGCACTTTCCACCTCCGCGGTGCCCATGCGGTGGCCGGCGACATTGATCACGTCATCCACCCGGCCGGTGATCCAGTAATAGCCGTCGGCGTCGCGCCGCGCCCCGTCGCCGGTGAAGTACAGCCCCTTGAACGTGGAGAAGTACGTCTGCACGAACCGTGCGTGGTCACCGAACACCGTGCGCATCATGCCGGGCCAGGCATCCGCGATGCACAGGTTCCCCTCGCACTCCCCATGCAGTTCGTGCCCGTCGCCATCGACGATGATCGGCTTCACACCAGGCAAAGGCAGCGTTGCCGACCCTGGCTTCAGCGCCGTGGCGCCGGGCAGCGGCGAGATCAGGATCCCGCCGGTCTCCGTCTGCCACCAGGTATCGACGATCGGGCAGCGATGCTCGCCGACCACGCGGTGATACCATAGCCAGGCTTCCGGATTGATCGGCTCACCCACCGTGCCCAGCAGGCGGATCGACGCGCGGGAGGTCTTCTCCACCGGCGCCTCGCCATCGCGCATCAGCGCGCGGATCGCGGTCGGCGCGGTGTAGAAGATATTCACGTTGTGCTTGTCCACCACCTGCCAGAATCGCGAACTGTCAGGGTAATTCGGAATGCCCTCGAACATCACCGAGGTGGCACCGTTCGCCAGCGGCCCATAGACGATATACGTGTGTCCGGTCACCCAGCCGACATCCGCGGTGCACCAGTAGATTTCGCCCGGCCGGTAGTCGAACACGATCTCGTGCGTGAAGCTGGCCCACACCATGTAGCCGCCGGTGGTGTGCAGCACGCCCTTCGGCTTTCCGGTACTGCCGGAGGTGTAGAGAATGAACAGCGGGTCCTCGGCGTTCATTGGCTCCGGCGCACAGGCCGGTTCGGCGGCGGCGCACAATGCGGCGTAGTACTGATCGCGCCCGGCCTGCATCGGTACCTGGGCGCCGGTCACCTGCACCACCACGACGGTCTTCACGTCTGGGCAGGACTTCAGCGCCGTGTCGGCATTCGCCTTCAGCGGCACCTTGCGTCCGCCACGCCGGCCCTCGTCGGCGGTGATCAGCAGCGTCGATCCGCAATCCTGCAACCGGTTCGCCAGGCTGTCCGGTGAGAACCCACCGAACACCACCGAATGGATCGCGCCGATCCGCGCGCAGGCCAGCATCGCCACCGCCGCCTCCGGCACCATCGGCAAATAGATCGTGATCCGATCGCCCTTCTTCGCCCCCAGCCCGCGCAACGCGTTGGCCAGCCGGCACACTTGTTCCAGCAATTCCCGGTAGGTGATCTTGCGCGACACAGACGGATCGTCGCTCTCCCAGATGATCGCCACCCGATCGGGATGCGCCGCGGCGTGACGGTCGAGGCAGGAGACGGAGGCGTTCAGCACTCCATCTTCGAACCACTTGATGGCGACGTCGCCGGCGAAGCTGGTGTTCTTGATTTTCGCCGGCGCCTGAATCCAGGCCACGCGGCGGGATTGCTCAGCCCAGAACCCGTCCGGGTCGCGCGCGGCATGTTCATACATCTCGTGGTAGCGCGCGGTGGTTACGTGGGTGTGGGCGGCGACCTCCGGCCGGACCGGAAAAAGCTGGCCTTCGGGGTGATGGGTATCGGGCATGGGCGGGTCCCTCGATTTTTTGCTTGCTGCGGGTCTTGCTTGCTGCGGGCGCGACGCGGGTTGCGCGGGCGCCGATCAGGACAAATGCGGCAGGCCACTGGTGACCTGCCGGCAGGTCTTGCGTCGTGTTGCCTGGGCGAGCCACGGCCGGGTGGCGCGAGCAGCGCGGCCCGGCCGCAGAGCAATTGCCTAGGCGTGCTGCGGCACTGCGCTGATCCGCGGCGCAGACGGGGCGCCGATCGGCAGTACCACGTGGCCGTGGGTTTCGTTGATGACCTCGGCGGCGGCCAGGTAGAACGCCAGCACCGCAGTGATCAGGCCACCATATCCGCCGGCCACGTGTAGCGCGGGCATGCTGAACAAATCGGCCGCGCCGAGCAGGAAGAACGTGATCCAGAGGGCGAGGAAGACCAGTTGCACCGCGCGGTTCAGTGCCAGCGAGCCGACCCACATGAACAAGGTGAACACGCCCCACATCACCAGCCACCAGCCGACGAACTCGGGCGGCACCTTGGTTGCGAAGAACTGCACGAACAGGGCAAAGGTCCACCAGAACGCGCCATAGGAGCAAAACGCGACAAAGCCGAAGGTGTTGCCGCGCGGCATTTCCATCAGGCCGGCGCAGAACTGTGCAGTGCCGCCGAAGGCGAAGGCGCTGGCGAGCACCAGGGGCACGCTGGCTCCGGTGAACCAGCCGGCGTTCACCATGCTCAGCATCCAGGTGGTCAGGGCGAAGCCGCTCAGCCCGAGCGGCGCCGGATTGGCTAATTTCATGATAGGTTCCCTCGCGCGCCGGGATCGAGCCCGGACGGTTCATGACAACGTCGCGTGTGGTCGCGGTGCCCGGTCAGGTCGTGCCGGTTGGCCGCGATCGACTGGTATCGTCGTGTTTCGGGCACGATGAGGGTTGCTGTCTTTGATGTGGATCAATTGGATCAGTGGCTGGGGTGATTGCGGAGGACACGGTTCGTTGAAGGTGAGAAGGCGGGTAGGGGGCACCGTGCCGTGGGTGGCACCCTCACCCTCGGCGCAAGCGTGCCTCGCGTCGATCCGCTTCGCGGCTCAACCCCGCGAAGCGGGAGAGGTTTAGCGGCCGCCGTCTACTTGCAGGATCTGCCCGTTGACAAACCCTGCCAGGTCCGACGCAAAGAACAGCACCGCATTTGCGATGTCCTGCGCAGTGCCAAGGCGCTGCATGGCAATCCGCTCCACCAGCGCCTTCTGGCCGTCCGGACCGTAACTGTCCCACTGTCGCTCGGTCGCTGCGTTGGTGCGGATGAAGCCGGGAGCGACCGAGTTCACCGTGATGCCGAACTGGCCCAGTTCGTGCGCGAGTTGCCGCGTCAGCCCGACCACCGCGTGCTTGGCGCTGCAATAGGCCTGCACGCCGGTCAGCGACGGCTGCAATCCCGCGCCCGAGCTGATGTTCACAATGCGCCCGCCGCCGGCCCGCTTCATGCCGGGCGCGGCGGCGCGGCACAGGGTGAACGCAGCATTGACGTTGATGTCGAAGATGATGTTCCAGTCTGCGTCGGAAACATCCTCGACCGGCTTGAACTCCTGTCCCGCCACGCCGCCCGCGTCGTTCACCAGTATGTCGATCGCGGCACCGGTCTGCGTCTCGATCGTGTGGACCCAGGCCGCCCCGGCGGCACGGTCGCGCAGGTCCACCGTCTTGGTAACGATTCCACCCGGCGCCGCGGTCTCGGCCAGTTCATCGGCTGACAGATCGGTGGCGAACACGCGCGCACCCAGCCGGGCGAAATTCTGCGCGATGGCACGGCCGAAGCCGTGGCCGGCGCCGGTCACCGCAACCACCTTGTTATCGAAACGGATGTTCATGCCGCCGCGCTCTCCCTCGCCAACCCAACCAAATTACCATCGCTCATCGGCAGCCTCCCTTGCTCTGCCGCGTGGATCATCGCCACCAGGCAACGCGTGGCGGGACAGGCGATGCCGTGGCGCTCGCCATGTTCTGCGATCGGCGCGATCTGCACGTCCACTTCGGTGCGGCGCTTGCGCACCCACAGGTCGCGCCAGACGCCCGAATGAGTCTTGGCGCTGTCGCGATTGAACGCCACCATCGCCGCGACACTCGCACGCGCCGCGGCCTCGCCGGCGCCCGGGCGGAACGCGTCCACCTCGAAGCCGTTGAAGCCGCGCGGCTGCACGCCCTCGGCCAGCGCGACGCTGATCGCCTCCGCCCCAAGCTGCCGCCACAGCGGGAGAAGTTCCGGCCGTGCCAGGCAATCGGCGATGCCGGCCTCACCCAGCGCCTGCGCGAACAGCATCGCGCCGTAGCCGAGTTTTCCCCACAGATACGCCCAGATGTCGGGCGTGGTGATCGCGTCCGGTTCGAAATCGCGCAGCAGCGTGTGCAACGCCCGCAGCCGAGGCGTGATCGCGCCGTCCAGTTCGCCCAGCACCACGGCGCCGCGATTGCCGAACATGATCTCGCCTGGTGCCATCCAGTCGGCGCCGTAATTGATGAATGCGCCGATCGTGCGCTGGCGCCCGGCGATGCCGGCGATGATGTCCTCGTTCAGTCCGTTCTGGAGCGACAACACATAGCCGTCGCCGGCGAGAAACGGCAGCAGCGAGCGGGTCGCAGCTTCGGTGTGCTGCGCCTTTACCGCCAGGAAGATGTGCTGCCAGGTGCCGGTCAGTTCCTCCGGTGTGAAGGCCGGCGCGGTCACCGCGAACTGTTCCACCGGTCCGGTAATGCGCAACCCTTGCGACGGATTGCGAACCGCCGCGACATGCTCTTGGACGACATCGACGAACGTGACGTCGTGGCCGGCACGTTTCAGCCAGGCCCCGGCCGAGCCGCCGATCGCACCCGCGCCCCAGATCAGGATCGGCACGGCCATCTTACCACTCCTCCAGCAGCGAACGGGTTTCCAGCACGGCGACCTGCCAGAGTTCGAGCATTTCGGAATCGTTGCGTTGATAGCGGCCGCCGAAATTGCCGTCGTCCAGCATCAGGCGAACCTCGAAGGGCGGCAGCGCGCGAAGCTTGTCCACGTCCACCATCGGCTTGGCGCCTTCGACCGGCTCGCGATTCGGCAGGCGGGTCCAGGGGAAATTCTCCATCCAGCTCGCGTGGCCGGCGACCGGATCGATGCGCTGCACCATTGCGGCGGTCAGTGGAGCGCGCCACCAGTCGTGCACGCGCACGCGGGCGTCGGGGTTGTCCATCATCCACTCCTGGGCCAGCGACATGGCCGGCTGGTTGCCGCCGTGGCCGTTAACGATCAGCACGCGGCGGAAGCCGGTGTGCTTCAGGCTGTCCAGCACGTCGCGCAACACCGCCGCGAACGTCGCCACGCGCAACGTCACGCTGCCAGAGAAGCCGGTGAAGTATGGCGTCAGGCCATAGGGCATGACAGGGAAGACCGGAATGCCGAGCGGCTCGGCCGCTTCGATCGCTACCCGTTCGGCGAGGATCGCATCGGTCGCCAGCGACAGGCCCGCATGTTGTTCGGTGCTGCCGAGCGGCAGCACGCAGCGGTCGTCGTGGCGAACCCAGTCCTCCACCATCCGCCAGTCCATTTCGGCAATGCGCATTCCATACCCCCGACCGCAAGCATAAGCGAACGCTGGAGAGAGATAGGCCGCGCGTCAATCTCACCTCTCCCGCGAAGCGGGAGAGGTCGAGGGCGCGGAGCGCATGAGGGTGAGGGTGATCGGGTCGGCACGCTGCATTCTTCACGCGGCGAGAAGGCAGCGTGCCGGCCCGATCACCCTCACCCTCGCCGCTTGCGCGTCTCGACCTCTCCCGCGCTTGCGACGCGCTTGCGGGAGAGGTTTCTCTTTTTCACTTTAAGTTTTCGGTTTGCTGTCGTTTGCCGCGGTCGGGCGGATCACGCTGGTGATCGTCTCGCGCAGCACGGTCACACGGATGTTCGGCGCGATCTCCACCTCGATCTCGTTCGACGCCACCTGCTTGCCGTCCTTGTCCTGCACCATTGGCACACGCTGCACCGTGCCGAGGATGCCGCCGCCGGTCACCACCCGATCGCCGCGCTTGATCGCCGAGATCATCGCCCGCGCCTCCTTCTGCTTCTGCTGCTGCGGGCGGATCAGCAGGAAGTAAAACACCGCGAAGATCAGCACCAGCGGCAGGAACGAGGTGGCGCTGCCGAGCATGCTGCTGGCGTCCTGCGCGTAGGCGGGGGAAATCAACATTATCCGGGGTCCTTGCGGTGATCGCGCCGGGACCATACTTGCCCCAACCCCCCACCTCAAGTCCGTCTCAGGCTGTATCCAGTTGTGTCACAACTCATTGTAATTGCTTGAAAAGACTGTTGACCCTTGAAACCCATGAGCTAGGCTGTTGGCCACAAACAGGAACATCGGCCACGAAAATTGTGACCTGAGTTGTGACCCGCCAGCACGGCGTAGTCCCACGGCTAGGACGGTCAGATCATGCCGAAGCGTCTCACCACGTCCGTCATCCGCGCGCTAAGGGTCGGCACTCGCGCGTCCGATGGCGACGGCCTATTCATCGAAAACGACAAAGCGATCCGCTATTTCGGCTGGCGATACGCCATTGGCGGCAGATACCGCGAACTGCGCCTTGGACGGTGGCAAGACGAATCGGGTCACGAAGGCATCACCCTGACCGAGGCACGCGCCAAGGTCGCGGAGCTACGCGGCGGGCTCGCCAAGGGGATCGACCCCAAGGCACCCGAGGCGGCCGGCAAAATTGCTTACAGCTTCCATGACGCGAGCGAAGCCTTCATCGAGGCGATCATAGTGCCGACCTGCAAGCACAACGGCGAGCACGCGAGCCAATGGCGTCAGTCACTGAAGGATCACTGCAAGCCGATTATGGACATGGACGTGGCGTACATCGGCGTAGACGACGTGTTAGCCTGTCTCGGCCCAATATGGCTAACGAAGACGCCCACCGCATCACGGTTGCGCGGACGGATCGAACGCATCCTGAGCTACGCCAAGGCACGCGGCTGGCGCGCTGTCGAGAACCCGGCGATCTGGCGTGAGCACTTGGTCAATGTGTTGGCGGCACCGAGCAAGGTGCATAGGGAACGGAATCACGCCGCATTGGACTGGCGCAACGCACCGAACTTTATCGCCCGCTTACGCGAGACCGATGATGTGACAGCTTTGGCACTGGAGTTCACCATGCTGACCGGGGTGCGGAGCGCACCTGTGCTGTTGGCGCGCTGGGGGGAAATCGACTTGGACGCAGAGACTTGGACGATCCCCGCGTTGCATGAGAAGACGACCAAGCAACACCGGGTGCCGTTATCGGATCGCGCCGTGGCAATCTTGCGCCACGTCAAACCGAGAGATGTCGCGCCCGATGATGTAGTCTTCGCTTCCGCTAGGCATCGCAAGCAGACGCGCGGGCATGAGGCGCTGTACAAGAAAATGCAGAAGATCGCGCCCGGTTCGACAGTTCATGGACTGCGGGCCTGCTTTTCGACCTGGGCGAAGGAAACCGGAAAATCGACCGAGGCGAAGGAACTTGCACTCTCCCATCGTGGGGGGAATAAAGTGCAGAGGGTCTACGAGCGCGAGGACTTGTTGGACGCGCGACGTACCTTGATGCAGGAATGGGCGACGCATCTGACCGGCGCGGAGATTATCGAACTACATCGTGGCGTCGCGTAGTTCCACCGGCCCTTCGGTCGTGCTCCGGCTGCCGCTGCAAATAGCGTTCGACGCTGTCGAGATCAAACAATCGGCGTCCCCGTACCTTCTTCGCCGTGATCTCGCCCTCCGCCAGCAGCCGATACCAAGTGGATCGGCTCAAGGCGTGTTGCTCAACGAGTTGTCTGACAGTCGCATGCCGCGACATAATCGTTCCTGACAGCGGGATTGGCGATACCACCTGAGCGTCGTTCCTCACTGTCTGATCTGCTCATCCCGATTGTGCTGCGCAATCTCACTTTCAACTTGACGTTTTGACTTGTACGCCTGCGAGCAGTTCGTCAGCTTGTTCCAATTTGGAGTCAAAAACCTCAGCATGAATTAGGTTTCGGATAGTATTGAGGTAGCCACCATCATAATCCTCCTTTCAAACCAGCAAGATTGCTTTGAGCCTTCGGAGGACATCATAATATGGAACCAGGTCTTCCCTCCGTGCCAATGAAGGTGAGACACCAGACCCCCGGGAATTTAGACTTGAGGGCGCGGAAGGATAACCACGCACATGCCCATGCTCCAGCCATCGATCGATGCCGAGGCGGGCGTTGCCACGAACGGAGGCCGTAGGCCGACGGTCGTGGCGGCGCCCGCCTCGGCATCACCCGAACTATCTGACCGGCCGAGACGCCGCACATTCACCGCGCGGGACAAGCTTCGCATCCTGGCCGAGACCGATCGCGCGGCAGAGACTGGTGGAATCGGTGCCATCCTGCGTCGCGAGGGCGTTTACTCGTCGTCCCTCACCGAATGGCGCAA
>DATHNI010000303.1:0-10446 GCA_035486135.1 Acetobacteraceae bacterium
CAGCCGCAGGTAGATGGTGATGGTGCTGACGCCGGACAGGCTGGTGGACGACATGTAGTCGATGCCGTTCGCCTGGGCGATCGCTGTCTCCAGCGGAGTGGTGACGAAGCCCGCTACGACGCTTGGATCGGCACCGTAATAGATCGTCGTGACGGTCACCACGGTGTTCTGCGTCTTCGGATATTGCAGTACCTGCAACGAGCTCATCGCCCGCAGTCCGAGCACCAGGATCAGCAGGCTGACGACGGTTGCCAGCACCGGACGGCGGATGAAGATATCGGTGAAGCGCATCGGGTCGTCTCCTGCCCGCCGTGTCGGCGCGGTTAGTGGTCGGTTCTTCCCGTCATGCCGACCACCGGATCAAGCGCCCGGTGGCAGGCTCCGCCCGGCATCCACGACTTCCTGCTTTCGGGGGCGCAAGTCGTGGATGGCGGGCCGGAGCCTGCCCGCGGGCACTTGACCCGGGGGCCCGCCATGACGGGGTGGGCACGGCCGCGCGCCACGACAGGGTTGGCATGGCGCATACCGTCCGGCGCATCCTCAATGATCCGCCGGCGTGGGTGCGGGATTGTCGCTGGGCCGCACTGTGTTGTTGATCAGCACCGTGCTGCCGTTGCGCAACTTGACCTGCCCGGCCGAGACGACAACGTCGCCCTGTTTGACCCCGGTCAGCACCGCGACCTGATCGCCGCGCGTTTCGCCAGTGGTAACGAACACCTGCCGGGCGACCAGCTTCGGCGCTGCCCCGCCCGCCTGCGCTGCCCCGCTCGCCTGCGCTGTCCCACCGGTCTGCGCTGCCCCGCCGGCGGGCTGCGCGGGACCGGCGTCACCAGCATGCTCCACAAGATAGACCGTGCTGCCATACGGATTATAGGTGATCGCCGTCTGCGGCAGCGTGATCCATTGCTGCGGCGCTCCGGCCGCGATGTCGATCGTCGCGAACATTCCCGGCAGCAACCGATGATCCGGATTCGGCAGGCTTGCGCGCATCTGCACATTGCGCGAGTCCGTATCGACCGAGGGGCTCACCGCGATGATCTTCCCCTGGAACGACTGACCCGGGAACGTGTCCACTTTGGCGGTCACCGCCTGCCCCACCTCGACGCGGTTCAGCGCCTGCTGCGGCACAGAGAAATCGACGAACAGCGGATCCAGCGCCTCCAGCGTCACGACGGCGGTGCCGGGATTGAGATACTGCCCCAGATCGACGGCGCGGATTCCCAGATGCCCGGCGAACGGTGCCCGCAACGTCTTTTTCGCCAGCTCGGCCCTTTGCTCTTCCGCCTGCGCGCGCGCGTTCTTCAAATTGAAGTTGTCGGTATCGACCACCGACTGGCTGACCGCCTGCGCATGGAGCTGCCGCATGTCGCGGTCATAGTTGACCTGCGCCAGCGAGGCGCTCGCTTCCAGCGCGGCCAGCTTCGCCGTGTCGTCGTCGGCTCGCAGGCGCAGCAGTACCTGGCCGGCCTGCACATCCTCGCCCGATTGGAACCCGATCTGGTCCACCACGCCGCCGACCTCCAGCGACAGCGCGGCGCCGTTCACCGCGCGCAGGCTGCCGACCGCTTCCACCGCCGGCTGCCAGGTCTGCGTCGTTGCAGTCACGGTCGAAACCGTCTGCGGCGGGTTCGCCATCGAGGCGAGGAACTGGTGGATCATCTTCGCCTTGAACTGCTGGAAGCCGAAATAGCCGCCCAGCACGACGCCAAGCGCCACCAGCATCACGACCATGCGCCGGATCATCGTTGCGTCTCCGTCAAGGCTTCAGTGCCGCGACGAGCGGCGGGGTCAGACGATCGGGTCCGTTGGCATCGGCGGTGACGTCGTTACGATGCCACCAGCCGCCGCCCAGCGCCTGGAACAGCGCGGCGGTGTCGGCGAACCGCGCGGCTTCGGCCTGCACCAGCGCCAGCCTTGCCTGCTGCCAGGTGCGGTCGGCGTTCAACAGGTTCAGGTAGCTCAGCGAGCCGGCACTGAACTGGACGCGGGCCAGCGCATAGCTGTCGGACGCCGACTGTTCTGCCGCCGCCTGTTCATGCAGCGTGTCAGCGTCGTATTGTAGCGCGCGCAACGCGTCGGCGACGTTCTGGAACGCGGTGATCACCGTGCCGCGGTACTGCGCGGCGGCCTGGTCCAGCGCGGCCGCCGCGGCGCGCTTCTTGTGCAGCAGCGTGCCGGCGTCGAACAGCGTCTGCGTGATGCCGCCGGCAATGCTCCACACGCCGGTTGCCGGCGTGAACAAATTTGAAAAGCCCAACGCCTCGGTGCCGACGGAGCCGGTGATGGTGAACTGCGGCAGTTGGTTGGCGATGGCGACACCAAGACTGGCACTGGCGGCGTGGAACTGCGCTTCTGCCGCGCGCACGTCCGGGCGTTGCTCCACAAGCCGCGACGGCAGGCTGACCGGCAGATCGATCGGCAACTGCAAGCCGTCGAGATCGAACCTCGCGCCGAGATCCTGATTGGGAAAGCCGCCGGCCAGCGCGGCAAGCTGATCGCGTTGCTGCGCGAGTTGCTTGCGCAGCGGCGGCAGCGTGGCGCGGGATTGCGCCAGCGTGGCCTGCTGCTGCAGCACGTCCGCGCGCGATGCGCTGCCGATGGTGAACTGCTGGCGCACCAGGTTGAGCTGATCGGTATCCGCCTTGATGATCTCCTGTGTCGCCGCGATCTGCCCGCGCAACGACGCCTCGTTGACCGCGGCCGCGACGACGTTGGAGGTCAGCGACAGGTAGGTCGCCTCGAGTTCGAAACGCTGGTATTCTGCCTGCGCTTTCAGGGACTCGATCTGCCGGCGCGTGCCGCCGAACACGTCGACCGCGTACGACACGTTGAGCTGCGCGGTCACCAGGCTGAGCGTTTCGGACAGGCTCGGCAGGCCGAAGGAGGCACCGGAAAACCGCTCGCGCTCCGGCTGGAAACTCGCGTTAGCCGACGGGAACAGCGCGCCCTCGCCGGCATAGGCGTTCTCCTTCGCCTGGCGCAGAGCGGCTTGCGCTGCATCGACATTGGGATTGGCTTGCAGCGCGCGCCGCACCAGACGGTCCAGTGGATCCGAATGGAACAGCGTCCACCACTCGCCCTGGATGTCCTTGCCGATTTCGAAATTCTGCGCGGTGCCGCCTTTGACGGCCGCGGTCGCAATCGGGGCGGCGGGTTTTTCCTGCGTATAGCCGGCGCTCGGCGGCGCATCCGGATGCTTGAAGTTGGGCCCAACCTCACATCCGGTTAGCAGCAGGGCCGCGAGCAGCAGGGCGGTGCCAAGGTTGATGTCGGTGGAGCGCATCATGGTGTCGTACTCTTGAGCGAGCGGCAGATCGCGCGTGTATGCTGATGCACCAGGGCCTTTACCTCCGCGACACGGCATGCGCCGACGGTGTCCCAGCCGAGCGCGCGAACCACCGAACGGCTGCAGAAAATCTTCGCCTGGCCGAGAATCATCAGCGTGCGCAACACGACTTGCTCATCCTCGGGCGGGCGGCCGACGAGGCGGCCGACCAAAGCGCAGGTGGGTGCCATCACCTTCTGGCGCATGATCTCGTTCAGCGGATCCAGCGCTGCCGTGTGTTCCACTTCGACGCGGGAGACGAACAGGCTGCGGCTTTCGCGTCCCGGCAGGCTCTCATCGAGGAACAGCGTGACCAGCGCATCGACCATTTCACACAGCAGATCGACAAGCTGGGCGCGGCTGGGCGTGCCGGTGTCGAGCGCCGCCTGCACGCGCGCGGTGATCGGCGCGATCGCCTGCGCGGCCTGTTCGCCGATATGGGCGATGGCGGCGCGGTACAGGCCTTCCTTGCTGCCGAAATAATATTGGATCGCCGGCAGGTTGACACCCGCGTGTTCCGCGATCGCGCGGGTGCTGGCGCTGTCGAAACCTTCAGCGGCGAACAGCGACAATGCGGTTTCCAGGATGCGGCGACAGGTATCCTCGCCGCGCTGTCTGGCGCCTGGCCGGTATCGGTTGGCAGGGATGGGCATGGTGTCCTCGTGGCGCGGCGCCCATCTATATCTATCGGTCGATATAGTCAATCAGTTGATACAATTTGTGCCAACGATCCGCCTTCCCGGCAAGGCACGTTGCCGTGAATGGGGCGGCGTCCGAGCTGCTGACGTCTCCGGTTCTCGCTTGCCCATCTGGCGTGCGCGGCGAAACTGCGAGACAGTCGCGCCATGGAGCACCATCTGTTCGGCCCACTGCCGCCCGTTTCTGTCCTCACCCTTGGCGGTGGCGGCCTCGGCATGCTCTGGGGCGCCACCGCGTTCGACGAGTGCGTCGCCACCGTGCACGCAGCCGTCGCCGCGGGTATTTCTCTCCTGGACCTAGCGCCGCGCTACGGCGACGGCAAGGCGGAGGAAGTCGTCGGCGCTGCCTTCGCCGGCACGCTGCCGCCGGGCGTTCGCGTCACCAGCAAGTGCAACCTCGGTAATCCGGCGGCGGACCAGGTGGAGGGCATCCTGCGCCGTTCCATCGAGGACAGCCTGCACCGGCTGCGTTTGTCGCGCCTCGACCTGTTCTTCCTGCACTGTAACGTTGCGCCCGAGGACCATCCGATGTGGCGCAATCCGGAAGCTGCACCGCGCCTGACGCCGTATGCGTTGTTCGTCGATCGCGTGCGCCCGGCGTTCGAACGCCTCGTGGCCGAGGGCCTGATCGGCGCCTGGGGCCTGACCGGCATCGGCCATCCCGACACGATCATTAGGTTATTGGGCGAGCGCCCGGCACCCGCCGCGGTGCAGTGCATCGCAAACCTGCTGGATTCGCCTGGAGGTTTGAAATTCTTCGACGGGCCGGCGAAATCGCGCGACGTGATGGCGGCGGCGCGTGCCAACGGCGTCGGCGTGATGGGCATTCGCGCGGTGCAGGCCGGCGCGCTGACCGCTTCGATCGACCGGGCGTTGCCTGAGGGTCACCCGGAACTGCACGATTATGCGCGCGCCGCCGACTTTCGCGCGCTATGCGCGGAGCTTGGCGAGGACCCGGCGGTGATTGCGCATCGCTATGCGCTGGGGTTGGAGATCGACACGCTTGTGCTGGGCGTGAAGAACCGGCGTGAGCTGGCCGCCTGCGTTGCCGCGGCGGATGCGGGACCGCTGCCGCCCGAGCTCGTCGCGCGGATCGATGCTACGGTGAGAAGCTGACCTGCGCGGCATCACACCAACCTTATTCATTGCGCAGTCGCCTGGTACCCATCCGTCAACGTCTGCAGAAATGCAATGACATCCTGCTCTTCCTCTGCCGTCATTGCCGGCGCGTCGCCCTGCTTGCGATCGAACGGCGGGTCGCTGACATCGACATTGGCGCGATAGCGCGGCGGAAGGTCGTTCCATTTCTCTACCGTGCCATCCACGCCGAGCGGATAGACGCGCCCGGGATCGACATCGCGGAAATTATAAAAATCCAGCACCTCGCGCAGAGAATGAAACACCCCGTTATGAAAAAACACGTGACGCGTGGCGACGTTCCGCAGCGTCGGTGTGAGGAACATGCCGCAATACTGCGTTTGCTCCCGCATGTCCGCGCGGTACGGCCCGCAGATGCCAAGATCGAAATACCCGGCATCGCCATTGATGGACAGCGCCGTGTTGCGCGGCGCGCCCAACGCTTCGAACTGCTGGTCGGTGAACAAAGGCGGCAGTCCGTCCTTCGTCGGCTGGTCCAGATGGCAGCCGCCGCAGTTGGCCTTGTGCGGATCGTTGAACAGCAGATAGCCGCGCATTTCCGCCGCGGTGAACCGAGCCTTGCCTTCCAGCCAATAATCGAACCTGCTTGTGTAGGGGTGAAAACTCGGGTCTTCGATCTGGTAGCGCGCCACGGCGAACAGCGCCTCGGCCACCGCAAGGCGCGGCGTGTCGAAAATCGACGCGCCGAACAATTGTCCGAAGCGCGGCGCATAGGGCGCGTGCCGCAGGTTCGCCGCCACGGCCTCGACGCTGCCGCCGTCGATTTCCAACGGATTCAGCAATGGTCCCAGCGCCTGGTCTTGCAACGTGTCGGCGCGGCCGTCCCAGAACAATCCACCCTGCGGCACCAGGTTGGCCGCGGTCTGCGCGGTGTCCTGCGCGGTCTTGCTGGTTCGCGGCGCCTGGCTACCAGTTGTCGCGAGTTGCGTCAGGTTGACCGACTCGTTCTCACCGTTGTCAGGGCCAATGCTGAAACTGGATTGCCGCTCGAGATATTCCAGCGACGGCACCGCGCGTACGCCCTGCAGCGCCAGGTGCGGGCCACCCAGCATCGCCGGCGCGTCATTCGGCGGCCCGTAGGCATGTTCTGGACTGTGGCAGGACGCACAGGACAGCCGGTTCGACGACGACAGGCCGGGATCGAAAAAGATCAGCCGGCCCAACTGCGCCATTGCCGATAACGGCGCAGCCGGCGGACGCACCAGCCGAACCGGGTGCGGGTTTTCGTCCTGCGGAACGATATCGTTATCGGTCCGACCGGGCGGCGTCGCGGCGATGCTGGCACCGGCCAGGGCAAACATCAGGCCGGCACCAACAATCTTTCCGCTAACGCCGCGACGCATGCCGATCAGTGCGCGACAGGCGGCGTGTTCACCGGCACGCCCGTCGCCGGATCTAGATACAGCACCGCATTCCGGGTGCCCCTGGAGAACGCGAACATGTCCATGATCGACCCCGCGGTCGCGTCGAACGAGCCGCCGCCGAGCCGCCTGCCATGCAGCCAGTTGTCCTCGATGAAACGCGTTACCGAGGCCAAAGACACGCGGCTGTGGCTGACATAATTCGGCTTGGCCCAGGGCGAGACAACCAGGAACGGCAGGCGTGTGCCGGGACCGCACCGTCCGTTCACCGGCTTGCCGTGCACACCGGCCATCCGCTTGCCGGTGCCGCATTTGCCGGGGCCGTCAAGCTGATCCGCTTCTGCATCGAACGATGCATTGGTGGTTTTCGCGAAGGCGTGGTCGTACCAGCCGTCGGAATCGTCCCAGGCGATGATCACGGCGGTGTTCTTCCAATCCGGCTGCTGCTGCAGGAAGTCGATCAGCGCAACCGTTCCGGCTTGCTCGTCCAGCGGATCGGAATAGCCCGCATGACCGTCCTGGTACGCGGGCAGTTTGATGAAGGAGACGGCGGGAAAATTGCCGGCCTTCACGGCGGCATAGAAATCCTGCAGGTCGTATTCGTGGTTGGCCGGATCGGGGGTCCGACCATTATGCTGATAGCTGTAGCCGATCGCCGCAATCGAACCGGGCCGCGCATGCTTGGGATTCGCGGTGGACGCGGAATATTGGAACCAGTTGTGGTGCGCGACGTAGTCCACGACATCCCTGCCCACGATGGTCGAATGCGTGCTGCGCTTGCACCCGGTGGTGCCGTTCGTGTTGGTAACGTCGAGGTCGAAGCCGGCCATGAAGCCGCCCCAGGTGACTCGGCCCGCATTGAGAAGATCGCCGATGTTCTTCCCCGCCATCATCGCCTGGTCGCTGGGGACCGAGCAAACGTCGTAGCCGGGATCGACGTCGTTGATCATGGTGAAGCCACCCTTGCCGTCCTTGATGTAGTAGGACACGGCCGCAAGCGTCGATGGCTTCTTGCTGGTGGCGACGATCCGCAAGCCGTTGTCCTGGCCCGAAACCAGGTTCAGCGCACCCGGGGTCGACGGGCCATAGGTGTCCGTGTACGCATTGTCGCTCATCGCGAAATGCTGTGCGTATTGCCACATCGCCATGACGGTGTTGCCATCGAAATAGCCCATCACCTGGCCCTTGGTACCGAACGCGCCCACGCCGCCAGGCGTAGCGGCGCCGGTGTATTTGGGAAACAGATCCGCCTTTCCCCCATCATACGCCTGCTGTTCTGCCGTATAGGCGTGATTCTGGTCGGCGGTGTTGGCTTGCGTGCGATCGAGCCGGAATGGCTCGGACGCGTCGCTGCCGTTGGCCGCATTGGTGGCGTTGGGGTTGTTGGTCAGCAGATGCGCGTTGGCCAGGTTATTGACGGTTGGCGTGTGCGGGACGGCGGTGAAGGGCGGCTCGCCAGGCGGATTGGTGGCCGTGGGATAGGTCGCGAAGTAATGGTCGAACGATACGTTCTCGTTGAACAGGACAACAACGTGTTTGATCGGCGTCGCGGTCGGCGCGGCGTCTTGCGGCGACGGTCCCGTGACACCGGCAGGCGCCACCGCGCCGGCGGCAGGTGGCGCGGCGACGCCTGGCGCCGGCTGAATGGTTGCGGCAAATCCCAGGGCAGCGGCGGTGACGGACAGCAGTAGCTTGCGCTCGATCATGATTTCCTCGGAATTGATGACGCGGCGGCGTCACCTATGGCAAGCCAACGTACTTGCGTGTGATCCCTTGGTTACATCGGTCGTTTCCGCTTGACTCGCACGTGCGGCGTCATTCTGCAACGGCGCCCGGGCCGGTGCCCCAGGTTGCCACGCGGCAAACCGGGTCCTACCCTGCGGCCATGTCCACTCGAGGGGAGAAATCCAGATGAAGGTTGGTGACGCGGTTGCGGAAATCATGCGGCGCGAGGGGATCGAGATCCTCTGCGGTTATCCCGTCAACCACCTGCTGGAATACGCGGCCAAGGCCGATATCCGTCCGATCATCGTGCGCCAGGAGCGCATCGGCCTGCACATGGCGGACGCCATCTCCCGCATGACATCTGGCAAAAAAATCGGCGCCTTCTGCATGCAGCATGGCCCGGGGACTGAAAACGCCTATGGCGGCGTCGCGCAGGCCTACAGCGAGTCCGTGCCGCTGCTGGTGATCCCGCAAGGTTATCCCCGTCGCATCGCGCATATCGATCCGAACTACAACGCGGTGCGTGAGATGCGCGGTGTGGCCAAGACCGCCGAGCCGGTCTTCGTGCCGAGCGAACTGTCCAACGTGATGCGCCGTGCCTTCAGCAACCTGCGCAACGGCCGCGGTGGCCCGTGCATCGTGGAAATTCCCACCGATATCTGGAACGAGGAGATCGGCGACCTCGACTACACACCGGTCGCCGTTTCCAAGTTCGGTCCCGATCCGGCTGATGTTCGCAAGGCCGCGGCAGCGATTTTGGCTGCCAAGCGTCCGGTGATCTATGCCGGCACCGGTGTGCAATGGGCGCAAGCCTGGCCGCAACTGCGGGCGTTCGCTGAACTGCTGGGCGCGCCGGTCACCACCAGCCTCGGCGGCAAAAGCTCCTTCCCGGAAAACCATCCACTGTCGCTTGGCTCTGGCGGCAACGCGGTGCCCAAGCCGGTGCATCATTTCGTGCAGAATGCCGACCTCATCATCGGCATCGGCTGTTCGTTTACAGAAACAAACTTCGGCATCAAGTTTCCCAAGGGCAAGAAGATCGTCCACGCCACGCTGGATCCGAACCACCTCAACAAGGACGTGGTCAGCACGGTTGGCCTGGTCGGCGATGCCGCGCTGACGCTGGACGCACTGATCGGCGAACTGAAGCAGACCATCAAGTCCAACCGCGACACCAAGGAAGTGGTGGCCGAGATCAAGGCCGTGCGCGAGGAGTGGATGGCGCAGTGGCAGCCGCTGCTGAATTCGAACGAGGCGCCGATCAGTCCGTATCGCGTGATCTGGGAACTGATGGCCGGCACCGATCCGAAGAACACCATCATCACGCACGACGCCGGCAGCCCGCGTGACCAGATCTCGCCGTTCTGGGTTTCGACCGAGCCGATGTCGTATATCGGCTGGGGCAAGACCACGCAGCTCGGCATGGGGCTTGGGCTGGCGATGGGTGCCAAGCTCGTGCATCCGGAGAAGACCTGCATCAACTTCTGGGGCGACGCGGCGATCGGTTTCACCGGGATGGATTTCGAAACCGCGGTGCGCGAGCGCATCCCCATCCTGTCCTGCCTGATGAACAACTTCTCCATGGCGATCGAGCTGAAGGTGATGCCGATTTCGACCGACAAGTACCGGTCCACCGACATCTCCGGCAACTATGCCGACATGGCGAAAGCGTTCGGCGGCTATGGCGAGCGCGTGACGGATCCGAACCAGATCAAGGCGGCGATCCAGCGCGGGATAGAACAGACCAAGGCCGGCAAACCGGCTCTGCTGGAGTTCATCACCGCGAAGGAGACGCGTGTTTCCAAGTTCTGATGTGAGTGTGGCGGGCGAACGCCCGCCACTCGTCGAAACGTCATGGCCGGGCTTGACCCGGCCATCTGTCGCGGCACGGTGCCGGCATAGATGGCCGGGTCAAGCCCGGCCACGACGAAGGGAGGACAATGGCCACCGTTTCCATTCGCAACGTGCGCAAGCGCTTCGGAACCACCGAGGTCCTGCACGGCGTGAGCGTCGAAATCGAGGATGGCGAATTCGTCATCCTCGTCGGTCCCTCGGGCTGCGGCAAATCCACCTTGCTGCGCATGATCGCGGGGCTGGAGAACATCTCCGACGGCGAGATCGCGATCGGCGGCCGCGTGGTGAACAATGTCGCGCCGAAGGAACGCGACATCGCCATGGT
>DATHNI010000304.1:0-25426 GCA_035486135.1 Acetobacteraceae bacterium
AGCGTTCGCGCAGCCCTTCGCGCAGATCGAGGCGGCGGAGCGCTGGGGGCTGGACATCGTCTGGCTGGCCGAGATCCACATGAACCCGACGCGGTCCCTGCTCTCGGCGCCGCTGACGGCGGCCAGCGCCATCGCGGCGCGCGGGCGGCTGGTGTCCGGCATCGGGCGCAGTGCGTTTCCGCTGGCGTACGATGCGTATGGCATCTCCTACCAGGAGAGCCAGGACCGGTTTGCCGAAAGCCTGGAGATCATCCGGCGGGCGTGGACTTCGGAGGTGTGCTCGCATCGGGGGGTGTATTGGAAGTTCGAAAACTTCACGCTGGTGCCTCGGCCGTTGCAGGTGCCGCATCCGCCGATCCGCATCGCCGCGAGCCAGCCGGAGACGTATGGCGCGATCGGGGCGCTGGGGTATCCGTTGTTCTCGGCGTTGCGGGCCAGCCCGATGGACGCGCTGGCCGCGAACGTGCGGGCGTATCGCGAGGCGTGGCGGGCGGCGGGCCATCCGGGGCAAGGCGAGGCGCATCTGCAAGTGCCGGTCTATGTCGCTGCGACTGCGGTGCAGGCGATGGAGGAAGCGCGGGAGGGCCTGATGCGGTTCGCCACGTATCGGGCGGACCTGCTGCGCGGGCCGCTGACGTATGAGGCGGTGTTGCAGCAGAAGGGGATCGTGGGGACGCCGGATATGGTGGTGGCGCGGATCGCGGACTTGCAGGAGACGGCGGGGCTGGATGTGATCTCGGCGGAGATCAATGTCGGGAGTTTGCTACGCCACGCGCAGGTGATGGAGTCGCTGCGGCTGTACTGCTTGGAGGTTATGCCGCGGTTCAAGTAGGGGGGCGGTGGGGGAAGTAGCGTCCGGCCTGGAGGATGCGTGACGCGCGAGGCGTTCAGTACGGTCCCTGGTCTTTCGCCGCCTGTGACAAATCCAAGGTTTGGTATGGTGGAGAGCGGACCTTGGCAGATCAGATCAGCCCTTCGAGATACTTGGTCAGATTGACCCGAATCGGCATGAAATAGACGTTCGCTTCCAAGGATCGGATCACGCCAATGGCAGAGACCGCGAAACTTCGGTTCCATTCGAGGGTCGGGACAAAGGCAGAGGGGAAAACGATCCGGTTCGTCGTCTCCCAATATGCCTGCGACCGCTCGCCGAGAACGGGGGCGATGCCCCAGAAGACGCAGTGACCGCGTAGCAACTCGGCACAAATCTCCAGGAGGCGGAGATCGAACAGAGGTTGGGTAAAAAAACCATCCGCGCCCGCGTCGGCCTTCCTTTCGACGTCAGCCATTTCGTCCCGGAAGCCCTGACGGTATGGGTCAAACGCTGCGTAGACCCGGAGCTTTGGGTGATGCCGCTTGAAGCGGCGGATGATGCTTTCACTTGTGTTTGGATACGTCCTCCGGCTCAGGTCACTCGGCGCGTCCCCTTTGATGACCAGGACTTCTGACAATCCAGCCGCGATGATCGCGTCTCCCACGGGCAGCTCATCTCCGGGAGGAATGTCGATCGCTCGGATATGAGGAATAGAGGCTGGCAGGACCGAGCAGGTAATTGCGCATGCTTCCCAGCTCCGGAGCGGGAAATGCATAAGATCGGGAATGTTGAAGGCGTTCGCCGCAGGCATGACGGACCGCACCGTCACGGCGTCTGAATACACTTGGCCTTCGCCTCGGGGGATCAACTCGACAGAAACTCTCATGGTTTCTTTATCGTGGAGATCGGCGGCAGTGGCCAGAGTCCGCTGCGGGTCGAGACCCGACATTCAGCCTGACCCACTACCTTTCGCTACGCACCTTCCCGCTACGCTGCAGGATCTCCGCTGTCGCGGCATCGGCGGGATAGAAGCACTCCAGCGCGAGTTCCGAGAGTGTCACGTCGACCGGCGTGCCGAACACCGTGATGGTGCTGAAGAACGCCAGTACTCCGGCGTCCGTCGCCAGCTCGAACGGCAGCACGATGCCGGCGTAGTCGCGCGCCGGGCGTGGTGGGCGGGGCGCGTACGGCACCGGGTAGCCGCGCACCTCATCGAGCAATCCGACCAGCATCGGATCGGCGCTGGCTTCCGCCTGGCGGCGCAACCGCTCCAGCAAGTGATTGCGCCACTCCGGCAAGTTGACGATGCGCGGCGCGAGGCCCGCCGGATGCAGCGCCACGCGCATCACGTTCACCGGGGGCCGCAGCAGATCCGCATCGACGCCGGTCAACAGCATCTGCACGGCGTCGTTGGCCGCGACCAGGATCCAGTGCCGATCCACCGCGAGTGCCGGATACGGCGCGTGCCCCTGGATCACCAGTTCCACCGCCTGGCGCGCGGCCTCGAGTGCCGGGTCGTCGAGCGGCCGTTCGGCGAACACCGGTGCGAAGCCGGCGGCGGTCAGCAGGATGTTGCGGTCGCGCAGCGGCACCTCGAGATGATCGGCCAGGTGCAGCACCATGTCGCGGCTCGGCCGGGCGCGGCCGGTTTCCAGGAAGCTGAGGTGGCGCGCGGAGATGTTGCCATCCAGCGCCAGGTCGAGCTGGCTGATGCGGCGGCGCTGGCGCCATTCGCGCAGCAGGGGGCCGAAGGTGTTGGTGGCGACTGACATGGCGCGATCATAGCGCGGCGCGCACCGGCGCCTCCATGACCTGCGAGGTAATCGACTGTGCGCCGGCGCGGCGGCTTCCTGGTGCGCGGGAACGGCGGGCCAATGCCGCCGCCCGCAACCAGAGGAGAACCAGCATGAGCACAGTCAACGAAATCGTCGCCGGCTATATCGCGGCCTGGAACGAGACCGATGGCGGCCGGCGCCGCGACATCATCGCGCGCACCTGGAGCGAGGACGCCAGCTACCTCGACTCGCATCGCGAGGGCACCGGACACGCGGCGATCGATGCGATGATCGGCGCGGTGCAGGAGCGTTTCCCGGGATATCGGTTCCGCCTGTCGAGCGGGATCGAGGCGCATCATGACCGGGTGCGGTTCAGTTGGAGCGCCGGCGGCACCGAGCAATCGCCGCTGTTCTTCGGGGGCACCGACTTTGCGATGCTGGCGCAGGACGGCAGGCTGCGGTCGGTGACCGGGTTCATCGACGCGATGCCCAGCGTGGGGTGAAAGAAGGCCAGGGCTCTGTCCCGGCCTTCGCCGGGGCAGGCTCTGGACCCGCCAGGGGGGCTTTGCCCCCCTGGACCCTCATGTACGGAACTGGCGAGTAAATCGAGAAAGCCATCTGTGGTCTCGCATTGGCCTCCGATCCGGAACCCGCACCGGAAGCTGGTGGCCGCCAGGTTTTCGGTGCCGTTGCCAAGGCCGATACTGACAGCAAGATGCTGATCCGCCGGAGCCTCGACGCCGCCGGACGAACCGAGGACACGGCGTTGACAGCCTTCGCCGATGGGTGCCCTGGGCCACGACGCATCCTCGCCGATGCCGGCGTCATCGGTCCGCCGATCCTTGACTGGTTCCACATCGCCAAGCGGCTCCCGCACCTGAAGCAAATCGCCATGCGGCTCCAGCACCTGGAGCAAATAGCCGGCGACTTGTCGCCCGATGATCCCGATCGAGTGATACCAAGCGCCCTGGAGATTGACCCACGTCACCAGTACGTCAGCAATTTCGCCGGTTGGTATGACGAATGACGGTGAAGGCGGCGATTGTCGAGGAGGTCGAACGGCTGCATTGGCGCTTGTGGAATGGCAATGCCAAGGACGCTCAAATCAGCATCGATCGTATCCGCGCGGTCATGCATCATTTTCGGGGTGCGGCTGGTGGGCGAAAGTCCAACGCACCTGCAAGAAAATTATGGACCGCACTGCACGCGTTGGACGGCTCTGGTCAGCCGCCGGATGAACAAACTCCAACAGATGCGCTGGTCGCGACGCGGGGCCGACCTGCAGCTTCAGGTTCGCTGCGCCATCCATAATGGCAACCTCGGTTCCGGCTTCGGTCAGAAGTTCAGACCCGCCAACGATCCGCATCCGCAGGCGGCGATCGCGGCCTAACCGCCAATCTCGAAGGCAGTCCCCTCTCTCAATTCCAGCAAACCGGTTCCATGACCTAATTCTTGTTCACGGCGGATTGTGTGGTAACTCATGGCGGCCTTGGGCGATCACCCTACCCGAGAGACATGCAGATTTCCCGGTTTCTTCATCGGTCTGTACTTGGCCTCAGGATCCCCGGGGACATTGCCCGGTGAGCAGGCTGCGCGCCTACTTCCTGGTTATGCCGGCTGTGATGCTGCCAGGGTGCAACCGGCCGCCGCAAACCGCGATCCCAGCCCTGTCCGAACTGCCGGGCGTACCCGTCTCCGCGGCACCGCGGATCAACGGCAATGTCGGCACCCCCAAGGCCTCGCCGCCTCCCCAGATCGCCTACGGCACGCCGGCGGCCGGAATCCAGCCGGGTGCCGCGCCGCAGACCGGGGGACCCGGCGACATCACGCTGGATTTTGCTGATACCGACATTCGCGAAGTCGTGGCGCAGATTTTGGGGACCATCCTGAAGGTCAACTTCACGATCGACCCGGCGGTGCGGGGGACCGCCACGTTCCGCACCGTGCAGCCGATCAATCGCGCGCAGGCGCTTGCCACGTTGCAGTCCTTGCTGGCCGAGTCGGGTGCGGCGCTGGTTCAGTCGGGGAACCTCTACCGCGTGGTGCCGGCAGCGCAGGCGGCGGATGCCGCGGGGTCTGCGACCACCGCCGGCAGCGTGATCATCCCGCTGCGCTATGCATCCGCCGAGGAGTTGGCGAAGGTGCTGCAACCGTTCGTCGGAGCCGGCGGGAAGGTTGTCGCCGACCTGGGCCGCAATGCGCTCGTCGTGGCCGGCGACCCGCAGTCGCGCGACAGTTTGATCGGTCTCGTGCAGGCCTTCGATATCGATATCCTTGCAGGGCAGTCGTATGCGCTGCTGCCGGTCGAGTCGGGCGACGCCCAAGACTTCGCCTCCGCTTTGCGGGACGCATTTCGCGGCCAGAGCGGCGGCGCGCTCGCCGGCCTGGTTCGCGTCCTGGCGCTGCCTCGCATCAATGCCGTGCTGGTGATCTCCCCGCAGCCTCGATACATCCAGGAGGCGCAGCGCATCTACGGCATGGTGGACCGGATGCGCCAGCAGACGATCCGTAGCTGGCATGTCTACTATCTGCAGAACAGCCACGCGGAGGACATCGCCTACACTTTGCAGCAGGCATTCACACCGAACGACGTGACGGCTCAGCCGGGTGGACAGGGCCAGAACGGGCTGGGTTATGCCAGCCAGCGCATCGGGGGCGGTCTGGGCGGCGGGCCGGGCAGCCTGGGGAACGGATCGCTGCAGTCGGGGATTGGCGGCGGGCTGGCACAGGGCGGCCTTGCCGGTGGCAGTCTGGGGGGTGGCGGTCTGGGAGGCGGCGGTCTGGGAGGCGGCGGTCTGGGAGGTGGCGTGCTTGGCGCCGGTGGAGCTTTGCCCGGCGGCGCGCCACCCGGAAGCGCCCAGCCGAACCAGCCAGGGTCGGCGAACCCTTTGCTGGGCGGGCTGCAGGGTGGCCCGGGCGAAACCCGCACCGATACATTGCGGATCGTGCCGGACCCGCAGAACAACGCGGTGCTGATCTATGGCACGCAGAACGAGACGCGCACGGTCGATGCGATGCTGCGTAAGATCGACATCCTGCCCCTGCAGGTCCGCATCGACGCGGTGATCGCCGAAGTATCGTTGAACGACGCCCTTCAATACGGCACGCAATTCTTCTTCAGGTCAGGCGGTATCAACGGCGTCCTCAGCAATGCAGAGCAAACGTCGGTGGCCAGTTTTTCGCAGGCGACATTGAGTATGAATTTCCCCGGTTTCGTGCTGGGCGGCAATGGCACCGGCGGTGCACCCTTCGCCTTGTCGGCGTTGCAGGCGGTCACCACGGTGCACGTGCTGTCGTCGCCCGAACTGATGGTGCTGGACAACCAGCCCGCCCGGCTGCAGGTGGGCGATGTGGTGCCGTACCTCAGCCAGACCTCGCAGAGCACGCTTGTCAGCAACGCGCCGGTGATCAACTCCATCAACTATCAGCAGACCGGCGTGATCATGGAGGTGACGCCGCGGGTCAATAGCGGCGGCCTGGTGACGCTCGACATCATGCAGGACGTGAGCAGCGTGGCGCCGGGGGTTACGACTCCGGGCATCACCTCGCCGACGTTTGCGGAACGCAACGTCACCTCGCGCGTGGTCGTGCAGGACGGGCAGACCGTCGGGCTGGCGGGGCTGATCACCGACAGCATGACGCGCACCAACCAGGGTCTGCCCTGGCTGAAGGACATTCCGATCCTCGGGCTGCTGGCAGGCAGCCAAAACAACGCCCGCCAGCGCACGGAACTGCTGGTGCTGATCACGCCACATGTGGTGCACGACCAGCGCGATGCGCGGGCGTTGACCGAGGATCTGCGCGACCAGCTGATCAACGCGGCGGGCGTGCCGGACGAGCTGAACGGCCTGCGGCCGAGCGGTGCGGCTGATCCCGGGGCGCGCCTGCGCAACCAGCTGCACCTGCAGCCATGACTCATACCAACCGCCCGAAACGCTGACTCTCAATCTGATCGCACGTACCGTCCCTCGTGGATGGCCGGCGGAGGCCGGCCATCCACGACTTTGCTGCATGCAACAAAGGAAAGTCGTGGGTGGCCGGCCTGCGCCGGCCATGACACGAGGCCGCGTGGCGCGTTGGCCGTACGTCAGTATTTTAGCGGGCTGCTATCACTCCGCCCAGCGTTTGCACGCCGGGCGGAGCACACGGTTCGAACGATGTCCGGCCGATGAAAGCCTAGCGCTTGGCCAGACGGCCCCCATCGTCATCGTCGATCGACGAGGGCAGATAGACCGCGATGCAGCCGCTCGTCTTGCAAGGATTTGTCGGATCCGTACCCGCCGGGCTGCCAGGTGGCACGAAGCCGATCGGAACGAACACGTGATGCGAATACGGGTCCGCCGCAACCGAATGCGCGGTGGTCGAGGTAGGAACCGATCCGTCGAACACATTGCCTCGCGCGTCGACGAAGCCGAGCACCGGCGACACCTTGCCGCTGCTATCCGCGTTGCTGCGTGCCGCCAGGTAATAGTGCCCCGATCCCCGATCGTACCAGACCTCATCCGATCCGCCGATTTGCGGCAGGTAGGCCGTGATGTCGCCGGTCTTGATGTTGATGACCTGCGACTGGGTCAGCACATTCGGCGAGGTGCCGAAGGATGCACTGCAGCCGAGTAGCGCCTGGCTGCGCGGGCCCAGTGCCAGACCGGCAGGGGAGCAATTCTGCACCAGGAAGACCTGCACCACTTTCATGCTGTGAGGATCGATCACCGCGAGGCCGCCCTGCGCTGTATCCGGGCCGATCTGCGGCACCGACGTGTAGAACATTCCGGTCTCCGGCGACCACTGCGTCTGCTCGATTCCACCGGTGGCATTTGGCGTGCTGTTGGTCCCGTCGAATGGAATCCTGGCGATAATCTTGTGGTTGTCCGTGTTGACCAGGGTGATGAACGGCGGCGTGTCTGCATCATTCGCCACCGCAAGGATGTGATCCCGCGCATCCCAGGCCATCTCGTCGGCGCGCATCTTGCCGCCGGTCGAGATCGTGTCGACGATGCGGGCGGTCTTGATGTCGATGACCTTCAACGTGCTGTCGCCGTCGCCGGCCCAGACCTCCTTGTGTGCGACCACCACGACCCCATCCGGGCCGGACAGGTTGTTGTTTGCGGCGCCGGTCGCGGGGTTCGTGACCACGCCCTGGAAGCCGCCGACCCTGCCGATGAACGTGGCGTCACTGGCATCGACGAAGTCGACCGAAGCGTTGGTCCGGTCGGCCAGCACGTAAAGATCGATCGTCGGATCGACATAGCTGATGTCGAACGCCCCGAGCCCTTTGCCGCCGACGTCAATCGTGCCCGCCGGCACGAGCTGCTCATCGGCGCGGGACGTAACGCCGGATGCCAGCAACAGCATCGCAGACGCCAACCCGAACCATGTAATTTTGAATCCGGACCGGCGCGAACGGACCGGCACTCCGCGCGGCACTCTCATGGACCTTCTCCCCTGTTTTACCGTGCGGCAACCGGCCGCAACGGGTTTCACCGTGGTTGCCGCCCCATTACCCTCGGGTAAGCGTCGTTGCCAATCAACTGTCAGCTAGCAAAGAACAGTCACGATCAAATTGCAGATGAATGACAATATAGCCGACCGAAACTGTACCTTTAATGAAATAGCCACTGGTGATGAAATAGCCACTCTGGTGATGAAATAGCCGCTGGCGATCAGGATCGTGGCACCCCGCCGCTATCGGGAGCGATTTGTTTGATCGATAGAATGTCATAAGGCCGCCGGCCCGGCTGCGGCATGAGCCGCACGACAACCCGCTCGGCAAAAGCGCTGTGGTTCAGTCCGCGTGCCTCGGCAACCACCGTGGCGACGAACACCCCAGCCTCGCCGGCGGCCGGCAGTGGCGGTGGATTGCCGAGCGCGGCTTCCACCACTGGATCGGACGTGGAAGCATCCGGATCGGACTCGGAATACACGGTCAGATGCGGCGCCAGCCGCGCCAGCAGTTCCGGCGTCATGCCCAGCACCAGGCCCAGTTCGTCAACGCTGCGAAACGGGCTCCCGGGCGGTCCATAGTCTCGCCCGGCGGCCGCGTATTGGGGGGCCTTGGCGCCCAGCGTGCTCGGCTGCGGAGTCGAAGAACGCCAGTCGACGATCGCGGCTGCCACCGATGCCGCCGTGGCAGGCGGCGCGCCGACCTGCAGCAGTAACGACCGCAACAGGTCAGCGGAGGCAATGTTCGGATTCACCTCGCCCGCGTCATCCTCCAGGCGCAGCGTCACGACGGCCGCGCCAAGGCGCACGACATGCAGCGACCCATCTGTCTGCCAGCGCTGCGGCACCGGCTCGAGCATGCCAAAGATCGCCTGCTGCACCGCGCCATTCGTAGCCGCCTCCAGGTTCGCGGCATCAACCAGGTTGCGCGCAAGCTGGGTATCGCTGCGCCCGGATGCGACCAGTTGCGTGCCCAGCAGCGCCAGCAATGCAAGCGTCCAAAGCACAATCAGCAGCGCGAAGCCGCGCTGACGGCGCAACCGTGCATCACTGACATCGGTCATGGCGCGTCGAGCAGCGGGGCGGCGACGATGTCGGGCCAATGACGCGGGTCCCCGGCCGGAAAAACGATATGGATCCGGATCAGCGCCGGCAGCTGAGGATAGGGCCAATTGTTGATCCACCCGCCGCCGGGGCGCCAGAACGCCACCTCGAGCCGCGAGACGCCCAGCAGCAGCGGAGCGACAGTCGGCGCGGGCGCGGGGCCCAGTGTCCGCGCGTGCCTGTAGGGACGCCAGCGCAGTACCAGGCGATGCGCCGCATCCACCAGCAGTGCCGCGGACACCGGTCGGGGTGGCAGCGTGCCCACGCCATCCGGAAGGGCGGAAATGAACTGCAACTCCCCTTGGGAGGCGCTGATCGGCGCGGGGTCGATCCCATTCCCCGGGTCCATGAACTCGATCATGTGCCGCAGGGCGCGGTCCACGGCGTCGAGATCGTCGTGATTTTCCGCAACCCGCACCTGCGACTTCCAGGCCTGCAACCCGTACTGGGTGCCCTGCGACAGCCCGGCCAGCAACAGGCCGAACACGACGAGCACCACCAGAAGTTCCAGCAGCGTGAACCCGCCCGGCCGGTTCATGGCGAGGCGGCCTCGACCTGGTCGGTGTCCAGCCGCACCGCGCGCACCGCGCCGCCGCTGCCCCAGAAAATCCACACGCTGATCTGGTAGAGCGCCACCGGGACGGGCGGTCGCAGGCCCGGGCCGAACGGCTGGATCGCCGTCGCCGCAACTCGCGCAACGCGGACGCGCCAACGGAAGCCGCCGCCGTCGCTACCCTGGTTGTCGCTGGGGATCAGCCTGGTGCCATGGCTCGCCGCCTCCAGATGGGAGCGAGCCCGGGCGACGGCTTCCTCATAACGCGACGCGGTGTCCGTGGCGCTCAACCCCGCCGCGCCGGCGCGCATCAGCGCCGCGATCGCAATGCTGGCAATGATCAGGGCGATCAGGACTTCCAGCAGGGTGAATCCCGCGCGCTGCGTCCCCTGCCGCCCCGCTTGCCGTCCCCCCGGCTGCTCCCTTTGCGGACCCGCATGCCGTCCCTCTGGCCGTCCCTCTGGCTGCCCCCTTCGCGGTCCTGCTTGTCGCACCGGTCCGCCCTGCGGCCCACGCCCGTGCGCCGGCATCACCCGCTCGCCAGGTTGTTCAGGCTCAGCATCGCCTCCATCAGGGAGGCGACAATCCCGCCCACTGCTATGCCCATCACGATGGTGATCGCCGGCACCAGCAGCGCCACCAGCCGCTGCATTGCCAGCCGGGTGCGCTCCTCGTGGATTTCTGCCGCCCGGATCGCCATGGGCCCAAGCTGCGCGTTCTCCTCGCCCAGCCGGATCAGGTGGATGGTGCGCGGCGGAAAGATCCGCGCCTCGGCCAGCGGTTGGGCGAGGCCGCCGCCGCCGCGGGCGATCGTGGTCGCCCGCTCCACCGCCGCCACAGCAGCGGCACTGCCCAACGCATCGCGCACCACCCCGAGCGCTGGGATGAGCGCGACGCCGTTGGTCAGCAGCGTCCCGAGCACCCGGGTGAACCTCGCCGCCAGGACCTCCCGCAGCATGCCGCCGATCAACGGCAGCCGCAGCAGCAGGCGGTCCATCATCAGCCGGGGCGCCGGCCTGCGCAGCGCGGCGCGCGCCACCAGCAGAAGCACGAGCGCCCCCAGCAGCACGATCAGCCCGTAGGTGGACACGAACCGCCCAAGGTCGATCAGGAACCGCGTGGACGCGGGCAGCGGCGCGCCCGCTTGCTCGAACATCGGCACGAACTGTGGCAGTACCTCGGTCAACAACAGGGTCACCGACCCGATCGCCACCACCAGCAGCAGCGCCGGATAGATCAACGCCGAGGTTATCGTCGCCGCGAGGCTTCGCTGCCTGTCCAACAGGTCGGCCACGCGCGCCAGGGTCGGCGCGAGGTTACCGCCGGCCTCGCCCGCCCGCACCAGGCCGACATGCATGCGGCTGAAGCTGCGCGGGTCATGCGCCATCGCGACGGAGAGCGGGCTACCGTCGCGCACCGCGTCGCGCAAAGCGGTCACCACGCGTCCCACGCGCTGATTGGGCGCAGTCTCCTGCATATAGCGCAGCGAACGATCCAGGTCCTGGCCGGCGCCCAGCATGGTGGCCATTTCGCGGATCAGCTCGGCGATCTCCTGCTTGCGCAGGCCGCGGCGCGCGCCGAAGTCGGCGTGAACCAGATCGCGGAACCACGAGCCGCCGGCCTGGGCCGGGTCGGCGCGCATCGGGGTGACGCCCTGACGCTGCAGGCGCCGGATAACCTCATGCTCGCTGCCTGCATCCATGACGCCGCGCTGGATGTGGCCGTCCGGTCCGATCGCGGTGTAGCGGAACGCAGCCATCGTCAGGTGTCGGCGCGGACGCTGCGGACCACCTCTTCGATGGTGGTCTCACCGGCCAGGGCGGCGGCCACGCCCGCCTCGAACATCACCGTCATTCCGTCAGCGACGGCGGCGCGCTCAATGCTGGCATGGTCGGCACGTTCGAAGATGAGGCGTTCGATGGCCGGGCTGAGCGGCAGGAACTCGGCGATGGCGGCGCGCCCGCGGTAACCGGTCTGGCGGCAGGCCGCACAGCCGGCCGGGTGCCAGAGGGTGGGCGGACCCACCGAAGACTCTCCCGGGCGCCGGCTCACTTCGGGCTGCTCACCGGCCGCTCCGTGGCCGGCGCCAGCCCATTTCCGGTCGAGCCCGAACCGCCGGATCAGCTCCGCCGGCGCGGGCGCGGCGCGCTTGCAGGCCGAACACAGCCGACGCACCAGCCGCTGCGCCAGGACCCCGCGCAGCACCGCGGTCATCAGGTAGTCTTCCACGCCCATGTCTCGCAGCCGGGTGATCGCCGCCGCCGCCGAGTTCGTGTGCAGCGTCGACAGCACCAGGTGCCCGGTCAGCGCCGCCTGCACCGCAACCTGCGCAGTTTCCGGATCACGGACTTCGCCGACCATGATCACGTCCGGATCCTGACGCAGGATCGAGCGCAGCAGGTCGGCAAAGTTCAGCCCGATCTGCGAGCGCACCTGGATCTGGGTGATGCCGCGCAACTGGTATTCGATCGGGTCCTCGACGGTGACAATCTTGCGCACCACCGAATTGAGCGCCAGCAGGCCAGTATAGAGGGTGGTGGTCTTGCCGCTGCCGGTTGGCCCGGTCACCAGCACGATCCCGTTCGGCAGTTCCAGCGCGGCGCTGAACTGTGCCACCAGCGCCGGGGATAGCCCGAGGCGGCCATAGTCGAACGCAACCGCGGTGCGGTCCAGGACGCGCAGCACCACCGTCTCGCCGTGCAGCGACGGGATCGTGGAGACGCGGAAATCCACGTCCTGCCCTCGCACCGCCATCTTGATCCGGCCGTCCTGCGGCAACCGCCGCTCGGCGATGTCCAGCCTGGCCATGATCTTGATGCGGGACGTGATGGCCGCGGCCAGGCGCAACGGCGGACTGTCCGCCTCGTGCAGCACACCGTCGTAGCGACAGCGCACCCGCAGCCGGTCTTCGAACGGCTCGATGTGGATGTCGGAGGCCAGTGTCTCGACCGCCCGGGTGATCATCTGGTTGACCAGGCGAATCACCGGCGCCTCGCTCGCCAGGTCCTTCAGCCGTTCGGTGTCATCCTCCAGCCGTTCGCCGCCGCTGCCGTCCTCCGTCGGCGCCTCGACTTCCACCTCGGGATACAGGCGGTTGAGCGCGGCCTCCACTTCGATCGGCACGCCGATTTCCAGCCGCACGGGCCGGCCGACGGCGGCCGCGGCGGCGGCAGCGGTGAAATCGTCCAGCGGATCGGCGGCGGCCAGCACCAGCGCTTCGCCTTCAAGAGCGACCGGCACCGCGCGGACATGACGCAGGAAGCGCGCTTTCAGCCGGTCGGGAAACAGCGGCTCGTCCAACGTGTAGCGATCGACGCCGGTCACCGGGAGGTCCAGCAGCGCGCTATACGCCTCCGCCAGCCCCCGCTCCGACACCAGGCCAAGCTGGATCAGCACGGCGTCCAGGCGCTGTCCGCTTTCGGCGGCAACGCGGCGCGCGCGCTCCAGCGTCCGCAGGTCGCACTGTCCCTGCCGCAGCAGGAGTTCCGCCAGGGCGTCCATGATGTCCGGTAGGGCGCCGTTGGAGCCCCCGTCGCCGGGGCGGCCGGTTGCCAGATCGTGGAAATGCGATTTGCCTACGGTAAGAACCCCGTGGTTGACCGTGCGGTTAGCGGATAGGAGGTCTGTCAAGGACGCGGCAAATGAACACTCGGCGATTGCCTTGCGGCGGGATGTCCCGTGTCGTCTGAGCTGGCACTGCTGCTGCTGGCACCGGTGATCGGCAGCTTCCTGGGCGTCCTGATCCTGCGCCTGCCGGCGGGGCGTCCGATCGCGCTGGCCCGCTCGTCGTGCGATCATTGCCAAACGCCCCTGGCGGCGCGCGACCTGGTGCCACTGGTGAGCTACCTGGTCCAGCGTGGCCGCTGCCGCTACTGCCGGGGCATCATCGATCCCATGCTCCCGGGCGTGGAATTCGCGGCGATCACGGTCGTGCTCGCCGCGATGGTGCTGCGGCCCGATCCAACGGCGCTGTGGATCGACTGCCTGCTGGGCTGGACCTTGCTGGCCTTGGGCTGGATCGACTGGCAGACGATGCGGCTGCCCGACGTGCTGACCCTGTCGCTGCTGCTGGCCGGGCTTTGCGTCACATGGCTGCAGCAGCCGTCGGCCGTTCCCTGGCATGCGGGCGCGGCGATCGTCGCATACCTGGCTTTCCAGGGGCTGGCACTGGGCTACCGCCGGCTGCGCGGACGCGAGGGCCTCGGTGCCGGCGACGCGAAACTGCTGGCGGCTGCCGGCGCCTGGCTGGGACTGGAGCCACTGCCGTGGGTCGTTCTGCTGGCCGCCTGCGCCGGGTTGCTCGCTGCATTGGGCTGGGCGCTGGCGGGCCGCCGGATCGGTGCCGCCACGGCGTTGCCATTCGGTCCCTGGCTGGCGCTTGCGTTCTGGCTGCTTTGGCTGATCCACGCCATCCCGGGCGGCCCGGGCGGCGGAGTCGCCTGATGCGATCGCAGCTTCTCCTGGCAGCGCCGGTCCTGGCGTTCGCCCTGCACACACAAGCGGCCGATGCCGGACCGCCGGAGTCGGTCTGCCGCGTGCCGACGGTCGTGGATGTGATGGCGCAGGAACTGCAGGCGCGCTGGTATTATGCGCACATCGACCCGGCGTTCATCCAGGAGCAACCGACGGCGGACGGGCGGCTGATGCGGTGCGGGGTGTGCGTGCAGATCGACATGTACGCCATGGCGCAATTCGGGGATCGGCCCGTGGCGCGCTGCGAGCTGCACCAGTTCAGCGTGCAGACCGTGCGCAACGGCTTCGTGGTGCGGTATCTCCGATAGGATGGGTACTGCCGCCAGTCTTCGATCGGGCCGGCCCGCGCGGCAGAGCGGATTTACCCTGCTGGAGATGATCATCGTCCTGGTGATCCTTGCGTTGACCGCGGGCCTTCTTGTCAGCCGCGGTCCGTTGCACAGCCAGCGCCTTGACCTGGATGCCAGCGCGCGGAGTGTGGCCGCGTCGCTGCGGCTGGCGCGGTCGCGCGCCATCGCCCAGGGCCACCCGGTCACCTGGTTCGTCGGAGCACGTGGCTTCAGCCTGGATGGCGCGGCACCGCAGGCGCTGCCTCGTGACGTCACCTCCCTGGCGGCTGGCACGATCGGTTTCGCACCGGACGGCAGCTCCTCCGGCGGACACGTGATCCTGCAGGGCGGCTCGCGCCGGGTATCGATCCTGGTCGATTGGCTGACCGGCCGGGTCCAGCTTGCCGAGACGCATTGATGGCGCCGGCCGCAAGCGCGGCGCTCCCGGCTTCGTGACACACCCGGCTTCGCGCACGGCGTTCGCCTTCCGGTATGTCTCAGCCTCGGTTTGGAACCCTGGATCGAGCCAGGGGACAAGAACGGGGGACAGAGCAGGTCGATGCAGATCGAGGCCCTGGCGTGGTGGGCCGAACGAATGGGGGAGTTGTTGCCAGCACGGCATCTGCTGCGGCAGCCGGGCTGGGACGATGCCCTCGTCGTTGCAGCGAGCGATGTGCCCGACGCGCCCGCCATGCTGTTGCTGCGCCGTAACCGCCAGGAAACCCCGCTCTGCCGTTTCGGACCGGAGATCGACCGGGCAGCGCTGAACGGCCGTGCCCGGGCGCGGATCGTACTGCTGCGCCCGCCGCGCGGCGCCCTGCTGGAAAAGCAGCTCGTGCTGCCGCTGGCCGCCCGGCGCGAGCTGCGGCGCGCGGTCGGGTATGAAATGGACCGGGTGACACCGTTCGCGCCCGACGATGTGTTCTGGAACTGCACCGTTACCCATCATGATCGCTCGCGCCGAAGCCTGCATGTGCGCCTTTCGCTGGTCCCCAAAGCCATCCTGGCGCCCCTGCTCGCGGCGCTCGACCGGGCGCGCCTCACGCCGACCGCACTGGAAGTGTTGCCGGCAGCCGGCCCGCCGCGCCTGATCCCGCTGCGTCAGGAGATCGAGCGCGTCGCCTGGCAGCAGCGGGCGATCCTCTGGCTGGCGGGCGCCTGCGGTGCCCTGGGCGTGGTCGCCGCCGCACTGCCGTTCCTTCTGCAGTCGCTGGCGCTGGGTGCCGTGGCGGACCGCATCGCCGCGGTCCAGCCTCAGGTGGCCGAGGTGCAGGCCTTGCGGCAACGCATCGCCGCCGCGACTGCCGGCCAGGACGCGATTGCCGATGAACGCCGCAAGCTGGGCGATACGCTGGAGGTGCTGGCGCTGGTGACGCAACTGCTGCCGGACGATACGTTCCTGAACGATCTGTCGTTGCGGCAGCGGCGGCTGACGATCGCCGGCCAATCCGCTGCGGCACCGAAGCTGATCGCGGCCCTCGCCGCCGACCCGATGTTTCGCAATCCCGCCTTTGCAGCACCGGTAACCCGCAATGTGGCAGCCGGGCGGGATGTCTTCTCCATCAGTACCGAGGTGGGCCAATGACCGGCGGCGACTGGCTCATCGGCCGCCGCGGCCAGGCCCTCGCCCTCGGCGCAACGCTGTTGGTGCTCTTCGCGATATGGGTGGGATGCGTGCAGCCGCTGGCGGGCTGGTATGGCGAACGGGAGGAAACGCTGCGGACGCAGCGGGCGTTGGCGGAACGGATGGAGGGGCTCGCAGCCACGCTCCCCCTGCTGCGGCGGTCGGTCCAGAGCGGGTCCGGCGGCCGCGACGCCGGCGCCACGCTGAGTGGAGCGAGCGATTCGGTCGCGAGCGCGACGTTGCAGGAGCGGGTGCAGGCCATGGCGACGGCAGCGGGGGCCTCGCTGACCAGCGTCGAGACGCTGCCCGCCGAGACCACGGGCGCCTGGCGGCGGATCGGGCTGCGGATCACGCTGACCGCTTCCTGGCCGGTGCTGACACATCTGCTGCAGGCGCTGGATGATGCGACGCCGCGCATGCTGGTGGACGATCTGCACATTCACGCGGCTATCCTGGTGGCGCATCCGGTGGGGCTGCCGTTGGACACGTCCTTTATCGTCTATGCCTTCCGCGCTGGTGGTGCTGCGGGGGAAACCCGGCCATGAGCGCGCGCGGCAGGACAGGCGGCCCTGGCGGGCCCATGGGGCAGGCCGGGCGGTGAGGGCGGTATCGACCGGAATGCTGGCACTTGCGGTCGTGCTCGCGGCGCTGGTTGGCATCATCGCCATGGAAGTGCGAGCTGGCGGCATACGGCCGTTGCTCACCCCGATCGCCGCCACCCATCCGGGAGGACTCGCGCGCGCCCCGGGCGCCGGCGGCGCGGCCGACGCGCTGTCGGCGCAGGAGGTGGCGACCATGCTCGCCCGTCCGCTGTTTACCCCGGATCGGCGGCCGGCCGAGGCCGGCGGCGACCCAACCGCCGGCCTGGCACGCCTGACCGGCGTGGTGGTGACTGCGGCCGGCAAGACCGCGATATTCGCCGGTTCCGTGGATGGCCGGCCGTTGGTGGTGCCGGAGGGAGCGCGGATCGGGCAGTATGTCGTCGCCTCGATCGAAGCCGACGCCGTTACCATCATCGGACCCGACGGGCGGCGCGTGCTGCATCCGACGTTCGACCCCAACCAGCCGGCGGTACAGTCGTCGGTGCCGTCTCCGGCTGCACCGCAGCCTTCGCGGCCGCCAGCCGCCCGATGAGCTGGCGGCAGGTGCCCCACGCGCAGCGGCGCTTGCGATGTAGATTGCCTGGCGGCCTTCACCGCGTGGCGGAGGTCGCCCCGGGCCCAGCGAAGGCCGGGGGGCAAAGCCCCATAGGCGTCAGGATAAGACGGCGCGGCGGAAGAATACTCCCCCTCCCCTTGTGGGAGGGGGTTGGGGGAGGGGTCAAGCCGCGAAGATGTCGCGTGCATGACCCCTCCCCCCAACCCCCTCCCACAAGGGGAGGGGGAGTCCTTTCGCGCCGCCTTATCCTGACGCCTATGGGGCAAAGCCCCTGACCTTCCTTGACCCCATCCCGACCCCCCGCTATCCCCGCCCGCCTTCACGAAGGGGAGCGGAAACTCATGGCGTTGCGTGCGGTCGCGAAACCCGACACCGAGACCGGCGGAATCGCCGCGGACCGGTTGCGCAGCCTGGTCGAACGCATCGAGCGCCTGGAGGAAGAGCGCAAGGCGCTCGGCAGTGACATCAAGGACATCTACGCCGAGGCAAAGTCCGCCGGCTTCGACGTGAAAGTGCTCCGCCAGCTCATCCGCATCCGCAAGCAGGAAGCCGCCGACGTCGAGGAACAGGAAACCTTGCTCGACGTCTACCGGCGCGCCCTGGGGATGTGATCCGCGTCGCCGGCTGCCCATATCGCCGTTGGCGGCGTCGGCACGCAAGATGTGGAACGAACCCTACCTGGAGACCTGCTGCCGTTCGGCGCTGCACCGGCTGATGCTGAGCGGTCCGATCGGCCGCCCGCCCGGCCTGAAAGACGGCCCGTGCCTGCGTCGGCTTGCCGGCATGGGCCTCGCCGGCGCCCGGGCCGATGGGCAGTTCGAGATCACCACCGAGGGCGCCGCGCGCCACGCCAGCGAAGTGGCGCGCCGGCCGCCCCAGGTGCTCAGTTCAGCGCGGCGGTAACCACCAGCCCATCCTCGATCGGCGCGACCGCCACCATGCGGCAGCCATCGGCCGCCGAGATCATCAGCAGGTCGCCCTGCGTCAGCATGTCCGCGGCGTCGGCGAAGAAGTCGCGTGCGACGACCGACTGCAGCCGGTCGCTGCCGGCCTTGTAGTGCCACAGCGTGAACCCGTTGGCGTAGGCAAGCACGGACAGATTGCGAATGGCGAAGGCCATGGTGACGTTCCTTTTTGCCAAAGAAAAAGCCGCCGCCCGGAGGGGCAGCGGCTCGGAGGAGGTTGTGGGGAGACCTGGCAACGGGCGCACCTCGCCCGTTGACGGGAGGGTTCTACCGGCTGGCGCGAAGCGTTGTCAAGGAAATATTTCTTAAGATCACATTAATCAGGCAACAATGCCCTTGACCCGCAGCGGCCACTCCAGCCGATCGAGCGCCTCGCGCCACAACCGCCAGTCGCTCCGCTCGCTGGCGTGAGCCGGGTTCGGCGCGCTCTGCCGCTCGCCCCAGATGCGCAGGATGCGGGCGTGCACCAGGTCGATTCGCCGGCGGCGGTACAGCGTGTCGAGGCACTTCACGACGTCGTCCGGCTCACAGGGCCGCTGGACGCGGCCTTGGTTGGCGGTGTAGCGCGCGCCGTCGCGACGCGCCCGCAACGCCGCCATGGTCCAGAACCAGGCCTCGTCCACGCTGCGGAACGGCTGGGTGGATGGGTTCGCCCGGCTAGGGGGCGGCGCGGCGGGCAACATGCAAAGCGCGGCGACGGCCATGGTAGAGGACTCCTTCCTAAGAGCACGCGTGAGATGAACAGAACAAGAACATAAAACCACAGGTTGCATACGAATGCAAGTGCTTCAAGCGATTTTTCCTATTCATCCGGCTCCGAATCCTATAAAAGAGTGATTGCAGCCGATTCGGCCGCGCCGGCACCGTGCCCCCTGCGACCGTCCGACCCGGGCCTGCTCCGCCCGGGGAAGACCGCGGATCGCCGTGCCTGCCCTACGCCCTGAAGGAACGGCAATGAAACATGAGGATGTCTGGCGGGCGATCGATACGCTCGCCGCGGAAAACGGCCTGTCGGCCTCGGGCCTGGCCAAGCGCGCCGGGCTCGACCCGACGACCTTCAACGTATCGAAGCGGTGCATGCCGGACGGGCGGAACCGCTGGCCCAGCACCGAAAGCGTCGCCAAGGTGCTGAACGCCACCGGCGCCAGCCTGGAGGCTTTCACCTCCCTGGTGTCCGGCGCGCGCACCCTGGCCTCCAACGTGGCACGTCCGTCCCGCCGGATCCCGCTGATCGGCCTGGCGCAGGCCGGCGGGGAGGGCTTTTTCGACGACGGCGGCTTCCCCGTCGGCGGCGGCTGGGACGAGGTGAGCCTGCCGGAGATCGCCGATCCCAACGCCTATGCCCTGGAGATCAGTGGCGAGTCGATGGAGCCGGTGTACCGCGACGGCGACCTGGTGATCGTCTCGCCGTCCGCGCCGATCCGCCGCGGCGACCGGGTTGTGGTCCGCACCAACAAGGGCGAGGTCATGGCCAAGCAGCTCACTCGCCGCTCCGCCCGGCGCGTCGAGCTCAAGAGCCTCAACCCGGTCCATCCGGACTACAGTTTCGAGCTGACGGAAGTGGCCTGGCTGCACCGCATCATCTGGTCGAGCCAGTAAGCGCCTGCCGCAGCGGCGCCGGGTGAAGGGTGAGGCGCAGGGTGAAGGGTGAAGGGTAGGATTGACTCCCCCTCCCCTTGAGGGAGGGGGTCAGGGGGAGGGGTCCGTACAGCCACGGCCAGCGGCTGTACGCACCCCTCCCCCCAACCCCCTCCCTCAAGGGGAGGGGGAGTCACTTCAACTTCTGCCCTTCACCCTTCTAACCTTCACCAAGCCCCTGACGCACTCGGGAATTTTCTTTGACGGCTCGCCGTTGCCGCGTTCCATGCTAGGCTGCCGCAACCAGCTTGGGTTCCGCAGATGCGTTGGATGCTTCCGCTGCTCCTGGCGTCCTTCCTGGCCGTGCCGGCGGCGCATGCCGCGGACGACGTCGATGTCGCGCTCGTGCTTGTCACCGATGTGTCACGCAGTATCGACGACAGCGAGTTCACCCTGGAAAAGCAGGGCTATGCCGCCGCCTTCACCAGCCAGGCCGTGCTCAATGCCATCCAGGGCGGCCCGAACGGCGCCATCGGCGTCGCCTACGTGGAGTTCGCCAGCAGCTTCGAAGTGCGCACCGTGCTGGACTGGACGGTGATCCGCGACAAGGCATCGGCGCAGGCGTTCGTCGACAAGCTGTCCGCCGCGCCGCGGTCCTTCTGGGGGCGGACGGCGATCAGCTCCGGGGTCGATCGCGGCGTGCAGCTTCTGGCCGAGAGCGGCCTGAACACGCCCCGCCGGGTGATCGACGTCTGCGGCGACGGCACCAACAATGCCGGGCGCGAGGTGACCGAGGCGCGCGACGATGCGCTGAAGGCCGGCATCACCATCAACGGCCTGGCGATCATCAACGACCACCCGGTGTCCTGGACCTTCGCGCATGTCCAGCCTCCAGGCGGGCTGCCCAATTATTATCGGGAGAACGTCACTGGCGGTCCCGGCAGTTTCGTGCTGGAGGTGCACGACTTTCATAGCTTCGGCGAGGCGATGACGCGCAAGCTGGTCACCGAGATCGCCGGCCGGGCAATGCCGTCGGATCTCGCCGCGCTGCGTTGACGCGAGCCAAGGCGCTGGCGACAACAGGCGCTGGCGACAACCGGGCTACCGCCGGTTCGGCAACAACACGAGGGGACACTATGGGGCTGCTGATCGATGGCGTCTGGCACGAGCAGGATCCTGATGCGGGAAAGGCGGGCGCCGGCGGTGGCCGGTTCGAACGGCAGGAGACCGCGTTCCGCAACTGGGTGACACCGGATGGCCGTCCCGGGCCGACCGGGCATGACGGATTCGCGGCCTCGGCCGGGCGCTATCATTTGTATGTTTCGCTGGCCTGTCCCTGGGCGCATCGCACGCTGATCGTCCGGGCGCTGAAGGGCCTCGACCAGATCGTGCCGGTGTCGGTGACGCATTGGCTGATGGCGGAACAAGGCTGGACGTTCGCGCAGGGCGAGGGCGTGATCCCCGATCCGCTGTTCAACAGCCGCTACCTGCACGAACTCTATACGCGGGCCGATCCGAACTTTACCGGGCGCGTCAGCGTGCCGGTGCTGTGGGACAAGCACACGCAGACCATCGTCAATAACGAATCGTCCGAGATCATCCGCATGTTCAATGCGGCGTTTGACGCGGTGGGGGCGAAGCCGGGCGATTTCTATCCGAAGGACAAGCGGGAGGAAATCGACGCGGTGAATGCCCGCGTTTACGACACGTTGAACAACGGCGTTTACAAGGCCGGCTTCGCCACCACGCAGTCGGCGTATGAGGAGGCGGTGATCCCGCTGTTCGATACGTTGGACTGGCTGGAAGAACGCCTCGGCCAATCCCGGTTCCTGCTCGGCGACCATCTGACCGAGGCGGATATCCGATTGTTCACCACGCTGGTGCGGTTCGACGCGGTGTATAACGGGCACTTCAAGTGCAATCTTCGGCGGGTGACGGATTATCGGAATTTGTGGGCCTACACGCGGGATCTGTACCAGTTGCCGGGGGTGGCGGCGACGGTGAATTTCCAGCACATCAAGCGGCATTATTATATGAGCCACAAGCGGATCAATCCGGCCGGGATCGTGCCGGTGGGGCCGGTACTGGATTTCGAATCTCCGACGGAACGGGGCAGGGAAGTGGATCGGCTGATTGTGTTCTGAAGTGGGGTGTTGTTGGCGGGGAGTTTTCGTTACGGCTGGCTGAGGCTTCCAACCCTGAGCAGTCCTTCGTCGGGCGGGAGAGATCGGCGCGGGGCGACGTGGGCCACTCCAGGAATCCGATACCGGAGCAGAGTTACACCTTGATCGTGTAATACCAGCCCGCATATGCATTGACCCACGGGCGGCCCAACCGCGTCAGGCCGGCGCAGGCCGGCATCCACGACTTTCTTTGTTGCAAGCAGCAAAGTCGTCGATGGCGGGCCTTCGCCCGCCATGACGAGGATCGCAGGGCCTGTGGGTCAAACATTTAGCGGGCTGGTATAACCTGCGCGCGAGCGGCGCATGGCTGGCACGACACCAGGCCGGAATGCATTGCGCGAGTTCCACCGAGGAACTCTTTGGCGTTGCGGCGATCATCCGAGGCACCTCGGCGGATGCACCGATGACCGCCAAATGCTGTCAATTTCGCTGCCTCGCCCGTCTTGCCGAATATGCATAGACGACCGGCGTTCGCTGCCATCACAATTCATGCGACCGCAACGTGAGCCGCCACCAACATGAGTGGGGACTATATTATGGGGCCCAAGGCGATGTCCGTACGTCGAACAACGATGGCGCTGATGACCGCGGTGGCTTTGGTCGGCGCGCCAGGATCGGTATTCGCACAGGGCACGGCGACGGCGCCGCCGGACGCGCCGGCGCTGAAGACGATCGGCGTGCCGAGCAAACCGCAAGCAGCGAAAGTGGAGCCGTCACTGATCGTTATGAATGCCGCGGGCGCGACACTTGCGGATAACAAGCTGACCCTGACCGGCCTGGCACCCAATGCAGTCATTTTCGCCGACCGTCCGACGCGGGCGGCCGGGCATGCGCTGACCGTGCACCTGCTGGAGGAGTGGGGCAACGCGCCCGATGCCAGCTTCGCGAAGGATCCGCCGAATGCGACCGTGTCGGCGTTCAGCAAGGACGGCGCGCTGACCAGAGATGCGGTCGTCGTGCTGAAGAATCCGGACCTTCAGGGTGATAAGCTGACATTCGAGGTGCAGGTTCTGGAAGGCGACCTGAAAGGTGCGGATGGCCCGGCATCGGTGTTCATCGACATCATCGGCCTGCCCTTCACGCCGCTGTCATTCGCGGGTGTGGCACGGCGTACCGCCTATCGTGCGGCGATGTACAATGCTGCGGCTTACCCGTACGGCTATCCAGCACCGTACAGTCCGCCCGCGTATTATCCGCCTGCGCCACCACGCTGCGGGTATTATCCATATCCGCCGTGCTATTGAGCGGAGTACTATCAGTACGCTTGCCGAGCCAGCCATGCGGAGAGTGAGCCGCGCGCGACGAATGGCCGATCATGTTCGGTTCCCATCCAGAACGGTCCTCGAGCCGCGAGCATGTATCGGCGGGCTTGAGGGTCTGCTCCACCCAAGGCGGCGTTCGCCAACTGCCGACTGCAATCCGTTGCAGACATTTGGATGCTAGGGGCCGGAGGGAGATAACAGCTTCAACCAGCCGCGCCGCAATGCCCTTTGTCATGGCCGGGCTTGGCCCGGTCACCCACGTCTTTTCTTGCTGCGAGCACCAAAGTCGTGGGTGGCCGGCCTTCGCCGGCCATGACACAGGGAGCTGTTGACCCGCCCCGATTGATTCGATTGTTCGCGAACGGACCCTTAATATAGATCAATGCGATCGCCCCACGCAGCCCAATACGCTAGTTCGATGCGCGGCCGATGGCGAAGCGGCGTGTCGGTCGCTGCACTCATGGCAACGCGAAGGAGACAAACATGCAAGCATCTGCTTCCGCCGCGGCGAGCCGGCGGTTCGTGCTCGGCGTGCTCTCGGCTCTGCCAACGCTGCCTGCGATGTTTGGTGCTACGGCCGCGGAGGCTCAGGCTGCAACTCCACTTCCCTCGTGGCATGATGGACCCGCAAAGCAGACGATTCTCGATTTCGTAAAAGCCACAACCGACCGCGCAAGCGCGACCTACGTGCCGCCAGAGGACCGCATCGCCACGTTTGATCAGGATGGCACGCTGTGGGTGGAGCAGCCGCTATACACTCAGGCTTTTTTCGCGCTAGCCCGCGTGCACGAACTGGCGCCGCAGCATCCCGAGTGGAAATCGCACGACCCGTTCAAGGCGGCGCTCGCCAACGACCTGCCGGCGCTGGCCCATTTGTCCGAGCGCGATTGGGCGGAAATCATCTTTGCCACGCATGCCGGCATGAGCCAGGCGGATTTCCTGGAGATCGCGACGACGTGGCTGGTGGCTGCGAAGCATCCGAGGTTCAAGCGGCTGTTCACCGAGTTGGTCTATCAGCCGATGACCGAGGTTCTGGAGTATCTGCGAGCCAACCAGTTCGCAACCTTCATCGTTACCGGCGGCGGCCAGGACTTCGTGCGGGCCTATTCCCAGCGGGTCTATGGCATCCCGACGCAGCAGGTCGTCGGCTCCAGCATCGTCACGAAATACGACTTCAGGAACGGCAAGGCGGAACTGATGCGGCTGCCGAAGCTGTTCTTCAACGACAATTACGCCGGCAAGGCGATCGGGATCGACATGGTCATCGGCAAACGCCCCTATGCGGCGTTCGGCAACTCCACCGGCGACCAGCAGATGCTGGAATATACCGGAACTGGCGCCGGTGCGCGGTTGAAGATGCTGGTCCATCACGACGATGCGGCACGGGAATACGCCTACGGGCCTGCGGGCGGTTTGCCGGGCTCTAAGGTCGGCACGTTCACCCAGGCGCTGATGGACGAGGCGAAGGAGCGGGCTTGGACGGTCATCAGCATGAAGAATGACTGGAAACGCATCTTCGCGTTCGAAATGTAAGGAATGGCTGGAAACGCATCTTCGCGTTCGAAACGTAAGGCATGATCCGCTCGGCCGGAGGTGCTGAATGGGAAGCCGCAAGCCGAGGCGGACTCTCCGGCACCATGCGGGAAGCTGAGCTCGGGTAGCCAAGTACGATTGGAGCATATCAGCGATCGAAGGTCCGCTTGGCTTAAGGGTTATCGGACGCTTCGGACGCCTGCCGACACGGACGGAGCGACGAGGCCGGCTGGCAGGCGTCCGAGGCGTCCGATAAGGCTGGAAGGACTAAACCGCTGTCGCGGTAAATACTCGCGGTATGTGATAGCGGCACGATCGCGGTTCAGTCCTTCCACCCAAAGCGGCGGCAGCATCAAGGTGCCCGAAAGTAACAAGGACCTCATGCAACAGAACGGGCGCTTTCTCCAGCCTGCGTGCGCGGGCGGGCGACACCCTTTGCATCGTGACCGCGCAGCTCCGCCGCTTCCCTCTGGCATCCCGGTACCCGAAAGCGGCAAGGACCTCATGCACCGTGGACCGCACTCCGGCCCGATCCCCGGCGGTGCCGGCGGCGGCGTAGCATGTCCCGGCATTGTCAAACGACATCCAAAATGGTCCCACGGCGACATCCAAAACTGGTCCCCAGGATTGCAACGA
>DATHNI010000305.1:0-8393 GCA_035486135.1 Acetobacteraceae bacterium
TCGCCAGACGGCCCGGCCGAATCGAGTTCGTACTCCTACGGATTGCTTCTTCGCTTCCGGTTGCTCCCCACCCCACCTCATGATGACGCAGTTACCTTCAGCTTCAGGCTTGGTCGGTAGGCCCAGGACGGACTTGCACCCCCCTGACAAGGCACGCTTGCGGACGCACGATGGCGGGCCTTCGCCCGCCATGACGTGGGAGGCAGGCACCACCGGTTGTTTCTGGTTAGGAGCGCAGCGGTCCCCAGAACGACGGCTTTCATCGATTGCGGCCGCCCACCTCCCTGGTTTCTTCCCCGACCGGTCTGGCCCCGAATCGTGCGGCCGCCCTACATTGCCTCATGCCCCACGCTGATTTCGTCCACCTCCGCGCCCACTCCGCCTACTCGCTCAGCGAGGGCGCCATCAAGGTGGACAAACTCCCCGCCCTGGCCCGCGAGGCGCAGATGCCGGCGGTAGCCATCACCGACACCGGCAACCTGTTCGGCGCCCTCGAGTTCAGCCAGTACTGCGTCGGCAAGGGCATCCAGCCGATCATCGGCTGCCAACTCGCCCTGGCGCGCACCGACAATCCCCGGCTTGCCCCTGAGCCGATCGTCCTCCTCGCACAGGACGCCACCGGCCTTGCCAACCTCCAGCGCCTGTCGTCGCAGGGCTTCCTCGATACCGACCCCGGCCAGAGGCCGCAGCTCGCGTTCGACCGCATCGCCCAGCACGCCACCGGCTTGCTCCTGCTGACCGGCGGCACCACCGGCCCGCTCGCCCGCCTTCTCGCCGACGGCCAGCGCGACGAAGCAGAACGCCTGCTTCGCCAATTCGCCGAGGCCTTCCCCGACCGCACCATCGTCGAACTCCACCGCCACGGCCTGCCGCTGGAAGCCGCCATCGAGCCGGGCATGATCGCCCTGGCCGATGCACTGAACCTGCCGCTGGTCGCCACCAACGACTGCTTCTTTGCCACCCCCGCCATGTTCGAGGCGCACGACGCGTTGCTCTGCATCGCCGAGAGCCGCCTGCTGTCGGAACAAGAACGCCGCCGCGTCACGCCGGAGCACTGGTTCAAGCCCGCCGCCGACATGCGCGCGCTGTTCGCCGACCTGCCGGAGGCGTGCGACAACACGCTGGCCATCGCCCGCCGCTGCGCCGTGATGATGGAGACGCGCAAGCCGCTGCTGCCGGTCTGCCCCAAGGTCCACCAGGGCGCCACCGAGGAAGAGACCGTACGCGCCATGGCGGCCGAGGGCCTCGACCGCCGCATGGACGCGATCGGCGCCGACGCCGCGACCCGTGCCCGCTATCGCGAACGGCTGGACTACGAACTGGGCGTCATCGCATCGATGGGTTTCGCCGGCTACTTCCTGATCGTCGCCGACTTCATCCAGTGGGCGAAGGCGCACGACATCCCGGTCGGCCCCGGCCGAGGCTCCGGCGCCGGCTCCGTCGCCGCCTGGGCACTGACCATCACCGACCTCGACCCGCTGCGCTTCAACCTGCTGTTCGAGCGTTTCCTCAACCCGGAACGCGTGTCGATGCCCGATTTCGACATCGACTTCTGCCAGGAGGGGCGCGACCGCGTCATCGACTATGTCCGCAACGAGTACGGCGGCGACCGGGTGGCGCAGATCATCACCTTCGGCAAGCTGCAGGCGCGTGCGGCGGTGCGCGACGTCGGCCGCGTGCTCGGGCTGCCGTTCGGGCAGGTGAACAAGGTCGCCGAGCTGATCCCCAACAATCCGGCACATCCCGTGACCCTTCAGCAGGCGATAGACGGCGAGCCCCGCCTGCGCCAGTTGCGCGACGATGATGAGGGCATCGCCCGCCTGCTGGAAATCGCACTGCAGATCGAGGGGCTGTATCGCCACGCGTCAACCCATGCAGCCGGCGTGGTGATCGGCGACCGTCCGCTGATCGAGCTGGTCCCGCTCTATCGCGATCCGCGCTCGGAGTTCCTCGTAACGCAATATTCGATGAAATATGTCGAACAAGCGGGATTGGTAAAATTCGACTTCCTTGGGCTGACCACGCTGACCATCCTGCAACGCGCGGTGGGGCTGCTGCGCGGGCTCGGCATCGAGCTCGATCTCGACCGCCTGCCGCTGGACGACGCGAAGACCTACGAGATGCTGCAGCGCGGCGATGCCGGCGGGGTGTTCCAACTCGAAGGTCAGGGCATGCGGGACGTGTTGCGGCAGATGCGGCCGGACCGGTTCGACGACCTGATCGCCGCGGTGGCGCTGTATCGCCCGGGCCCGATGGCCAACATCCCGGACTTCTGCAAGCACAAGCACGGCGAGCCGTGGGAGGCGCCGCACCCGGAGCTGACCGATATCCTCAGCGAGACCTACGGCATCATCGTCTACCAGGAACAGGTGATGCAGATCGCCCAGCGGATGGGCGGCTACAGCCTGGGCGGCGCCGACCTGCTGCGCCGTGCCATGGGCAAGAAGATCCGCTCGGAGATGGAAGCCCAGCGCGAGATTTTCGAGCGCGGCGCGACAGGTCGGGGCATCCCCGCGGCGAAAGCCACCGAGGTGTTCGACCTGATGGCGAAGTTCGCCGATTACGGCTTCAACAAGTCGCACGCCGCGGCCTACGCGCTGGTCGCCTACCAGACCGCCTGGATGAAGGCGAACCACCCGGAGGTGTTCATCGCTGCCTGCATGAGCCTGGCGCTGGGCAATACCGACCGGCTCGCCGCGCTGAAGCAGGAAGCGGAACGCGCCGGCACGCGCATCCTGCCGCCGGATATCAACCGGTCGCTGGCGGACTTCTCGGTGGAATACATCGAGCCTGGCGACCCGGTGCCCGGCGCGGCGCACTCCGAGCAGGCGGAGCGCAAGCTGGCGATCCGCTACGCGCTGGCCGCGATCAAGAAGGTCGGCCTGGCGGCAATGCAGGCGGTCGTCGCGACGCGGGGGGAAAAACCGTTTGCCGACGTCGCCGACTTCGCCGCGCGGGTCGATCCGCGCCAGCTCAACCGGATGCAGATCGAACACCTGGTGAAGGCCGGCGCGTTCGACAAAATGGAGCCCAATCGAGCCCGCCTGTTCGCCGCGGCGGAGACCATCCTGCGCCGTGCGACTACCCTCGCCGAGGAACGCGAAAGCGGCCAGATCGCCATGTTCGGCGGCGGCGGTGGACCGACGGAGAAGCTGCATCTGCCGCCGTCGCCGGACTGGCCGCAGCTCGAACGGCTGGCCTTCGAGGCGGAGGCGATCGGCTTCCACCTCACCGCCCACCCGCTGGACGCTTACGCCCAGGCGCTGCGCCGGCTCGGGGTGATCCCCTGCGCCCAGGTAGAGGCGCGGGCCCAGGCGGGCGCAACGCGGGTGAAGCTGGCCGGTAACGTGGTAGCGACGAAGGAACGCATCACGCGCACCGGCAGCCGGATGGCCTGGGTGCGGCTGTCCGACGCCTCCGGTTCCTGCGAGGTCACGCTGTTCAGCGAAGTCCTGGCCCGGGCGCGTGACGCGGTGGCCGATGGCGCCAACCTGCTGGTCACCGCCGACCTGCGACTGGAGGGCGAGGCGTTACGCGTCACCGCGCAGGACGTGGTGTTGCTCGACCAGGCGGCGGCCGCGGCGGGCGCCTCGATGCGCGTCTGGCTGCGGGAAACCGCCACGGTGCCGCACATCCGCGACTTGCTCGGCACCGCCGGCAGCGGCAAGGGTCGGGTGGTGCTGGTGCCTCGCCTCGGCGCGGAGCAAAGCGTGGAGATCGCCCTGCCCGGCGGCTTCAACGTGACGCCGCGGCTGGCGCAGGCGCTGAAACTGCTGCCGGGGGTGGAGCAGGTCGAGGAACTGTAGGACGCCTTGGCGACGCGCACCCAGCCGCCGGCATCCGGTCGCGACGCGTCACCCTTCGAAGGCAGCTCGTCGCATGGCGTAAAGCAGGCTGCCACCTGCCGCGGCGCGCTGTTGGCCGGTCTATCAGTCCTCGCTCAGCGCGCAGTGGCCCACCAGCACCGACAGCGGGAGCGACAGGCAGGTCCAGACGGTCAGGCAGGAGAGCACCTGGGACAGAGTCGCGGGGGGCAGGAGGCTGGCGCCGCAACCAAGCAGCAGAACCAGCGCCGGTACACAAAATAAGATCACTCTCTCGCGGCGATCATCGGCGGCGGACATCTGCACCTGCTCCCAATGGCCTTTGGGCCGAAGAATGCAGAAACCATGCCATAACGAAAAAGTGAAACCCAATAGACACTTGCGCGTGACGCCGCCCGCGCATGACGCGAAGTTGTCAAATTTCCCGACATTCGCGGCGATCGATTGGCCCGCGTTAGCCTGCCACCGCATGAGTTTATGCACACTTTGGCATGGGTGTACCGTTGAATTGACGGCACGGAAGGCCGCGTCCGGCGGGCGTGAGCAGGGCGCCATGACAGAGTCAATTGGCTTAGGTCAATTTTGCTGAACTATGGGCGTACCGGCTCTGTGGCTACGCGGGCAGTCCCGGGTTTTGACCAACGTCATCACAATGCCAGGAGGAGACGCTATCCCCCAGGAGTCATGTCCGGCCCTCGCCTGGCCGCCTATCGCGGAACCGCGGCCGCATTGATGGCCCGGTCAGGCCATGCCGCCGGCACCTGGCCTGAAGGCCCGCCATGACAGCGGGAAAGGACTACCGCGTACCAGCAGGAGCCGCGCACGCGGCGGCTTGGCTTGACACTGCCGTTTTCCCGCATGCCTTCCACGGTTGGCATCCACAACCTTGTTTGCTGCGGCAAGGCAGATCGCGGATGGCGCGCCCGCGCCCGCCACCCCGACAGACGCCGGCGCGCGGGCTGGCGTCGCCCGGTTGTCACCAGGCGGCACAACCCTCCTCGACATGCCAGCGCGACAAGGTCGGCACCGGATCCGGGCGCGACGCCACGGCGGCGGTGACGCGCCGCACCAGGGCGATCATTTCGCGCTCGGTCACGCCATCGCTCTCCATCACCAGGCGGATCATCGGGTCTCGCAGCCATTCACGTAACGTCGATGCCGCGGTCTGTCTTGTGCACATCGCACTGTCCTCATCCCTTTGGCGTAGGGCTCACACTATGCCCTGCGCATGTAGGATGGGTGCAAAGAATCGTGTCGGAATATTGCCCACTTTCAGGTGAACTAGCGATTTTCGTGTCGGCTGTGTTAAAGCGGCTTCATGGTGCTGCGAATGCCTTGTGCATCTATGCGATGCGCCTATGAGACGCCTGACCGATTTTAGCGCTGCGTTATTCGTTTGAGCGCTGCCTTATGCCTTTAAGCGCTGACTTATTCCTCTACGCGATGCCATATTCCCGTAGGCACCGCCTTATTCTCTCAGGCTCTGCCTTATTCTCGCAGGCGCTGCTTTATTCGCCCAGGCGATGCCTCATGCCGTTGGGCGACGCCTCATTCGTCCATGCGGTGAACGATGCGTGCCGGCGAGGCGTGGATGCCAAGCAATCGCAATATGCCGTCGCCGGCGTTGCGAAAGACATGCGGCGTGCAGGCGGGCAATGCGATCATGTCGCCGGGCGACAGTAGCGTGGGGCGATCCTGCTGGCCTTCCAGCCACGCCTCCATACTGCCTTCCAGTACGAACAGGCACTCGACATAGGGGTGCCAATGCAACGGCGTGGCATAGCCGGGTTGGCAGGTCTGCACGCCGGTAAACACCGGAAGCCCATCCTCGCCGGTGAGCCGCTGGTAGTGTGCCAACGGACCAAACGACACCGACGGGGCCTCGGACAGGCGGGCGATCTTCGCTTCGGCTGACGGTCGCATGGTGGGCCTCCCTGCGGCGGCGATGGAGAATGGCGAGTGTGCAACGGAGGGTGCCGCGGGGCAAACTCCCGCGCGCACAAGGAAGCGCTCGGCTTCGCACGGCCCTTCGGTATAATGCGGCAGAAGCGTTACGCTGCTCTGTTCCATGATGTTCAGACCCGGGAGAAACCCATGCGCTGGCTGGATGACGTTCCCGACCACATCACCGCGCGCGTGGTGGCGCGTTGCGGCACGCCGCATCCGTTCGCCGACCTCGATCCACGCCGCACGGCCCTGGTTGTGGTGGACCTGCAGAACGCCTTCATGGACGACGACGTCGGCCATGCCGTGTGTCCGATGGCGCGTGACATCGTGCCGGACGTGAACCGCCTCGCCGCTGCGGTCCGCGCCAGCGGTGGCGGCGTGTTCTGGATCATGAACACGCTCGACGCCCGCGCCTCGGCGGAGTGGAGCGTGTCGCAGGCGATGATGACGCCGGCGGCACGCGCCCGGCGGGAAGCGGCGATGAGCGAGGGCAGCAAGGGCCAGGAACTCTGGCCGGACCTGGACGTGCGCCCCGAGGACGAGATTGTGCGCAAATACCGCTTCAGCGCGTTCCTGCCCGGAGCGTCGGACCTGCCGTATCGGCTGCGCTCGCGTGGGTTCGACACGGTGCTGATCACCGGGACGGTGACCAATGTGTGCTGCGAATCATCCGCCCGCGACGCCATGATGACGAACTTCCGCACGGTGATGGTGACCGATGCGAATGCCGCGATGACGATGGAGGAGCATCGCGCCTCGCTCCTGGCGTTCTACGCGATCTTCGGCGACGTGATGGACACGGACTTCGTAGTGCAGCGGTTGATGCGGAACGCTGCGTAGTGCCGTGGGTCACTCATTCTCATAGCGCGGGAGGAGCGTCAGTGGATTGAACCCACTGAATGCGTTTGCCGTGCGTGGCCCGGGATTTTCAGTCGGCACGAATCAGTACGGCGGGGCCAGCCGTGCTCCGGCCCCGTTCGTCAGGCATGACAGGTCAGGCAGTCCCGGGCACCCTGGCGGCCCGGTCGTCGGACCGGGGCCGGCACGAGCAAAAACCTGCCGCCCTGCGGCGAACAACCATGACCCGGGCAAGCTTGCATGTGCGGCTTCGGCTTGCATGGCGTCCGGCGCCGGCGGCGCAGCACTCGCAACAGCCACGCGCTGTAGCAGCGTCGTGGTCGGCGCAGGCGTGCCGAAGCCAGGGATAATGCCCGGCACGACGTTGGGGTTTTCCCACCATTGCAGCCCGCGAGCCGGAGCGCCGGCGTGGAACCCCCTCAGGCTGCCGCCGAACGCCACGATGGCGCGGGACAGCTCCGGCCAGTCCTTATGCCCGGGCCCGATACCACGGCGGTGGCACATCCAGGCGATCGCGTTACCGAAATGGCCGCGGATCGACGCGGCTCCGGCCTGTGTCGAGCCCGCCGGAAGGTCGGGCCGCTGGTCCGGCCACAAGGCCGCCATCTTGCGGGAGCGGCGCAGGCGAGCGGCGAGCACATGCTCCAGCAGGAACAAGATCAGCAGGGCGAGGAAATGGACGAGCCATGCCGGCAACTGCGCGGCCGCGTCCGGATCGGCCCGATCCGCATCGGGGGCATAGGCTTCGGCCGGAACGGTGAGCGGGTCTCGCATTGCCTCGACCTATACGACGGGAGGGCTGAGCGTGTCAAGCTTTATTTCCTAGAAAGCGGATTAATATCACATAGCCGTGGCAGGTGGGCCACGGAAGCGGCGATAGCCCGCCCGAACTGCGGTTCGTTGGGTGCCCTGGCGGATAGTGCCGCTTCGACAGCGCGGCGCGATGTTGCCGGCAGCAGGATTCAACGATCGGCTGCGGAGTCACTGACGGGCAGCGGTCGTTCCATGCCGGTCGCGGACTGACCATCGGCAAGCTGCGGTTTACTGCCGGATGCGCCGGACCCGACCTAAGCTCGACTTTCCGCATTTTGACAGGACGATGGGACACGGCAGGGGTGCCAAGTCATCGCGGTGGCACGGGCTGCCCGGCAATCCGCCGCAGTTCATCGCGGAGAAGATGCGGAGGACCGCTGAGAGCCGCCGAGGCCGCGTGCCGTCTCCGCAGCCTGGGAGGCACATGGCCTCCGCGGCTCTCAGCGGTCCTCCGCATCTTCTCCGCGATGACCTTGCGCGCGTGCGCACACCGCACGGTCAGCACGGCATGTGTAACGAGCTTGCGCCAACAGCGGTCCGCGGACGCACGAGCGTCGACGTGACCGACGATCAATGCGCGGCCGTTATCGCGAGCGGCCAAGCCGCGCATCGATAAGGGTCGATTTTCCGATCTCCCGGCAACGGACCGGCACCGGCGTAATCCGTGCCGGACTGGCAAGACAATCCGTAGAGACTGGTTACCCGACCGCGTAAAATGCGGAAAGTCGAGCTGAGGGGCCGGAGGGAGATAACTGCTTCGACCATCCGCGCCGCAAAGCCCTGTGTCATGGCCGGGCTTGGCCGGGCCAAGACACAGCGAGCTGTGACCCGCCCCAATTGATTCGATCGTTCCCGAACGGACCCTAACTTCAACGCACGCATCCTGCTCACCTCTCCGCGGCGAGCAAGTAGTTGACGCCGACATCGCGGGCGGTGCGCCAGCCGCCGCGG
>DATHNI010000306.1:0-15134 GCA_035486135.1 Acetobacteraceae bacterium
TGGTCTCGTTGGTGGGGTCGAGGACCTGGAGGGGCATGCGCGGAGTTTCGGGGCGGGGGTTCGGGGGAGTCAATGTTGGGAGGTGGGCTTGGGCGAGACGTCGGGGGTGGGCTCGGGCGGGCCAGGTTCGGTCGTGGTCCATGGACGTCAGGCAAGGGCCATGAGGCAGCCCCTGCGATGGTGGCGGACTTGCCACCGGGGCCTTATGCCGCGCATGATTCTTGCGTCTGAGAAACGGTGTTCTGTTCCAAACATTCCGCATTCCGCATCCAGGATGGGCATCGAGGCGCTCGGGTCGGTGCCTTACGAATGCTGCGAATGATTTACCGCCCATTTGATCAGCGCGGCGGTGCTCGGGATCTTCAGCTTGACCTTGATCTGCGCTGCTGCGTAGGCCGACGTTCTGTAGCTGATATTCAGCTCCTCGGCGATCTCCGCCAGTGTCTTGCCAAGACCGAGCAAGCCCACCACCTGCCGCTCACGCGGCGACAGGTTGCGCAGAGGGCCGGTATCGGCGCCCGCCGTCATCAGCGCGAGTTTCTGCGCCATCGCCGGTGTCAGGAATATGCCGTCGGAACACACCTCATCGATTGCCTGCAAAAGCACCTCGGGATCGTCGTTCTTGGTAATGTAGCCACGAGCGCCTGCTTCCAGCGCACGCGATGCAAACACCGGGTCTTCGTACATGGTGAATACGATGACCCTCCGATCGGGGTCCGCCGTCATGAGCTGCTCGAGCAAGTCGAGACCACTGCCATCCGGTAGTCGCAAATCCAGGATGATGATATCGGGCGAGAAGCTGCCGGCCACGGTCAACCCCGCCGCTGCGGTGATGGCCTCGGCGACTTCCACGTCCCGTCTCACCTCCAACATGCGACGGCAGGCGGTCCGCACGATCGGATGATCTTCAATCAACAGGATCCGCATGCGCTGCCTCCGTGACTGGCTGTCCGCGGTCGAGGATGGCGACTTCAACGGCAACGCCCGGTCGCGCATTGCAGACGGTGAGCGTGCCGCCCACCTGGCGGACGCGCTCCGTCATGCCGAGCAACCCAAATCCGTAGCGAAAGGATTCCGGCAGGCCCCGGCCATTGTCTCGTACCGCGAGCACCAGCTTGCCGGTCGATTCTCGTGCGAGCCGCACGCTGATTGCCGACGCCTGCGCATGCCGCACCGCGTTGGTTATGGCCTCCTGCGCTGCTCGATAGAGCATCAACCCGATGGATTCACGCTGCGCGCCGATATCAGGCAATACGTCGAGCGACCATGTGATAGCGGGGCAGCGGGCCTGCCAGGACGCTATCAACTGCTGCAACGCCTGGGACAGCCCCATGTGCTCCAGGACCAGCGGCCGCAGGCGCTCCAGCATCCGATAGTTGACACGCTGTATCCCGTCGGTGAGTTCGGCGATTGATCGCGCGCGTGCGTGGGTCTCGGCTTCGCACGGTGCCATCTTCATGATACAGGCGGCTTCCGCGCGGATACCAAACAGCGCGGGACCGAACTCGTCGTGCAACTCTGCCGCCAATTCCTTCCGCTCATGCTCCTGCATCGAAAGCAGCCGATCGATCAAAAGCCGGTTGTCCGAGGCCACACGTTGCAGCGACATGGCGAACCGGTTGAACTGCCGGCTTACCCGCGCAAGTTCGGCGACCGGGATCTCCGAGATCGGGCGGAAATCGCCGTGCTCAATCCGGTCGAACCCTGCCGTCAGCGATTGCAGCGGACGCAACGATCGCCGTACCGTCAGCAGAAGACCGCCTATGGTCAACAGACACAGCGCCATCAGCACGGTCGCAAACAGCTCTACCTCGCCGATGATTTCCGCGATCTCATCGGTCGGATTCGAACGCACAATGAGTCTGCCAACAGCTCTTCCATGCACAACGACGGGAAAGCTTTGCTCGACGGGCGTCGGGGCCAGCAGGGACGCCAGGATCGGACCGGAGCGCGGCGCAGTTTCGCCAATCCCGGGCTGCGCCGCGGGTAAGGCAGCGCTCCCGGAGCTCTCGAGTACGAACTCCACGTGCCGTACCTGGGGCACGTCCTGCGCCAGGGCGGCAAGCGCTGCCGACTCGCTGCCGGCATCGGCGACGTTGCGCAGCGCGGTCGTTGCAAGGTCGTGTGCGAGTTCCACGCTCGACGTGACCTCTGCCGCAATGCGGCTCCTTGCGTGCAGCAAAATGACGCCGATGGTGATGAGCAGGCCGAAAACCAGCAGCGCCGATGGTACCAGCACCAGCCGGCCATGCAGGGATCCTGGCCAGAACCCGCGATGAAAAGCCGGCTCACCACGTGATTCCTGATTGCGTATGGACGCCATAAATCCCCACCCACGCAGGTTTAGCTATCGATCATCGGGCGTATACATACGCCTGCGCAACCCTCTTGCGCGCCATGCGATGGAGGCCTGGCGACAGCGCTGCACGATGCACGCTGCTCGATGCAAAAGTGCCAGGACGATTGCACTTGCTGCCGTATCGTCTTCACTTTTTGCAATAGACGGACACCCGATCGGTACTGTTCCCTCTGCTCCTATTGATCGGGCCGGGCCTGCGGCACTGAAGGCCTGAGCACCATCAACGACGTGCGACGCAGCAAAAAAGCAAAGTGAGCTCGGTCGGGAGGCAGGAATGAAGTGCGGTGCAGCGCTGGGCGTGCTGGCGTGCCTGTTGCCGGGGCTGGCCCTGGCACAGGCGAACTCCCAGCCGGCGCCAATGACCGCCGCACCCGACGCCGCCGCACCGGTGCCGGAACTGCCGCCGGTCGATATCATCGCTCCCACGCCGCTGCTTGGCTCCGGTATGGATCGGAACAAGGTGCCGGCGGAGACCCAGGTCATCACGAGCCAAGGCATAACGCAGCAGGGACCACCCAGCTACCTGAACGCGTTGCAGGACCAGGCACAGGGTGTGCAGCTTGACAGCGCCGCCGGTGGCCCATTCCAACCCGATGTGGACTACCACGGCTTTGTGGCCTCCCCGCTTGAGGGAACGCCGCAGGGGCTGGCGGTGTATTTGAACGGCATCCGCTTCAACCAGGCATTTGGCGATACCGTGAACTTCGACCTCATCCCCGATATCGCGATCAATACCATGGACATCGAGGGTGCCAATCCAGTCTTCGGACTCAACGCGCTGGGCGGCTCGATCGCGATCCAGCTCAAGAACGGCTTCACCTATCACGGTGGCGAGATAGATGCCTATGGCGGGTCCTTTGGGCAGGTCGCGGGTGCATTTCAATACGGCAAGCAGGCCGGCAACACCGCCGTCTATATCGCAGCCTCGGGCCTGACCGAGAACGGGTGGCGCGATGATCAGTCGCAAGCCCTGAAACAGCTCTACGCTGACATTGGCTGGCGCGGCGAACGCGCAGAGGTGCATCTCAACATCGACCTCGCCCAGACAACGCTGGAGGCGCCAGGGACCACGCCTGTCCAGTGGCTGGCCGTCGATCCTCGCGCGCAGTTCACCGGGCCGAGCCCGGTCAACAACGCCTATGCGCTGATCAGTTTGAATGCCGACGTGCAGCTCAGTGACACAACGTCTGTACAGGCCGTCACTTACTACGACTATTTCCTGCAACGCGTCGGCAATGGCAATGTTGCGGATTTCGGACCATGCAATACTGTTTCGGGATTCCTGTGCGAAGCGGGTACCGACGTGCTCGCCACCGACCGCAACGCCAACCCGATTCCGGCTTTCTTCGGCGCCGGCCCCTATTCCGACTGGGACAGCCAGACGACCAACACCAACGGCTATGGTGTCGCGGTTCAGGTTACCAACAAGGACAGGATATTCGATCACGGCAATCAACTCGTGGCCGGGGTGAGCTTCGACGGCTCCAGCACCTTGTTCGGCGCCACCACGGCGATTGGTGGACTCGATCAAGTGACGGAAAACTTCATCGGGCCCGCCTTCGCCCCCAACGGGGTTGTCACCGATCAGGCAGACGGCACCGACATACCGGTGAAGTTGGGTGTCAGCACGGCCTATTATGGCGTCTATCTCACGGATACGTTCGACATCACGCCGCAACTGTCGGCCAACGTCTCCGGGCGGTTCAATGCCGAGCAAATAGACCTCAACGATGAGCTGGGAACAGGGCTTTCAGGCAATCATAGCTTCACTCACTTCAACCCGGGCGTTGGCCTGACCTATCGGCTGAACCGCGCCTTCACCGTGTACGCCTCATATTCGACGTCCAACCGCGCGCCGACGCCGGCCGAGCTAAGCTGCGCCAGCCCTGCGAGCCCGTGCAGCCTCGCCAATTTCTTTACCGGCGATCCGAACCTGAAGCAGGTCGTCGGGCACAGCATCGAGGCCGGGTTTCGTGGCACGTTGACACCCTTTCCCGGCGCGAAGCTGGATTGGAATCTCGGCCTGTTTCACACCAACCTGGACGACGACATTGAGTTCGTGCAGAGCCCCGTCCTGGGCCGCGGCTTCTTCCAGAACGTCGGCGCGACCCAGCGCCAGGGGTTTGATGCCGGAGTTCAGTGGCACGGCAACCGTTGGATGGCCTATCTCAACTACACCTACACGGACGCGACCTTCCAAAGCTCGTTCATCGAATCCAGCCCGCTGAATCCCGGCGCTGATGTGAACGGCAATATCATGGTACAACCTGGTGACCGGCTTCCCGGAGTTCCAACAAACCTGCTCAAGATCGGCTTGAAGTACAAAGTGACCGACGCCTGGACCGTCGGACTGAGCGGAGTCGCCGCGACCAGCCAATACCTGTTCGGCGACGAGGCAAACCTGGTAAAGCCGCTGCCCGGCTATTTCGTCCTGAACCTGAATACCAGCTATCAGGTGACACCGAACATCCAGCTCTTTGGGCTGGTGCAGAATGTCCTGGATACGACGTACTATGTTTACGGGACTTTCTCGCCGACGTCTTCCGTCACCTTCCTGCCGGCGCCGGGCACCACCGATACCCGCAGCTACAACATAGCGGCGCCTGTCGCGGGATTTGCAGGTGTGCGAGTGACCTTCTGATTGGCATCTCATGGGGCAACGGCGCAGCTTTGCCGGTAAACGGCAGAAATTTTCCCGGTCCGCCCGGTCGGCGCGTGAGAACCACTCCGATGGTCCGGGTCCGGCACGGCTGTTCACGGCGGCTATCGCAGCAAGCGCCCTGGCGAGCCGAGCCGGATCGGTGGCCCCTGTCCCATCGGTGTGCATCGGTGTGCATCGGTGGTTCCAAATTCTTGCTTTCCCCGCCCGCCGCACCTCGCTGCCGGAGAGGCTGCTCATCACCACGAGCGAGAACGCGATGCGCCTGAACGCCGCCGCCATCCCAGCCCGGCCCGCCGCCGCCCTGACATCGGACCCGCGGCAAAACCCCATGCACCTATTCGCGACGACAGCCGCTCCGCCGAGGGCCGCGTCGGCCCCGCCCGCCTCGCCGCCGGCACCAGTGGCGCAGCGTCATCCGGACGGTTGGCAAAACCCCATGCACCTGTCCCGTGGCTCGGACTGCATCGCGTCCGCGCGGCAACACCCCATGCCCAGCGGGGCGCGGGTCCGCTGCGTGGGCAGAGCGTGTGCCCTCTCGCCCATGACGCCGCCGTCTCACGCAGCAGAAAACGAGACGATGATGAGACGCCCGGTCCGGGCCACAAACCCCGAGCCTACCGGAACCTGCAACAAGCCGCACCGGCCAACGAACCCCGGCCACGCGCGCCTCTCATCCCATGGGCCACCGTCCCGCCAGTCAGGAAACGAGACGTTCGTGAGACGAACGGCATGGTGGTCTCGTTGGCGGGATCGAGGACCTGGAGGGGCATGGAGGCAGCCTCACCGGCCCGGCAGTGCTCCGCCAACGATGCCGGCAACGGCGATGCGCCGCGACTGCTGTCACCAACTCGACCATGTCGCCACTTGCTTCCGCATCTCCCGAGGCAGCTGTTCGAGGTTGCCTTCCATCCCGGTCTCCGGACGCCGCGAGTTGGCAAACGCCGCCCAGCAGAACCCGTCATGCGTGCGCGTCACGATCGTGGCCGAACCTGGCATCGAGCCGGTATGCCAATAGTCGCCGAACCCGTTTACCCACCAGCCGCGCGCATAGCTCGGCGAGGCAACACTTGGCGTCGTCATGGTGCGGATCGTCGCCGGTTGCAGGATGTCCGGAGGCTCGGGAAATCCGTCTACGCGCAGTGCGAAGTTTACCAGGTCGGTTGGGCGCGCCACCCAGCCGCCGTACGAATCCGTGCGCGCGACGTTCCATGCGTACGGTTGCTCCCCGCGTTGCCCGTCATACCGCACTTCCATCGGCTGCCGTTCCGCCAGCGTATTGCCGCCAATCGCCATGCCGGTGACGTCGCAATGCCGAAGGACGTCCTGCCGGACGAAGTCGTCGTAGCGTTGGCCGGTCAGGTGTTCAATCACGCGGCCGAGCACGCAGTAGCCGAAATTGGAATAGGCGAAGTTGGTGCCCGGAGTCCGATCGAGAGCAACATTGTGAATGGCCCAGTCGATCAATGCACGGAGGGACCATTGCGGATTATGAGTCGCCGGATCCCGATCGTCATTCGGCCAGCCGCCGGCGGTATGGGTCAGCAGATGGTCGATGGTGATCTGGTCAACGCCCGACCGGTACGGTGGCGGCCCGAAACTGTCGCCCAGGATCGCCCCCGGACCAAACACGCGATCCCCCAATCGCAAGCGGCCCTGCTCGATCAGCCGGAAGATCGTAACGGACGTGATCGACTTGCTGACACTGGCGATCCGGAAACGGTGCCCTGGCGTCAGGCGTTCACCGGTCTGACTGTCCGCGACGCCGAACGCCTCGACATAGACAAGATTGCCGTTGCGGCTGATGGCAACCGACAAGCCAGGGATCGCGTAGGACGAGCGAAACTCCTCGGCGACCCGCGCCATGGCTGCCCGTTCCGCGGCAGACGGCGCATCGGGCGCGAGCGCGGCAGACGGCGCATCGGGCGCGAGCGCGCCTAGCACCGGCGCTGACGCGGCCAGCAGCAGGGACCGTCGCGTCCACATCAGGCCGCGCCGGAGTCGCCCGCGTTGCCGGGTTCCGGCCCGCACTCCACGCACGCCCCGATCGGCAGCGTCACCGCCCTGCTCTTATCGCCCAGCCAGGGAGGGATCACCGCGCCGAACCCGCCCGCCGGGCCGCCGGCCGCCACCACCAACAACCCTTCCGCCGACGCCAGCGCCGCATGTTCCGTGTCGCCCCGGTCGCGCACCACGGCGGCCTTGCCCACCTCGGCCCATTCGCCGCGGCGCACCCGGGCGCGGGCGTGGATGAAAGCGGCGATGTCGGCCTTGCTCCAGCCGGCGGCTTGCAGGTGATCGCGCAGTTGCTTCGGCACCACGATCGCGTAGTTGCCGCTCCAGATCGAGTAGTGCCGCATGTTGGCGCGCATCTCGGCGGCGAACGTTTCCAGGATTTCCTCCGGCTGCGTGGTCCACTCGTTCATGATCTGCCGGGGCGCGCCGGCAGCCATGACAGTGACGGCCGAGACCTCCGCCGGCAGGCCGCGCTGCACGTGCAGCGGCAGCCAGGCGGAGTCTTCCTCGTCCTCGGCGACGCAGTAGCTGAACTTGCCCGGGTGGCCGAGCGTGGAGCGGTCGATGCCGCCCGGCCGCACCTCCAGGATGTTGATCAGCGCCAGGCGGATGGCGCGGCCGATCACCGCGGTGGCGCGGTCGCTGTTGCCCAGCGCGTTGAACCCGCCCGCGGCTCCGAGTTCGCGCCGGATCGGGCCGTTCAGCACGATCAGCACGGCGCAGCCTCCGGTGGAGGATGTGGCGCCGTGCAGCAGGAACTCCGGTTGCAGCATGGCGGCGAAGGCGGTCAGCACGGGCGGAAAATGCATCGGCAGGCAGCCGGCCATGACGGCGTTGATCGCCAGCTTCTCCGCGGTGATCGCCACGCCGCGCACCGGCTCGATGCCGAGCAATTGGCCGGGCGGGGTCATCGCCCAGTCGAGGCAGGCGGCGACCGCGTCCGGGGTGGGCGGGACGATCGGCAGTCCGTCGGTCCAGCCGTTGGCGTGGTACAGCTCCTGGGCCGCGTGGATGTCGTCGACGTCGTAGGTCTTCGAGGCAAGCAGCATGGGCCTGGTCTCGCGATGGGGCGGCGTGGGCGGGCCGGGGAGGATACTATGCACGCGGCTGGATTGGCTGCCACGCCGGGGCTCGGGCGTGCGAGGCAGCCCAGGCGGCGGTGGTAGTGACGGGCACCGTCGCGCGGGGGCTGCGGAAGCGTTGCTGATTATGCGGCGACGGGCTTCCCTGCACCGTCGCACCGCACTCCCTGGCACCATTGCGTCGCGCTCCCTTGCAGCGCTGCGTCGTGGTCGGCATCGTCCGTGCCTCGCTGCAATGGGGAGACACGCCATGCCACTGCCATCCCGTCCCGACCGCCAGCCCGCGGGGGTGCATCACCTGACGGTTGGCGACATCGTCGTGACCGCGCTGAACGACGGCCAGTTCGAAGGCGCGTTCGACTGGCTCGTGGGGTTCGAGGCGGCGGAGGCAACAAAGCTGCACGAGGCCGCGTTCCGCGCGGTGCCGCCCCGGATCACCGTGAACGCCTTCCTGGTGCATATACCGGACCGGCTGGTGCTGGTGGATGGCGGCTGCGGCGGTTCGATGGGACCGGACATGGGTCGGTTCGGTGCGCATCTGGCGGCGATGGGCGTCGCTCCGGGGGACGTGGACACGGTGCTGGCGACGCACCTGCATCCGGACCACGTGGGCGGCCTGGTGGACGCCGAGGGCCGCGCGGTGTTCCCCAATGCCGAACTGGTGGTGCACGAGGCGGAGCCTCGGTTCTGGAGCGACGAGGCGGTGCTGGCCGGGGCGTCGGAGGACAACCGGGGCTTCGTGCTGCTGGCGCGGGCGACGATGGCGGCCTACGGCAACCGCATGCGGCAGGTAAGCACCGGCGAGGTGCTGCCGGGCATCAGCGTGGTGCCGGAGCCGGGGCACACGCCGGGCCACTCCGGGTGGCTGATCGCATCGGGCGGGGATTCCCTGCTGATCTGGGGCGATATCGTGCACATGCCGGGTGTGCAGTTCGCGCGGCCGGGGGCGAGGATCGGGTTCGACATCGACGGCGCGCAGGCGATCGCGACGCGGCAGCGGATCATGGACATGGCGGCGACCGACCGGCTGCGCGTGGCGGGCATGCACCTGGATTTCCCGGCATTCGGACACGTGACGCGAGCGGCGGAGGGATACGTGTTCGTGCCGGAGGTGTGGCAGCCGGGGGTGTGAGGGCCCGCGGGGAAACAACCGAATCAACTGCGGCTACATCGTACTCCACTGTGTCATGGCCGGCGAAGGCCGGCCACCCACGACTTTGCCGTGTGGCACGAAGTAAATACGTGGGTGGCCGGCCTCCACGACCCTGGCCGAGGAGACTGCTGCAATCAACGGCCGCGGTGCTCATGTTGGAACTATGCACCGCCCCGATGCCATCGCCCGATTGAAGGAGCACGAGGCCAAGCTCAGGCAGCTCGGCGTGCACCGCCCTTACCTGTTCGGTTCGACCGCGCGCGGGGACGCACGAGACGACTCCGATGTGGACCTGTTCTTTGACTACGAGCGGGGAAAGTTCGGCCTGTTCGATTTGATGGAGGTCAAGGAAGCCGCCGCCCGCATTCTTGGATGCAAGGCCGACATCATGACGCGCGACAGCATTCACAAGCTGCTGCGGGAGAAGGTCGAGGCCAGCGCCGTGCCGGTATTCTGACGGCTGAGGGCTCGGCCGTGCTGCGCCTTACCGACATCATCGAAGCGATCGAACGCGTGCGCGATGTGCTGGGGACCACGTCACACGTCGCGCGAGTTCCGCCAGCGCTGGAATTGCCTCGGCCAGACGTGTGACCCACACCTCGAACGCGTCCCAATCCTTCGCCGGAATGGTGACAACGACGCGGCCCAGGACCTCGATTTCCGCCGACTCCACTGCGCTGCGGCGCACGAAGTCGCTGAGGCTGGAGCGCGATTGGTCTGCCGCGGCTTCCAGGACGGACCGCTCCTCGGCGCTGACCCGAACGCTTAGGACCGATGTGGCTGGTGACTTGACTGACATGTGTCTGGCAATTGCGCACAGCCATGCCGCTTTCAACCAGCCCCACCCAAATGCCGGACAATAACCCCCGCCAGCCGCTCGCACCCCGCCTGGTCTGCCTCGTCGAACCGCCCCAACACCGGGCTATCCAGATCGAGCACCCCCAGCACCACATCTCCCACCAGCAGCGGCACCACCAGCTCTGACCGCGACGCCGTATCGCAGGCGATGTGGCCCGGGAACGCCTCCACATCCGGCACCAGCACCGACCGGCGCTGCACCACCGCCGTGCCACACACGCCCTTGCCGGCCGGGATGCGCACGCAGGCCGGGCGGCCCTGGAACGGCCCAAGCACCAGCGCCTCCCCGCGCAGGAAGTAGAAGCCGGCCCAGTTCAGATCCGGCAGCGCGTGATAGATCGCCGCCGCCGCATTGGCGGCATTCGCGACGGGATCGGGTTCACCCGCGAGCAAACCGTCCAACTCCCCCGCCAGTTCGTCATAGAGTGCGGCCTTGCTGACCGAGCGGCGCTCGGTCCACGGCGTGGCGCGTTCCAGGTCGTGCATGGTGCTGACATCCCCTGCCCTGCTCTCACCGCGAAGGACCGCCCGGGTCAAGCCCCGGCCGGACCGCGGATGTTCGATCCAGGTTCTCCACCAGCACCAGGTGCGTCCCCGCCGCGATCCCGCGAAGCTGCGACGCTCCGGTGTCGAACACCGTATCGGCCGCGTCGATCTTCAATCGCCCGCACCCAACCTTGTATCGCGCGCGTTGATCACCAAGTCCATCAACGCGGCCTCCAACTGGTCGGCGCCGCGAAAGCACCGCGGCAGGTTCGCGGCCAGGGCAAGTTCATAATGGTACGCCTCGCCCTGCGTGCCACGGATCAGCTCTGCCATCCCGGTCACCTGTTCGTTCAGGTCCACCACGCGCCGCCGCAGCGGCTGCTTCGGTGCGAACGCCAGCAGGCACTGCGTCAGGGTCGCCGCCCGCGTCACCCCGCTCAGCGCCGCTGTCATCGCGCGTTGCGTCCTGCCGAAAGCGGACCAAAGCTGTCGCCCAAGGATCTCCAGACTACCGATCAGGTTCCGGCAAAGCTGGCCCGCATCGCAAATTCGTGGTCAGGTCCTGCATGAATTTCAGGAGGAGCAATCGCATGGAAACTCGCCGCCTCACGCCAGGCATCGGCGTCGAGATCACCGGCGTGGACCTGTCCGCGCCGCTGGACGACGCAACGTTCGCCGCCATCCGCGAGACCTGGCTGCACGGGAAGGTCGCGGTCTTTCCCAACCAGCGCCTCACGGAATCCGCGCTGATGCGCTTTGGCGAGCGATTTGGCGAGCTGGAAATTCATGTCCGGTCCACCTACCACTCGCGCCATCATCCGGAGGTGATGATCGTCTCGAATAAAAGGGAGGACGGCCGCGCCATCGGGGTGCTCGGCGATGGCGAGGCGGTGTGGCACATCGACCAGTCCTACATGCCGCAGCCGACCTTCGGCACCATTCTGTTCGGCGAGGAAATCCCGCCCGAGGGCGGCGATACCTGGTTCGCCGACCTCGCCACCGCGTATGACCGGCTACCCCAGGCGCTCAAGGCGCGGATCGAGGGGCGGCGCGGCGTCAACTCGGTAGACCGGCACAACCGGCGTGACGCCACCGGGCGGCCGGACCTCGCGATGACCGCGGAACAACTGAAGCGCGCACCCGACTCGCCCCACCCCCTGGTGCGCACCCACCCGCTGCTCGGAACGCGATCGATCTACTATAGTCCCAGCCACACGGCGGAGGTCGAGGGCGAGCCGGAAGCCGACAGCCAGCCGCTGTTCGCGGAGCTGCTGCGGCACATGACGCAGCCGGACTTGATCTACAAGCACCGCTGGCAGGTCGGCGACGTGGTGATGTGGGACAACAGCCACACGATGCACCGCCGCGACCCATTCCCCGGCCATTACTCGCGGCTGCTGAAACGCGTCAGCTTCCGCTATCCCCCACAGCACCGCGTCCCGATGTAAGCGTCCCCCTCCCCTTGCGGGAGGGGACAGGGGAGGGTCTTGCGAACCGCACAAAGCCGAAGAGTCCTGCGAACCGCACAACGCCCCTCGCCCCCTCCCGAGACGGGAGGGGGCCGGGAACGCCTTGAAAACCTCTCTCAAACCTCGGCGGAACAGCCGCTCAAACCACAATCGAGGCGGTCAGTAGGGGTAGTGATGCCCCAGCCCGCCAAACAACAGGAACAGCACCAGGATCAGCACGATCAGGCCAAGCCCGCCGCCGTAATGCGCGCCGCCGTAATAGCCGGAGCGATAGCCGTAATAGCCACCCCCGCCGAACAGCAGGAAGATGACCAGGATCAGCAGAAGAAGTCCCATAGCGAGCACCTTTCGGCTGTGATGTTCCCTAGTTTGGCAGCAACCGAGGTCCCGCCGTGACCGGACTGTGGCGGCGATGCGGCGCGAGGCAGGTGCGGGGTCACATCCAGGTCACTAGCGAGCACGCGGTCGCCCGACGAACCGCCGGCCGCGCTGTCGGCGCAAGGCACGCCCTCCTCCCGTCATTGCGACGCACGCCCTCGCTCCTGTCAGTGCGAGGCGCAACGCGCCGAAGCAATCCCCCACCTGACGAGCCGAGGGCCGCTCGCCAGGCGGGGGATTGCTTCGGCGCTGCGCGCCTCGCAATGACAGGGGCGCCCGTGATACGACCCCGCTGTCCAGGGAAGCACCAGCCATGAAAATCATCAGAGTGTCTGCCATCCCGATGTCCGCGCCGGTTCCGCCGGACAAGCGCCATCGCACCGACCTCGGAACAAAGGTCAAAAGCGACGCGACACTGATTCAAGTCGAGACCGACAGCGGGATCATCGGTATCGGCGCCGCGCTCGGCACGCCGCCGATCGTTGCGGCCATCGTCGAACACGAACTCGCGCCGGAATGCGTCGGCGAGGACCCGATGTTCTCCGAACGCATCTATGAAAAGATGTATAACGGCTCGCGCAGTCGCCCGGCGCTCGAGCGAGGCGTGACACAGGCCGATGAAAGCCGCCGCCGGGGCGTCATCATGGAAGCGATCTCCGGCGTCGACATCGCGGTGTGGGACGCCAAGGCGCAGGCGCTCGGCATTCCGCTCTACCAGGCGCTCGGCGCGGTGCGCAGCGCGGTGCGGGGCTATGCCAGCGGCGGCTGGGCACCGGGCGACGAAGCCGAGGCGGAACTCGCGGGCTACGCCGCCAAGGGCTTCACCGCGGCCAAGATGCGCGTGGTCGGGCGCGACGGATTCTCCATCGCCAACTGTGTGCGCCGGGTGAAGGCGGCGCGGCGCGGCCTTGGCCCCAACATCGAATTGATGATCGACGCGCATGGCTCGCTGGAAGTCTCGACCGCGATCAAGCTCGCCAGGGAACTCGAACAATACGACATCGCCTGGTTCGAGGAACCGGTATCGCCGGACGATCATGCCGGTCAGGCGGAGGTGCGGCGTTCGACGGTCATCCCCATCGCCTCGGGCGAGCGCGAGTTCACGCGGTTCGACTTCGTGGATCTGCTGGAGCGCCGTGCCCTCGATATCGCGCAGCCGGACGTCGCCCGCGCCGGCGGCATGACGGAGATAAGGCGCATCGCAGCGCTGACCTCGGCGCACGGCGTGCGTCTTGCCCCGCACGCCTGGGGCAGCGGGGTACTGTTCGCGGCAAGCATTCACGTGGCGATGGCAGCCGCCAACTGCCACATCCTGGAGGTGACGCAAGGCTACATGCCGATGATGTGGGACCTGTTCAACGAACCGTTCGACATCCGCCCAGACGGCATGGTGCATGCGCCTGCCCGGCCGGGCCTCGGCTTCACGTTGCGCGCGGATGCGCTGGAGCGATTCCGCTATGTCGATGGGCCGGAGTACCAATTCTAGTAATCGCTATCAGGTCCCCACACGTCATTGCCGGTAGACCACCGGCGGCGGGCCGACCCGCCCTGAATGAAACCGGCGAGGTCGTAGCGCGAAGGATACTCCCCCTCCCCTTGAGGGAGGGGGCGGGGGGAGGGGGCCGTGCCGCACGACCCCTCCCCCCGACCCCCCTCCCTCAAGGGGAGGGGGAGAACCTTGTTTCTTGTTAGGAGCGCAGCGATCCTCGCAATGACAACGTGATCCGAGCCACTTCCCGTCCTATCGCTCCCGCACCGGGGCAGGGCCTGACGACTTGACGGCATCGATGGCGGCGAGGCAGTCATCCTTGTTGTAGTATTTCTCGACACTCTGCGCAGCGATCCGGCCGAGCGGGTTGTACAGCGACCAGCGCCAGAGATTTGAACTCGGTTCCAGGTAGATCAAATAGTAGTATTGCTCCTTGACCACCGCTCGTACCTCCATCACGTCGCGCGGCCGGCGGCCAGATGCGGATCGTCGCTGTCGAAGGGCGTCTCGCCGGGCTCGGTCGCGCGCATGGATGGCCGCCGGCGGAACTGCTCGTACCAGCGTGCGAGGTTGGGAGCGATGCTGCGCCAGTCATCCTCGGGGTAGCGGAAATCCGTATTGCCGCAGGCGCATCCCGCGGCGATCTGGCCGAGATCGATGTCGGCACGAAAGTCATGCGACAGATCGTCCAGACGTTGATAGCAGCGGTCGATGCGCTCCATCATCTTGCGCACGAAACCCGGCGAGAACTCCTGCTTGTTCTGCGATGCGTCGCGCTTGCGCAGTAGCTCGGCGCGGCGCGCCACCAGCGATTCGAGGATACCGCTCGTCGCCACCGACACCACGGCCAGGATGTGCCAGCGCTCGCGGCCGGTCCGCGGGCAGAGCCGATAATCGCCAAGCTCGTCGTTCAGGTACTCGCAGATCAACGACGATTCGGTCAGGCATTCGCCATCCTCGGTCACCAGTGCGGGAATGCGCGCGATCGGCGTCGCGGCGAGGAAGTCCTCACGATAAGGCACCGTCTCGGTGCCCCAGGAATGCGGCCATTTCGTCGGAACGATGTCCACCCGGTCCGCAAGCCCAAGCTCCCTGATGGTGACCGTGCATTTGCGGACGAAGGGCGACGCCGGCGTGTAGAACAGTTTCATCATGGGTGAAAATGCCTCGACCGGCACATGTGTT
>DATHNI010000307.1:0-11858 GCA_035486135.1 Acetobacteraceae bacterium
GCGCGACGATCCTCGACGCGCAGGCGCTAACGGTGAACGGCAGCCTGTACAGCAGCAACGCGATCAGCCTGACCGGCAGCAGCATCGCCATCACCGGCACCGGCTATGTCAGCGACGGCGGTACCGGCTCGAGCACGACGAGCCTGATCGCGACCAACGGCGCGATCACCGAGACCGGCACACTGATCGCCGGCACTCTGACCGGGCATTCAACTGGTGCGACCAGCCTGACCGGCGCCACCACGATCACCAACCACTTGCTCAACCTCGGCAGCTTCACGGCGGCAAGCTTCGTCCTGAATGACGGCGTCGCGCTTGGGGTTGCTGGTCCGGTCAACGGCGGCTCCAGCGCGACGATCTTCGACGCGCAGGCCATCACCGTGAGCGGCAGCCTGTTCAGCAGCAATGCGATCAACCTGACCGGCAGCAGCATCGCCATCCCCGGCTATGTCAGCGACGGCGAGACCGGCACCAGCACGACCAGCCTGATCGCCACCAACGGTTCGATCACCGAGACCGGCACATTGCTCGCGGGCACGCTGACCGGCAGCTCGACCGGCGCGACCAGCCTGACCGGCGCGACGACGATCACCAACCAGCTTCTCAACCTCGGCAGCTTCACGGCGGCCAGCTTCATCCTGAACGACGGGACGGCGCTCGCTGTCGCCGGTCCGGTGAATGGCGGCTCGAGCGCGACGATCTTCGACGCACAGGCGCTGACGGTGAACGGCAGCGTGTTCAGCACCAGCACGATCAGCCTGACCGGCAGCAACATCGGCATCACCGGGGCCGGCTACGTCAGCGACGGCGGCGCGGGCAACACCAGCCTGATCGCGACCAACGGCTCGATCACCGAGACCGGCACGCTGATCGCCGGCACGCTGACCGGGCATTCGACCGGCGCGACCAGCCTGACCGGCGCCACCACGATCACCAACCACGTGCTCAACCTCGCCGGCTTCACCGCGGCCAGCTTCATCCTGAACGACGGCGTCGCGCTGGCGGTGGCGGGTCCGGTCAACGGCGGCAGCAGCGCGACGATCTTCGACGCGCAATCGATCACCGTGAACGGCAGCCTGTTCAGCAGCAACGCGATCAGCCTGACCGGCAGCAGCATCATCATCCCCGGCTATGTCAGCGACGGCGAGACCAACACCAGCACGACCAGCCTGATCGCCACCAACGGCTCGATCATCGAGACCGGCACATTGCTCGTGGGCACCCTGACCGGCAGCTCGACCGGGGCAACCAGCCTGACCGGCGCCACGACGATCACCAACCAGCTTCTCAACCTCGGCAGCTTCACGGCGGCCAGCTTCATCCTGAACGACGGGACGGCGCTGGCGGTGGCGGGTCCGGTGAACGGCGGCCTCAGCGCGACCATCTTCGACGCGCAGGCGTTGACGGTGAACGGCAGCGTGTTCAGCAGCAACGCGATCAGCCTGACCGGCAGCAGCATCGCCATCACCGGCACCGGCTATGTCAGCGACGGCGGCGCGGGCACAACCAGCCTGATCGCCACCAACGGCACGATCAACGAAGCCGGCACGCTGATCGCCGGCACCCTGTCGGGCAGCTCGACCGGCGCGACGACGCTGGCCGGGGCGACGAACACGGTCAACCAGGTCGGCACGGTGGACGGCTTCACCGCCATCGGCTTCACGCTGAACGACGGCGAAGCGTTGACGGTCAATGCCCTGTTGAGCGCCGGACCAAGCGCCACGATCCTCGACAGCGCCCTGCTGACCGTCAACGGCAGCATCGTCAGCACCAGCACGGTCAACCTGACCGCCGGCAACATCGCCATTCCGGGGTTGGTGACCGATGGCGGCTCCGGCACCACCAGCCTGATCGCAAACGCCGTCAATGGCACGATCTACGAGAGCGGCACGCTGATCGCCGGCACCCTGACCGGCACCTCGAACGGCGCCACCAGCCTGCTCGGGGCTACCACGACGGTCAACCAGGTCGGCACGTTGAACGGCTTCACCGCCGTCGATTTCGCGCTGAACGACGGCACCGGACTGACGGTCAACAACGTGCTGAGCGCGGGGCCGAACGCGACGATCCTCGACAACGGCCTGCTGACCGTCAACGGCAGCATCCTCAGCACCAGCACGGTCAGCCTGACCGCCGGCAACATCGCCATCCCGGGCCTGGTCACCGACGGCGGCGCGGGCATCACCAGCCTGATCGCCACCAACGGCACCATCAACGAGACCGGCACCTTGATCGCCGGGACACTGAGCGGCAGCTCGACCGGGGCGACGACCCTGATCGGGGCAACCGGAACGATCAACCAGGTCAGCATCCTCAACGGCTTCTCCGCGACCGCGTTCACGCTGAACGACGGCGCAAGCCTGACGGTGACCGCCCCGGTGATCGCAACCCCGGGTTCGGTCGCCATCACGACCCAGGGCACGCTGACCAATAATTCCACGATCACGGCCGGCTCAAGCGAGACGCTGCTGGCCAACGGCAGCCTCACCAACAATGGCTCGGCGATCGCGCAGAGCGGCAGCGCGTCGCTGACGTCCTCCACCGGCGCATTGACCAATAACGGGCTGATCGAAGCCGGCACCAACGTGACGCTGGCAGCGGACACCGGCCTTACCAACAGCAACACCGGCTCGGTGATCGCGCAGACCGGCTTCGGGTCGCTGACCGCCACAGCCGGGACGCTGTTCAACGGCGGCCTGATCAAGGCAGACACCAATCTGACGGTGCTGGGCGAGGCCGGCCTTACCAACACCGGTTCGGTGACTGCGCAGACCGGCTTCGGATCGCTGACCGCCACCACCGGGACGCTGTCCAACAGCGGCCTGATCGAGGCGGACACCAACCTGACGCTGCTGGGCGACAGCGGCCTCACCAACACCGGCTCGGTGATTGCGCAGACCGGCTTCGGGTCGCTGACCGCCTCCGCCGGTACGTTGTTCAACAACGGGCTGATCGAGGCGGGCACCAACGAAACGCTGCTCGGGCAGACCGGCCTCACCAACGCCGGCTCGGTGATCGCGCAGGCCGGCAGCGCGACGCTGACTGCCGCCACCGGGACGCTGTCCAACAGCAACCTGATCTTCGCCAGCACCAGCGCCACGCTGACTGCCGGAGACAGCCTGAGCAACACCGGCTCGGTGATCGGATCGTCCAACAACGTGTTCCTGACGGCGTCCGGTGGCACGCTCTACAACAGCGGTATGGTGCAGGCGGGCTCCAGCGCGGCGCTGTTCGCCGACACCGACCTCACCACGACCGGCGCGGTGGTCGCGCAGGGGGGCACCGCGTCGCTGGTCGCCTCCACCGGTTCGCTGACCAACTCCGGGCTGGTCCAGGCAAGCACCAACGCGACGTTGCAGGCGGATACCGGCCTCACCAACGCGAACACCGGCTCGGTCGTCGCGCAGGGCGGTTTTGCGGCGCTGACGGCCTCCGCCGGCACGCTGTCCAACGCGGGCCTGATCGAGGCGAACACCAGCGTGACGGCGGCCGGCAACACCAACCTCACCAACACAGGCTCGGTGATCGCGCAGAACAGCGACGTGGTGCTGACCGCCACGAACGGAACGCTGACCAACAACAACCTGATCCACGCCAGCACCAGCGCGGCGCTGACGGCCGGCACCAGCCTGACCAACACCGGCACGGTGCTTGCCTCGGGCAGCAACGTGTCGCTGACGGCATCGGGCGGCACGTTGGCGAACAGCGGCCTGATCGAGGCCGGCACCGACGCGACGTTGCTGGCACAGACCGCCCTCAGCAACGCCAGCACCGGCTCGGTGATCGCGCAGACCGGTGCTGCGACGCTGACCGCCTCGACCGCGGCGCTGACCAACAACGGGCTGATCAGGGCGGACACCAGCGTGACGCTGCTGGGCGACACCGGCCTTACCAACACCGGCTCGGTGATCGCGTTGACCAGCTACGGATCGCTGACCGCACCGTCCGGCGCGCTGTCCAACAGCGGCCTGATCGAGGCGGGCACCAACGAGACGCTGCTGGGGCAGGCCGGCCTCACCAACAGCAACACCGGCTCGGTGATCGCGCAGTCCGGCTTCGGCTCGCTCACCGCGTCCGCCGGGACGCTGTCCAACGCCGGCCTGATCGAGGCGGGCAGCAGCGAGACGTTGCTCGGACAGGCCGGCCTTAGCAACACCGGCTCGGTGATCGCGCAGGGCAGCTTCGCGTCGCTGACCGCCTCCACCGGACCGCTGTCCAACGGCGGCCTGATCAAGGCGCACACCAACGTGACGCTGCTGGGCGATACCGGCCTCACCAACACCGGCTCGGTGATTGCGCAGACCGGCTTCGGCTCGCTCACTGCCACCGTCGGGACGCTGTCCAACAGCGGGCTGATCGAGGCGGGCACCAGCGAGACGTTGCTCGGGGAGGCCGGCCTCTCCAACGCCGGTCAGATCATCGCGCAGACCGGCTTCGGCTCGCTCACCGCCTCCGCCGGGGCGCTGTCCAACAGCGGGCTGATCGAGGCCGGCACCAGCGAGACCTTGCTGGGCGCTACCGGCCTCTCCAACTCCGGTCAGATCATCGCGCAGGGCGGCTTCGGGTCGCTCACCGCCTCCGCCGGGGCGTTGTCCAACAGCGGCCTGATCGAGGCGAGCACCAGCGAGACGTTGCTGGGCGCTACCGGCCTCAGCAACAGCGGCTCGGTGATCGCGCAGTCCGGCAACGTGACGCTGACCGCGACTTCCGGCACGCTGTTCACCAGCGGCCTGGTGTCCGCCCCCGCCGCCAATGCGATCGTCGCACTGAACGCGCTGAACGGCGTGCTCGACCAGACCGGCGGCAGCATCATCGCCGGCGGCTCGGTGGTGATGAACATCAGTGGCGGCATCACACTGAATGGCCTGGTGAAGGACGACACCGGCGTCACCCTCAATTCGGGTGGCGCGATCACCGAGAACGGCACGCTGATCGCCGACCTGCTGACCGGCAGTGCGGCCGGCACCGTGGACTTGCTTGGCGTGACGGCGACCACCAACCAGGTCGCCATCCTGGGGAACTTCACCTCCGGCGGCAGCTTCATCCTGCGCGACGGCATCAACCTGCTGATCGACGGCGTGGTGAGCGCCCCGACGATCAACATCCTCGACGGTGTCGACACGATCTCCCTGGGTAACGCCAGCTTCATCACCAGCGGCGTGGTTCGCCCGGCCGGAGCGATCCAGGGGCAGGACCTGCCGCCCAACGGCCTCACGACGCTGGGCGCCTATTTGTATGCCGGCAGCGTCATCCAGACCGGCACCAGCTTCACCGTCAGCAACCTGCCCGGCACGCAGGAGAGCATCCTGAGCATCACCCTCTCGACCGGGGGGGGCGGCACGCTGCAATTCAGCGGGAACGGCCTCGTCGCACCGACCACCTGGCTGATCGTGAGCGTCAGCAACGGCCAGGCGGGCGGCCCGATCGACGTCGCGGCGCTCGACTTCAATTACGCCCCACCGCCGGGCCGCGCCGATTTCAGCGGCACGATCAATGGCAACAGCGGGGCGGCGGCAGCCGGGGCCGCCTACATCCAGCCTCAGCCGAACTCCAATTTCCAGATCGATGGTTGCCCCATCCATGCGGTCAACTGCGTGCTGCTGGCGACCCAGGGCGTGCCGACGACCAACCCGACGAACGACATCAACGTCGGCGCCCCGATCAACCAACAGAATCCGGAAGACCTGGTGCTGCCGGTCGTATCGGACGAGCGGTACGAACTGGTGCCGTGCGCCGATCCGGACGCCAACGGCTGCCCTACCGACGCCAAGACCCCGGCGCAGCAGTGAAGGGGCCCAAGATGCAACGCCGCGCTCAGTTGGCCGCCCTGTGTCATGACCGACCCGTGGGCCGGCCATGACACGGAATTTCACTGCGTGGCGGTTGATGCACTGGTTTCCCCGCCTGCCCCCAGATCGTCTTCGGCCAGGATTACCGACCATGCGCGCCTCCATCATTGTCCTGCTGCTTGTGTTGCTGCCGATGGCCGGCTGCCAGACGCCGCCGCCGGACGCCTATGTCCATGGCGCGGTCAGCGCGGGGAAACCCGCGAGCCAGGTCGCGATCGGCAAGAATGCCGTGGGTGAGGACTGCACGCAGTCGGCCAGCACGGGCGACTCGGCCTCGGTCTATTGCGGCACCTGGGAGGAGCCCAGCGCGCACGTGCGTGCCGGCGGCGCAGCCGCTGGCGCGCAGCTCGTGCAACTCGCCACGGCCAGCCCCTGGCGCACCGGGATCGACACCCGCTTCCGTTGCGAGCAACCGACATCGACGACGATCCTCGGCAACGATCCGGCCGAATTGATGCAGTGCACGCGCCTCGTCGGCGGCTGGGCGCATGTGGCGATGGTGGCCGAGGTCGGCGGCAAGGTCTGGTACGGCGACGGCGTGCTGCCCGCCGCCCGCGTCATGGAACGCTCGATCGGCGTGCTGGCCGGCGTGATGCGGCCGGACGCCGCACCGGTGAGTTCGGCCGCGGACGCGCTGCTGGCGAGCAGACTGGCGGCGCAGGCGTTCAGTTCGGGCGATGTGGGGCAGTATGATGAGTTGATGACGGCCGGCACCCGCGCCAACCTGGCGGACAACACGGGCGCCGCCGAAACCGCGTTCCGCGCGGCACTCGCGCTGCAGCAGAAATTGCTCGGCAAGAACAACCCGAACACCGCGACGACGATGATGTCGCTGGCGCTGCAGCTTTCCAACGAAGGCCGTTTCGCCGAAGCGGATGCGTTGTTCGACCAGGCCGGCAAGCTGGTGCCGCAGTCGGCCGAGGCGATCGCTCCGGCGCGCCTGCTGCATTATCGCGGGCTGGACGCGATGAACCAGGGCAAGCTGGAGTTGGCGCTGACGCAATTGACGCAAGCGGACGCGCTGTACGCGGCGGAGGTGCCCGACGAGGCGCTGCACGCAAAGCCGCCGCCGCCCGCGGCCAGCCATTTCGTGTTCAACCGCGCCATGGTGACCAGCTCGCTCGCCCCGGACGAGGGGTTGCTGACCGATCCGCGCGCGCAATCGGCCTTGCTCGGGCTGATCGAGGTGCGCCGCAACCGCGCGGTGGTGGAGCGCGTGCTGGGCAAGCCGGCGGACGCGGATGCGTTGTTGAAGTCGGCGAGCGACCTGGCGCGCGGCAACGGGCTGGCGCGGCCGATCGTGAACGCCCGGCTGTTCCGCTCCACCGCGCTGACCTCGGTGGCGCAAGGCCAGGACGCCGACGCGCTGGCGGAGTTGGGGGAATCGACGGCGGCGTTCGGCCGGGCGCTGCCGGGGTCGAAGCCGCTGGCGGAGACCTATCTGCTGAACGCGCGCGAGCTGCTGCGCACCGGCCACGGCGCCGAGGCACTGCCGCTCTGCCATGGTGCCGTGCTGGCGCTGACGGCGCTGAAGGCGGGCACGACGCCGGGCCTGATGGCACCCTGCCTCGACGTCTATGCCGAGGCGGCGAACAAGCAGAAGGACCAGGCGCAGCAATTGCTGTCGGAGATGTTCACCGCGGCACAGCTCGCGCAGGGCGGCATCACCAGCCAGCAGATTGCCCAGGCCAGCGCGACGCTGGCGGAGAATGCGCGCAATCCGAAAGTCGGCGAGGCCATCCGGCAGCAGCGCGACCTGAAGGGCAAGCTGGACACCCTGTACAGCCAGCGTGACGACCTGACGCAGGGCCAGCAAAAGGGGGCGCCGAGCAATCCGGAGATCGTCGCGCAGGCCGCGGCGCTGGACAAGCAGATCGACGAGACGCGGGCGAAGATGGCTGACGCCGACGCGGCGTTGCAGGCGGCCTCGCCGAACTACGGCCAGCTCGTGCAGCAGGTGGTTTCGGCGAAGGACGTGTTCGCCGCGCTGCATCCGGGCGAGGCGTTCTCGACGATCGCCCTGGCGGACCAGGACGGCTGGGTGTTCCTGCTGCGCGACAACACCATCACGGTTTCCAAGGTCGCCGCCGGCCTGCCCGAGATCGCCGGCCTGGTGAAGCGGATCCGCGAGGGCATCGAACTCACCACCGCCGGGCTGCCGCCGTTCGACATCCCCGACGCGATGCAGATCTACAAGCTGACGCTGGGCGGCGTGGCGAAGCAGCTCGACGGGGTGAAAGCGCTGGTCGTGGCGCCGAGCGGACCGCTGCTGTCGTTGCCGTTCGAGGTCATGCTGACCGGTCCGGCACAGCCGACCGAGCTGCGGGACGCGCCGTGGCTGGTGCGGCAATTCACCCTGGCGCACGTGCCGGCGCCGAGCAATTTCGTCAGCCTGCGCAAGATCGCCACCGGCTCGCGCGCGACCAAGGCGTGGTTCGGCTTCGGCGACTTCAAGCCCGTGACCCTGGCGCAGGCGCAACGCAGCTTCCCCGGCACGACCTGCGCCGACAGCGCGCAATTGTTGTCCGGCCTGCCGCTGCTGCCGTTCGCCGGCAAGGAACTCAGCGCGGCGCGCGACCTGCTGGGGGCCAGCCCGTCGGACGAATTGCTTGGCCAGGCCTTCACCGCCGAGTCGGTGCTGAAGACGCCGCTGAAGAACTACCGCATCCTGCATTTCGCCACGCACGCGCTGCTGCCGACCGATCTGGCCTGCCAGAGCGAGCCGGCGATCGTCACGTCCGATCCGGTAGGCGCGCCCGATGCGACGGGTGCATTGCTGACCGCGTCGCAACTGGTGGGCCTGGATCTGGACGCCGACCTGGTGATCCTGTCGGCGTGCAACTCGGGCGGTCCCGGCGGGACGACGGCGGGCGAAAGCCTGTCCGGGTTGGCGCGCGCCTTCTTCTACGCCGGCGCGCGTTCGCTGCTGGTGACGCACTGGTCGGTGAATGACCAGGTGGCGGCGTTCCTGGTGGCGGATACGTTGCGCCGCATGAAGGAGAATCCGGCGCTCGGCGTGGCAGGGTCATTGCGCAACGCGCAGCTCGCCATGCTGGCGGATGCCGGCAAGGGATTACCGGCGGAAATCGCCCATCCGTTCTTCTGGGCGCCATTCGCGGTGATCGGTGAAGGTGGAGAACGCGTAATGAACGCCGAAGCGGTTTCAAAATCTCGCGTGGCCGGGTTATGATCGAACCCGGACGGATATGGCCAGGGGTTGGCCCATAGGCGCCAGGACAAGCGAGATGCGGCAATCGGGTCTCCCCCTCCCCCTGAGGGAGGGGGTTGGGGGGAGGGGTGCGTACATCCACGGCAGGCGGAAGTACGCACCCCTCCCCCCAACCCCCTCCCTCAAGGGGAGGGGGAGTATGCTGACCCGGTCGCGGCTTATCCTGATGCCGACGGGGCTCGTCCTGGCCAATTGAATCGGGGCGCGCGCGCATGGCGGAAACGATCGAGACCCTCGGCAAGTACGAGATCAAGCGCACCCTCGGCAAAGGTGCGATGGGCGTCGTGTACGAGGGCTGGGATCCGATCATCGCGCGCCGCGTGGCGATCAAGACCGTCCGCGTTCCCGACACCCAGGACGATCCCGAGACCGAGGAGGCGCTGGCCCGCTTCCGCCGCGAGGCACAGGCCGCCGGCCGGCTGACCCATCCCAACATCGTCGGCGTGTTCGATTACGGCGAGGTCGGCGAGATCGCCTATATCGTCATGGAGTACGTTGACGGTCCGTCGGTGAAGTCGCTGGTGGACAAGCAGGAACGCTTCGCCATCGCCGACACGATGCGGATCATGACGGATCTGCTGAACGGCCTGCAGTTCAGCCACGCCCGCGGCGTCGTGCATCGCGACATCAAGCCGGCCAACATCATGCTGACCAGCGATGGCCAGGGCAAGATCGCCGATTTCGGCATCGCGCGGATCGAGAGTTCCTCGATGACCCAGGCCGGCACGGTGCTGGGCACGCCGGCCTACATGTCGCCCGAACAATTCATGGGCCAGGTGGTGGATGCACGGACCGACATCTATTCGTCGGGCGTGCTGCTCTACCAGTTGCTGACCGGCGAGCGGCCGTTCGAGGGCGGCATGTCGGCGATCATGCACAAGGCGCTGAACACCGATCCGCCGCTGCCCTCGCAGATCAGCGTCACGTGTCCTCAGGCGTTCGACGGCGTGGTGCGCAAGGCGATGGCCAAGCGGCCGGAGGAACGGTTCCAGTCCGCCACCGAGTTCCTGGAAGCGTTGCAGGCGGCGGCATCGGGCCGGTCGCTCGCGGCTGCCGTCCCGGACGAGCCCGATGACTCCGAGGCCACGATGGTTGCGGCGGCGCCGCGCCGTCCGGCGGCGTCGGCCGCACCGGCGGCGGCGCGACCCGCCGCCACACCGGCAGCCGCGCAAGCTGTCGCCACGGCGCCGAAGCGCTCCGCCCTGCCGATGATTGCCGCGGCGGTGGTGGTCGTGGTGCTGTTGCTCGGCGGCGGCGCGTGGTTCTTCCTGTTGCGTGGGCCGGCGCCCGCGTCGAACACTCCGGTGGCGCAGAACACCACGCCGGCGACACCGAGCGTGCCGGCTGCGCCCACACCGGCTGCTGCCACACCGGCTACTCCTGCGGCGCCGCAACCGACGCAGACGGCGCCAGCACAGGCTCCGCCGCAACCACAGCCGGTGGCGCCGGCGACCGACAACACACCGCCGCCCCCGGCGCCGCAGCAGTCCGCCAGTGCGGGGCTCGACACCATTCGCCAGCAGGTCGCCCAGCTTGCCGCCAGCCAGAGCTGCGCGCTGGTGAACGGCTCCGTGCAGGACGGCGGCAATGTCACGCTGAACGGGCTGGCCGGTACGTCGGCGGCCGATGCGCTTCGCCAGGCGCTGGGAAACATCACCATCCCCGGCGCGGTGGACTGGCGGGTCAGCAGTGTCGATCCGATCTTCTGCCCCGCGCTCGATACGTTGCACCCGATCGTGCCGGCATTCGGTGCGGCGGGGCCTCGGTTGGGGCTGATGCTGGCCAACGGCCAGACCCGGCTGCGTGACGGCGAGCACATCCTGCCCCGGCTGGTGATGCCTGATTTCCGCGGCAGCCTGCGGGTGGATTATGTCGGGCACGACGGCACGGTGCTGCACCTGTATCCGCAGGTCGCCGACCCGAAGCAGGGCATGACCGCGGATCCGCCGAAGGTGTTCCAGCCGGGCGAGACGGTCAGCCTGGGCGATCCCAAAGCGGGCCATCCGGCGTGGGAGGTCGGGCCGCCCTACGGCACGGACATGATCATCGCGATCGCCTCGACACAGCCGCTGTTCGACCGGCCGCGACCGGACAACGTGGAGTCCGGGGCGGAGTATCTGCGCGAGTTGCAAGCCGCGGTGGATGGCGCGCAACGCCGCGGCGCGCGGGTGATCGGCAGTGCGATGACGGTGGACACGATCCCGAAGTAGGGGAATGAGCAAGCCTCTCCCGCGCTGCAGCGGGTAGTGCGTCATTTTGAAAATCCCAAGAACTGGACGCTTAGGCCGCCAGCCATGTAGCGGCGGGTTGGTGAAGCCGCCTCACAATGCCCAATCGGCAATGCCCAATGGGCTTGCCGGAGTCTCGTTTTCGTGATTATCCTTCCGAAACGGGAGGATGAGCGCAGGTGCCGAATCCACTGCCGTGGCATGCGCCGCTCACGAAGGCGTTAAGGGCGGCAGCCTTCTTCATTGCCCATACTTTGTTGGCCGTTCTCATTATCGCGCTGGTCGCGGTGGTGAAGGCGGCGCTTCACTGGCTAGGGGACCCGAAGCTATTTGGCTATATACCGCTTAGTTACGTTTTTGATGCAATGGATGCTACCGCCTTGGCCGTGTTCATCCCGTTTGGCACGATCGAAGCCATCAGAGTGTTTAGGGAGTAATCCGATGCGCCGCTCCGCCCAGGAAGAACTGCCCCTTTGGCCCCGGCCTCGGTGGCCCTCGCGCATCTACCTGCTTGAAGCGTTTTCGTTTTATGTCTTGTTTGCTCTTTTGGCG
>DATHNI010000308.1:0-11471 GCA_035486135.1 Acetobacteraceae bacterium
CCCGGCACCGGCGCGCAGTCGTTGGCGGCCAGCGGCACGATCGTCGAGCGGAATGGCTCCACCCGCACCACGACGACGCTGACGACGTTGCCGTTGCCGGCGGAGACGGTCACCCAGGTCTCCACGCCGTCCCTGGTCATCGTCGCATCGATCTTCTGATCATCGTTGCGATCGGTGTTGGTGATCCGGAACCCCGCGGCCGGCAGCGCCTCCGCGTAGTTCTTCATGATCTCCAGGTCGGTCTTGTTGGCGATCCCTTGCCGGAGGTTGTAATCCTGGTGACAGTAAGCGCCGATCCTGGTGACGTTGTGCGCCGCGTTACCCTCGACCACATGGAAGTCCACATCCCGGTAGGTGCGTGTGTCGGGCGGACTGGTCGCCTCGAAGTCGCGCAGCCCCGGCACCGGCGCGCAATCGTTCGCGGCCAACGGCACGATCGTCGAGCGGAACGCGGCGACCTGCAGGACCATGATGTGCAGGCCATTGCCGTTGCTCGACGAGACGCGCACCCAGTAATCCGTCCCGTCCTTGCTGGCCGTCGCGAAGATCGTCTGATCCGGATTGCGGTCGGTATTGGTGATCCTGAAGCCAAGGGAGGGCAGCCCTTCAGTGTAGTTCCGCATGATTTCCAGGTCGGTCATCGGCGTCACGCCGGAGTGCAGGTCGTAATCCTGCCGGCAGATTTTCCCATCCTTGACGACGTCCGCCGCCGTGTTGCCCGTGACGACGCGGAAGCTTTCCTCACCGTAGTCCACCACCCGCGGTGGTGAGGTGGCGTCGAAATTGTCCAACGTTGGAACCAGCGGGCAGTCACCACCCGCGGCAAGTGCCGGTACCGGGATCGCCAGGAGTGCGGGAACAGCGAGGGCTACAAGAAAAAGCAGGTCCCGGACGCGCATGCGAGGCTCTCCCGTCGATTGGCCGTCAGGCTCACGAGTTGGAATGCTCGGATGCTTTTGATTTTTGGTAAAGTGCAATTATGCCGGTTGCGGCCCGGGCGGGGTCGGTGGCCTCAGGGTCGGTGTCCGGCCGCGGCGTCGGCGGCCGCCGCACCGCCTCGACCGCTCCCGCCCCACCCGGCACCGGGGGGCGCTCAAGCGGACCCGGCGGCAAGACTTCATGCACGAATCCGTGCCCGCACCACCGGCCGGACCGGCCGGACGATACCGCCCTGCCAGGCGGCACACCGCCGGTTGGGCCAGCAAAAGCGCATGCCGCCGGCCCCGGCCCGAAGCGTCCCAGTCGTATTTCGAGTTCCCGGGAACCGGCTCCTTCCGTCGCTACGCACCTTGCGGGACGACGTGACAACCGCTTCACCTTGCCGCGCCGGCCCCCGGCCGCTTGGCAATTGGCGTCCGTCACGCCACATCAGCGCCATGCACCGCCGCACCCTGCTTCGCCTCGCCCTCCTGCCGCCGTTGCTGGCACCGTTCGCCGCGCGGGCACAGGATGTGCTGCCAGTGCCGGGGCCGCAGGACTCGGCAGACCTGGCGCGAATCGACGCCTACCTGAACAGCATCCACACCCTGCAGGCCCACTTCCTGCAGGTCGCCCCGGACGGGGCGATGAGCCAGGGCACCGCCTGGCTGGAACGGCCCGGCCGGATGCGCTTCGAATACGCCCCGCCGGCCCCCTTCCTGCTGGTGGCCCACAACGGCGAGTTGACCTTCCAGGACCGCTCGATCAACCAGATCAGCCAAGTGCCGCTGTCGTTCACCCCGCTGGGCATCCTGCTGGCGGATCATGTCAACCTGAACGGGGCCGTGAAGGTCGTGGGCTTTCAGCGCCTGCCGGGGCAGCTCGAGGCGACGCTGACGCGCGCCTCGTCCCCGCAGGACGGCTCGCTCACCCTGGTGTTCACCGACAACCCGCTGGCGCTGCGGCAATGGACGGTGGTGGACTCGCAGCGGCGGGAGACGCGGGTGACGCTGTATAATGTCGAGCAGGGGGTCAATCTCGACCCGAAGCTGTTCGAATTCATGGATCCACGCAATTTCCAGAACGGAAGCAGCGGCGGCTAGCGCCTATTCCAGCCAAGCGGGGCCGCCGCGCGTACTGCTCATACCCATCAGCACATGGAATAGCTTCATTTTTCCGTCAAAGTCGTGAACTATGTCCGGAGTCATGAGGTCCGGGCACGTCGTCAAGCCGTTGATCGGCATAAGCTGCTGCACGAAACAGTTCGGTGTTTTCGGCATGCCGAACCACGCCGCGTCGAACACCTACGTGCGCGCGACGGACGAGGTAGTGCACGGTGTTCCCGTTTTGCTCCCTGCCAATGGCTCCACGTGCGACCTGGAAACGCTGCTGGAGCGCCTGGATGGCATCATCCTGACCGGCAGCCGATCCAACGTGCACCCCAGCTACTACGACGGCCCGCCGCACGCAGAGGGCACCTGGGAAGACACGGCGCGCGACGGCACCACCCTGCCGCTGATCCGCGCCGCCGTGGCGAGGGGAACGCCGGTGCTGGCGATCTGCCGCGGCTTCCAGGAACTGAACGTGGCGATGGGCGGCTCGCTGCACCAGCGGCTGCAGGACCTACCCGACCGGTTCGACCACTCCACGCCGATGCAGGCCTCGGTGAAGGTGCGGCAGGGCAAGGCGCACTCGATTCGCATCACCCCGGGCGGCTGGCTGCACGGCCTTGCCGGGACGACCGAGATCGCGGTGAACTCGCTGCACAACCAGGGCGTGGACCGGCTGGCGCCCGGGCTGGTGGTGGAGGGCACCGCGCCCGACGGCACCATCGAGGCGGTGCGGGTGGCCAACACGCCCACCGGGCCAGCGCTGGGGTTCGCCATGGGCATCCAGTGGCACCCGGAATACGATTGGCCTACCGACATTGTCTCCCGGCGGATCTTCGAGTCGTTCGCTGAGGCGGTGCGCGCTTATATCGGCCAGTCGCCGCCCCAGATCCTGCGAGTCGCCGCGGAGTAGCGCGCGGCTTCGCCGGCCCGACGTTCGGATCAACGTTACTGCGGCATCAGCCCCCTTTGAGCGTCAGGATAGGCGACGCGGTAGAAGAATACTCCCCCTCCCCTTGTGGGAGGGGGTTGGGGGGAGGGGTCATGAACGCAACATCTTGCGGCTTGGCCCCCGCCCCCTGCCCCCTCCCACAAGGGGAGGGGGAGTATTCTTCTACCGCGCCGCCTTATCCTGACGCCTTATTGGGTCAGCGCGACGGCCGGGTCAGCGTTCCGGCGGAGTCGCTGGCCCGAGGCCGAGTGCGTCGTAGAGGCGGGCGCTGGGCGGCCAGACTCGCATCAGGTCGGCGCGCCAGGCGATGATCCCCCAGCCCAACGCCAGCACCACCACAAGGCTCGCCGCCCAGGCGATACGCAAGCCGGCACCGGTGCGCGGCAGGGATGCCGGATGGCTCGCCAGCCGCTCCATCGCGGTGAGCGCCGGCGGGCCCGCGGCAACAGCCGGCGCGCCGGCGGCCGGCGGTGCCTGGCGCGGTGCGGCGGAGGCCTCGTCGGCGGTTTCGGCCGTGGGAGGCGGCGTTGCCGGGACGGCCACCCATTGCTCCTCGCACCGCGCGCAACGCACGAATCGGCCGGGGGCGAGCAAGTCGTCCCGCACCTCATAGGCGGCGGAGCAAATCGGGCAGACGATGCGCATGCGTGCAGAATGCCACAGCTTCGCCGCGCGCGCTGCCGCAAACCTCTCCCGCCTGGCGGGAGAGGTCCGTCAGCAGCCCTCAGGCCTCCACGACCTTCTGCGTCTGCACGCCGAGTCCCTCGCAGGACAGCCGCATCGTGTCGCCGACCTTCAGGAACACCGGCTCCGGCTTGACGCCCGAGCCGACGCCGGGCGGCGTGCCGGTGGCGATCACGTCGCCGGGATGCAGCGTGATGAAGTGGCTGACATAGCTGACCAGCTTCACCACGCCGAAGATCATCGTCCTGGTGGTGCCGTTCTGCATGCGCTTGCCGTTCACCTCGGTCCACAGCGCGACGTTCTGCGGGTCGGGGATCTCGTCCTTGGTCACCACCCACGGGCCGGTCGGGCCGAACGTGTCGCAACCCTTGCCCTTGTCCCAGGTGCCGGCGCGCTCGAGCTGGAATTCGCGCTCGCTGACGTCGTTGCACACGCAGTAGCCGGCGACGTAGTCCAACGACGCATGTTCCGGGACGTAGCGCGCGGTCTTGCCGATGACGATGCCGAACTCGACCTCCCAGTCCAGCTTCTTCGAGCCGCGCGGCATCTTGACGTTGTCGTTCGGGCCGCACAGCGCGCCGAGCGACTTCAGGAAGATGATCGGCTCCTTCGGCAGCGGCATGCCGGCTTCCGCGGCGTGGTCGGCGTAGTTCAGCCCGATGCACACGTAGTTCACCGGACGGGCGACGCAGGATCCCAGCCGCACGCTGGGATCGACCTTGGGCAGCGTGTTCGGATCGATGCCGGCGATCATCTTCAGTGCCGCGTCGGACAGCGCGAAGCCATCGATGTCGCGCACCACCGAGGACAGGCAGCGGATGGTGCCGTCCTTGTCGAGCATCGCGGGCTTCTCCGCCCCAACCGGGCCGTAACGAAGCAATTTCATGGTGGGTCTCCTGTTTCCCTTAAGGTGGGCCTGCGCCGTCACGCCGGCTGGCGCAGGTGGAAAGCGCTGCGTGGGAGAGAAGCGTCGGCCGTGGCGGTCATCTCTCTCCGCCCCAAGCCGGCGTGTCGATACGAGGTTTCGCCGTCCGGCGGAAGGGCGCAAGCGGCTGCGATGCGGCCCGCACCGGTGGCATGGCGGCGGCATCCGGCGTACAAGGCGCGGCTTCGTCCGGCCTGCCGCGCCGGATACCTCCGGCCGACATGGGGATGACATGCGAAATTGCTCTACCAGCGGGCCAACCGATGACCGACGGCGCGGTGCGCCCTTGTCGTCATGGCCCGGCTTGACCCGGCCAACTGCGCTCGGTCGTGCGTGTGCGGATGGCCGGGTGAAGCCGGGCCATGACGACGGGGCATGCGGATGGATCGCGGCATGACCGGCGAGGCTGTCCTGCTGGACCTGGACGGGACGCTGTCCGACTCGCGGCCGGGCATCGAGGCCTGCTTCCGCTACATGCTGACGGAACTCGGACATGATCCGGCGGCGGCGGGGGACCTGACCTGGGCGGTGGGACCGCCTATCGCGGTGTCGATCGGCCGCTTGCTCGCGCAATACCAGGATGACCGGGTGGAGGCGGGACTGACCACCTATCGCGCCCACTATTCCGCCGTCGCCATCTACGACTGCACGATCTATCCGGGCGTGCCGGAAATGCTGGGCGCGTTGCGCACCTCGGGTTTTGTGCTGTGCGTCGCCACCTCCAAGCGCCGTGATTTTGCCGAGCGGGTGATCGACTACCTGGGGCTCGGCGACGTGTTCCGCGGCGTGTACGGAGCAGAACCTGGCGGCGGACTGGACAACAAGGATGACCTGCTGGCGCACATCCTGCGCCGTGAAGGGTTTTCGCCCGAACGCACGGTGATGCTCGGTGACCGGCTGCACGACATCCATGCAGCGAAGGCCAATGGACTGCGGTCGATCGGTGCGGCGTGGGGCTATGGGGGCGAGGCCGAGTTGCTGGCCGCCGGTGCCGATGCGATCGCGGCGACGCCGCGCGACATGCCCGGCCTGGTGCGGAACCCCCGGAGCGCGCCAGGCTGATCGGGATCAATTCTCACGCCTTAGTTGGCCCTTCAACAACATAAGCAGGCAGAGCGCATGCTTGAAGTCCTCGTCGTTCGTTGTGTCCGCAGCTCGCCACGCCGCGATGACGCGCCGGACACGCGTGATCAGCAAACGCACGTCGGCCTCGGTGACCGTCTTGTTCAGGTCATAGTCAGCTTCAAGCCGCTTGCTCTGTACGTCTGAGAACGCGGTTGCCAAATCCCTGCCGAACTGCGGCGCGCGGATTTGCGGTGTCGAACTAACGCGAGGCCGGAGCAACTCCGCGACGGATTGGCAGTAATTCGTCGTCATAGCTCGCCACTAAGCCGCATCGGCAAAATGTACGCTGGGGAAGCGATCATCGACCACAGCGACCGCGTCCTCGATTGAGCGGACCAGCGGTTCGACGTTATCCCATTCCAGATCGTCGGTGTGATCGAATTCGAGCGAGACCCGGAGATAAGCGTCCCCTTCCGCGTCGGCCTCGGCCTCCACGTCAACGCGGCGTATCCGCGGGCCCAGGGCTGAGCTTCTGCTGATCTTCTCGATGCTGTGCGGCAACACAGCGATATCGGCCTATTTCAGGTGGCGGAAACTCGATCGGCTCCAGATGGGCGATCATGCCACGGAACAGCGATTTTGTAGAGTCTTCCGGGTGGGTCGTCAGCCCGCAGGTGGCGACGCGGCTTGGAAGACGTGCCGTAGGGCAGCGGAGGTTGCAGACCTGTGTCCACTCACAATGTCAGGCCGCCGTCGATGATGACTGCCTGCCCGGTTATGAACTGCGCCGCGTCGGACGCGAGATAGACGGCGAGCGCGGCGATCTCCTCCGGCGTGCCCAGCCGGCCCATCGGCTGGCGCGCGATGAAGGCCGCGCGCGCGGCTTCCACCGAGCCGGCGGCGGCGGCGTTGGCCTCGATGCGCTCGTCCAGGCTGGGGGTGTGCACCGTGCCAGGGCACAGGCAATTGCAGCGGATGCCGCGCGTCACGTAGTCGGTCGCGACCGAGCGCGTCATGCCGATCACCGCCGCCTTGCTGGCGCTGTAGATGAAACGGTTGGGCACGCCTTTCACGCTGGAGGCGACCGACGCCATGTTGATGATCACGCCGTGGCCGCGGTCCAGCATGCCGGGCAGGAACGCCTTCATGGTGCGGAACATCGACCGCGCGTTCAGTTCGAAGGCGAAGTCCCATTCGTCGTCGGTAGCGTCGAGGATGCTGCCCTGGTGCACGAAGCCGGCGCAGTTGAACAGGATGTCCACCGGACCGGCGTCGAGCGCCGCCTGGGCGACGTCGGCCGCATGCAGCACGTCCAGCCTGGCGGTGTGGATGCGATCGGAGGCGATCTGGTGCACCAGCGCCTCGTTCACGTCGGTGGCGATGACGCGGGCCCCGGCGGCGGCGAATTCGAGGGCCGTGGCGCGGCCGATGCCCTGGGCGGCGGCGGTGACGAAGGCAAGCTTGTTGGCGAGCGGGTTGGGCATGGCGATCTCCAGCCGGCTGCGAAGCCGGCTGGAGATACGCGATTTACCGCACGGGCGGAAGCCCGGCCGATCCGTTGGAATCCAGGCCGCTCGCTGCTCCCGCCGGCAGCATCAGTAGTAATGCCAGCGCTTGTGCGAAGCGTCCCAACGCCGGTGGTCATATCTGTGATGGTTATACGTATAGTAGGCCGGCGTTACGCTGGACGTGGGCGCAGCCATCAGCGGAACGCGCGCGATGGCGGCCGGGGCGGCGAAACCGGCGACTGATGTGCTCACGAGGAGCCCCGCGGTTAGCATTGTCTGAACAACGAGTCGGGACACGTGTTGTCTCCTTTGGGTCACGAACAAGAAAGCCGATTCAGGCTCTCTCGCGTATCGAGGGTCCGAACACCACCGGGCGATGTCAAGCTCAAGGAGCGGAACGAATGGAGCCCGGCGTGCGCGGCCGGGCGTTTGCGGGCGGCGTCTCATCGGCGTCTCGTTACGTGGTGCGCGAGACAGCGTCGCGGCCGGTGAGAGTTGGACCGGCGGTGGAGTCTCGCCGGCGTCTCGTTCCGTCACGTGCGAGACAGGCGCGCGGTTTGTGAGAATTCGCTTGCCGGCTGTTCGGTTCCTCGAGGCCGTGTGCCCCGATCCCCGCTGCGGAGGCGGTCGGGGGTCGCGTCTCATCTGCGTCTCGTTTCGTGGGGGGAGAGATCGTGGTTGCGCTGCGTGGATTCCAGCCGGGTGCGGCATCTCAGGGTCGTCTCGTGCCGCTGCGCGCGAGACGACGGCTCGCGGTGGGAGACCTCGGCGGGTGGATTGCCGGTGCCCGGGCGAAGCCGGACACGTAAATCGTCTGGTGGTCGCCGGTTGCCGGTAAGGCAGGTTCGAATTTGCAGGGTGGTGGTTGGCCGCTCGCAGTCAGTTAATGTAACTAACCTAGGCAGGTATCTCAAGAGGCCTGATGACATTTATGCGCGAGGGCCGGGTTTCCGAGGCGGGGCAATCGCATTCGAACCGAGCAGGCGTTGACCTGATGATAGACCGTTCATTCGTCCGGAACCGGGCAGCGGAAACATCAAGCAAACAAGTAAGTAAGCATTTTAACACGGATTTCACCGAGAAGAAGATCAAGCCACGGATTTACACCGAGAAAGGCCACGTAACGCGGGCAGAATCATTTGGATATCCTTGCAATACGCTAAATTCCTCTGGGTAGATCCGTGGCTCGATCTTGTTCTCGGTGAAATCCGTGTTAGAATGATTGCCTTGCTGCACTGTTCCCCGATCCTCGGCGAGGGCCCGTTATAGTCCGGCGTGATGGGATCGCCCAAATGCGATTGCCCCGGGACGGTGGCGGTCGCGGTGCATCGGCGAACCTGAAGCCAGCTTGCGGCATTTGCTGTACAGCCGGCCGGTTCGGTCGGCGAGGTCAGCACCGACAGCACGGCGGCCGTCTGGTCCAGTTCACTGGTCGCGAAGGTTGGTTTCGGACCGGCGCCGGCGGTCTTGAGCCACACGGGAGAGATGATGCGGGTCAATCGGGACGCTTAGGAAAGCGCCAGGGCCTCGATCTCAATCGCTCCGGCGAAGCGCCGGAAATCCGCGCCGTTGAACGTCAGCAAGCAACGAATGTCATGCACGAGCATGGCGGCAACGAGGTTGGCGTCGTGCACCTGCTTGCCTGCGCGCGGATAAGCCGCGAGAAGCCGAAGCAATTGCTCCAATACCGCCGGTCCTTCTTCGGCGACTTCGAACGATGACTGAAATCGCCGGACGTCGGCAATCGCCGCGGCCATCGGCAGCGGTGGCGCGGTCGCCTGGGGTCGGGTCGTCCAGTGATCCCTCCACAAAGCCCCCGCCCGTCACGCGGCGCGCCGCGGTGCGAAGGTGCGGCCGCCGTCCGGGCTGTGCACCAGTCCGCCAACTCGGAGCAGCGCGGCCAGTACCGCCTCGACCTGCGGCAACACGCGGCGGCCTTGGCGGAAGCGCGCGGCCAGGGCGGTGACGCGCGCTGGCAAGACCGGTTGGCGCTCGATCGGCACGAATCAGGACGGCGGGGCCAGCCGTGCTCCGGCCCCGTTCGTCATGCATGACAGTGATTGGCAGTCCCGGGCAGCGTGGCGGCCCGGTCGATGGAGCAGGGCCGGCACGAGCAAAAACCTGCCGCCCTGATGCGGACAACCATGACGCAGGCAAGCTTGCATGCGCAGCTTCGCCTTGCATGGCGTCAGGCGCCGGTGGTGCAGCATTCGCAAAAGCCTGCGGCTGCGGCACCGAGACGGTCGCCGCCGCGGGAACGCCGAAGTCACGGCTCATCCCAGGCACGATGTTGGGATTCTCCCACCAATGCAGCCCCAGTGGCGGGGCTCCGGCGCGGAATCCCCTCAGACTGCCGCCGAACGCCACGATGGCGCGGGACAGTTCCGGCCACTCCGGATGCCCCGGCCCGATACCGTGGCGGCGGCACATGGAGGCGATCGCCCTACCGAATGGCCCGCGGATCGACGCGGCCAGGGCCTGGATCGAGCCCGCCGGCAGGTCCGGCCGCTCCTGCCACCATGCCTGCACCTGGCGGGAGCGGCGCAGGCGAGCGGCGCGTCCATGCTTCGCCAGGAAAAGAAGCAGAAGGACGAGGCACTGGACGAGCCACTCCGGCAAATGCGCGGATGCATCCGGACCGGCCCGATCCGCATCGGGGGCATAGGCTTCGGCCGGAACGGTGAGTGGGTCGCGCATAACGGGCGGGTTTGTACAACGGTATAGCAGCCACTGTCAATGTTTTCCTGGTTAGAGGATATATATCCTTGGCGCGAGTGGCGCGTGTACCACGCACGCAAATCATGTGGCATGGCCGGTCATGTGTCATGTGTCATGGCCCGTCATGTGACATGGCCCGTCATGTGTCATGGCCGTCATGTGTCATGGCCGGCGAAGGCCGGCCACCCACGACTTTGCTGTGTGGCACGAAGAGAAGACGTGGGTGGCCGGCCGGAGCCTGTCCTCGGTTGGGCCTCGGACCGACCCGTGGGCCGGCCAAGACACAGGGCTTTGCGTGTCGCCCTACCTGCCGATGATTTGCATGTCGCCCTACCTGCCGACGGTCGAGTAAAACCATGCCAGGCTGCATGCCTAACGCCGCCAGCAGGCCGTGGCCGCCCGGGCAGCAACAGGGAGACGCGAACGATGCATGTGCTGATCGTGGGCGGCGGGATCGGCGGGCTGGCAGCGGCGCTGTCGCTGCATGCCGCCGGCATCGACTGCACCGTGTTCGAGCAAGTGCGCGAACTGCGTGAACTCGGTGTCGGCATCAACACCCTGCCGCATGCCATCAAGGAACTGGCGGCGCTCGGCCTGCTGCCGGCACTCGACCGCGCCGGCATCCGCACGCGCGAGCTGGTCTATGCCAACCGCTTCGGCCAGGTGGTGTGGCGCGAGTTGCGCGGCACCGACGCCGGTTTCGACACGCCGCAATTCTCCATCCATCGCGGCAAGCTGCACACCGTGCTGCTGGACGCGGTGCGTGAGCGCCTCGGCGCCGGCAAGCTGCGTGGCGGCTGCCGCCTTGTATCGTTCGCGGAACATGGCGACCGGGTGGAAGCACGGTTCGAGCAACGCGACAGCGGGGAAATCATCACCGCCGATGGTGATGCGCTGGTTGGCGCCGACGGCATCCATTCCACCGTACGCGCGGCATTCTATCCCACCGAAGGCGCGCCGGTGTGGAACGGCACGATGCTATGGCGCGGCGCCGCCGACTGGCCGGTCCATGTCGATGGCCGCACCATGGTGATCGCCGGCGGGATGGCGGCGAAGTTCGTGTTCTACCCGATCCACTTCGATCCCTCGGCGCCGCAGCGGCGCCTCACCAACTGGGCGGTGATGGCCCGCATCGCCGGCCCCGCCAACGCCCCGCCGCCCCGCCGCGAGGACTGGAACCGCCCCGGTGAATGGGACGAGGTCGAGCCGTTCATGCGCGACCGCTTCCGGCTGGACTTCGTCGATCCGCTGGCGCTGATCCGCGCCTCCGGCACGTTCTACGAATACCCGCTCTGCGACCGGGAGCCGTTGCCGCGCTGGTCGTTCGGCCGCGCCACGTTGCTGGGCGACGCGGCGCATCCGATGTACCCTGTCGGCTCCAACGGCGCGAGCCAGGCGGTGCTGGATGCGCGGGCGTTGGCTCGGCATTTGGTGGCGGGGTCGGACGTGCCGAACGCGCTGGCGGCCTACGACGCGGAGCGCCGGCCGATGACCGCGGAGATCGTGCTGAACAACCGCAAGGGCGGGCCGGAGCGGGTGATCGACGTGCTGGAAGCCCGCGCGCCCGACGGTTTTGCCGACGTGGAACAGGT
>DATHNI010000309.1:0-5325 GCA_035486135.1 Acetobacteraceae bacterium
TGCTCGGCGAGCGGCTGGCGCGGTTGCCGTAACGGATCGTGGCAGGAATGTCCGCATCAACTGCGAGCATGTCGCTTGCTCTGGTGGGGTATGGCCAGGCCAGGTCCCGTCCGAACCGGCCGGGCGCTATGCGGAAGACGATCCCCCCTTTTGCAGGCAGGCCAGGCGGAATGGGTGGACGATCTTTTGTTTGCACGAAGGGAGGAGGAGGACCCTGTTGGCCGTCACGCCTGCCGGACGAAGCTCTTGTTTCGCCGTGAAACCTTGCGCCAGAGACTCAGGCTACGGCCGACAGGTCGCTCTGCCAGGCTGCATGCGCTGCCTCACAGGCGGCGCTGCCTCCCCCGACCGAGCCAGAGAGCAATGCGGCATGCCGGCTGACCGTGACCAACAGTTGACGGCTTCGCAACTGGTCCAGTGCGATCTTGCCCATGCGGGCCAGACCGACAGATTGCCATAACCGCAGGTCCAGCCGCGAACAGGCGTCCAGCCGATCGAGCGCGAACGGCGTCAGTTCCGCATGCAGTGCCTTGCAATGATCGGGGCGGGCGGGCGGCGTCTCGTTCTCCCGCCGCTTGCCAATCGGCAGGCCGCACCACGCACGCAGCGCTTCGCGGCCTGGCGATTCGACGATATCGACAAGGGAGAACTGGCGCAGCCGCGCGCACGCCTCCCGGACCAGAACATCATCATGGGCGGGATCGATGAAGTCATCGTCCGGGATCAGCGGATGCGGCCAGAGCAACATACGAACCGCAACGTTATCGGCGGAACTCGCTATCGACGGATCGTCGAGGAACACCGCCAACGACTTTTGACCCTGGCGCACGACGTCGCCCCATGCCCCCCATCCGGCAAGCGCGTCGTCGGTCCAGGCGCGCCAGTAGTTCCAGTGCGACAGCAAACGCGAGACGGGCTCGCGCAGGACCGTCACGAATTGGCCGGACGGATAGATGGCGCGCAGCGTGCTGAACGCCATGTGGCCAACCACCAGGTGGGCGTTTTGCGGCAACTCCGCGGGATCGGTGAAAACCAGGCCGCGTTCCACCTCGCCCAGGGAATCGAACGCGTCGAAGCCGCCGAACAGGCAGCGATCCAAGCCGTGCACAAGCTGGACCGGCGCCAGGGTGTCCCGCAATTCGCTGATCAGCGCGCTGCCGCCCGTCTTCGGGATGTGCATGAAGACGACCGGTCGCTCCGCGGCCGGCTGGGCACGCTGAACAACGTAGCGCCCCAGCGAGCCAAAGCGGCGAACAAGTTCATGACCTATGCGCAGCAATGGGGTCGCTCCGTTTGCGTGTTGCGACGCGTCCTGCCGAGGTAATGTTACGTGAGTATGTCAGGTCGAGCCGAAACGATGGGGGGAGCTTGTTCAAATAGCCGTGCGGATTTTCCCGCGCATGCCGGGTCTCCGCCACGTACCGCTTTGTCAGCGCGCAGCGTCGCGTGGCACTGTTCGCCGTTACCGGCGCGCGACGATGTCCGCGCCGCCGTTCATCGATGACCGGAGACCGCGGAATGGACCCGAATGCCCTGCCCTTCGACGCCGACGCGATGCTGGATGGCCTGCGCGTGTGGGTGGAATGCGAAAGCCCCACCTACGATGCCGCCGCGGTCAACCGCATGATGGATATCGCGTCGCGCGACCTGATCATCGCCGGCGCGCGCATCGAACGCGTCGCCGGCCGCATGGGGTTCGGCGACTGCCTGCGCGCCAGCTTCCCGCATGCCACCCCGAACGAGCCGGGCATCCTGGTGATGGGCCATCTCGACACGGTGCACCCGATCGGCACGCTGCAGCAACTGTCGTTCCGCCGCGAGGGCGGCAAGGCCTGGGGCCCGGGCATCTGCGACATGAAGGGCGGCAACTACCTCGCACTGGAAGCGATCCGCCAGCTTGCCCGCGCGCACGTCGCCACCAGGCTGCCGATCACCATGCTGCTGACCTGCGACGAGGAAGTCGGCAGTCCCTCCACCCGCGACCTGATCGAGGCGGAGGCGTCGCGCCATCGCTACGTTCTGGTTCCGGAACCGGCGCGCGCCGATGGCGGCGTGGTCACCGGCCGCTATGCCATCGCGCGGTTCAACCTGGAGGCCACCGGCCGGCCGAGCCACGCCGGCGCGCGGCTCGCCGAGGGCCGCTCGGCGATCAAGGAAATGGCCCGCAAGATCGTCGAGATCGAGGACATGACGACTGACGACTGCACCTTCAGCGTCGGCGTGATCCACGGCGGGCAATGGGTGAACTGCGTGTCCACCACCTGTACTGGCGAAGCGCTGTCGATGGCCAAGCGGCAGGACGATCTCGATCGCGGGGTGGCGGCGATGCTGGCGTTGCGCGCGTCCGGCAACGACGTGTCGTTCCGGGTGACGCGCGGGGTGACGCGGCCGGTGTGGGAACCGGACGCGCGTGGCATGGCGCTGTACGGCGTGGCGCGCGACATTGCGCGCGGGCTGGGCTTCGACATTCCGCACCAGAGTTCCGGCGGCGGCTCGGACGGCAATTTCACCGGCGCGATGGGCATTGCCACACTGGACGGGCTCGGCGTGCAAGGTGCCGGCCCGCATACGCTGGACGAGCATATCGTGGTGGACAGCCTGGCCTACCGGGGAAAGCTGTTTGCCGGGATCCTGGCCGCGCTCGGCTGAGATGCGGCGCGGGCGGCGTGCGCTTCGGCTGTGGCGGATCGTCAGCAGCCGCCCGCGGCTGTTCATTGGCCTCGTCTGCGGATTTGCCGTCGCGCCGTTCCTGCCGGCGGCGCTGAACCACACGATCCGAGCCATTCTCGGCTGGGATACCGGGGTGGTGGTGTACCTCGTGCAGTCGGCGGTGTTGTTCATCGCCGAGCCGGCCGAGCGCATGGCGGCCAACGCCGAGGCACAAGAGGAAGGCGAGTGGACAATCTTCGCACTGACCGTTGCCGCTGTGGTATTCAGCTTCGCCGCGATCGTCAGCGAGTTCGCCAGCATGAAGGATGCGACCGGGACGCAGCGCAACCTGCACATCGCGCTGGTGGCGGTGACGCTGTTCGTCTCCTGGATGATGACGCATACGACCTTCGCGTTCCGCTATGCGCACGAGTACTACGGCAAGCAGCCCGGCCAGCCGGATATCGACCGCGGCCTGGAGTTCCCAGGCGAACAACGGCCGGATTATCTCGACTTCATGTATTTCTCGCTGGTGCTGGGGATGACGTTCCAGGTCTCCGACGTGCAGATCACGTCACGCAAGTTGCGCAGGCTGGCAGCAGTGCACGGGTTGCTAAGTTTCCTGTTCAACACGATCATCCTTGCGCTGACCGTGAACCTCGCCGCGGGGTTGTTGTAGCGGTTCCGCAGCATTGTCCTCCTGTCGCGGGGTCGTTCCCTTGTCATTGCGAGCCGGAGGACGTGACGTCGGCGGGCACAATTGATTCGTCCCCAGCTATGACGGACGATCGCGCCGTGCCGATGAGGGAGCGCGAATGACCCAGAGGACCGATCCGGATGCCGCAGCCCGCAACGCACTTCGCTTGCTCGGCGCCAATCCACCGAATTGGGTGCCGGAGCATGCTGGCATCGACCACAGCGTGACCATCGTCGGCGGCGGGCAGACCGGTTGCGCCATCGCGTTCGCGTTGCGCCGGGCGGGCATCGGCCGGGTCACGATCATCGATGCCGCCGCGGACGAGGCAGGCGCCGGCATCTGGCTGAACGCCGCGCGGATGAACCTGCTGCGCACGCCGAAGACGTTGCCGGGGCCGGAACTCGGAATACCCGCGCTGAGCTTCCAGGGTTGGTACGAAGCGCGGCACGGCGAGCAAGCCTACGCCGCGATCGACCGCATTCCGCGCACGGACTGGGCGGAGTATTTGCGCTGGTATCGTCATTTCATCGGCATTCCGATCCGTTATCGCACCAGGCTGTGCCGCATCGAGCCAGCCGATGGACACTTCCGCCTGCACCTGGAGATCGATGGGCAGCCGGGGGTGGAAACGACGCGCAAGGTCGTGCTCGCCACCGGCTTCACCGGCTATGGCGGTCCGTATGTGCCCTCGGTGCTGACCGGGTCGCTGCCGGCGCGGTTCTACGCGCACACCGAGGATGCCATCGACTTCACCGCGCTGCGCGGCAAGGTGGTCGCGGTGATCGGTGCGGCCGCATCGGCATTCGATGCGGCCGGCGTGGCGCTGGAGGCGGGGGCTGCCGCGGTGCATCTGTTCGCCCGGCGGCCGGCGATCGCGGCGGTGCCGATCTCCCGCAGCCGAGGCTATCCCGGCGCCTACGATAACTATCACGTGCTGCCGGACGCCACGCGCTGGGAACAGGCGGTTCGCTATCGGCGGTTTGGCTCGACGCCGACCACCGATGCGATCGAACGTGCGGTGGCGTTTGCGAATTTCCACCTGCATCTCGCGTCGTCATGGGACGCGGCGCGCGAGGCGGACGGCGGGATCGTCGCACGGGTGAACGGCACCGAATTTCGCTGCGACTTTGTCATTGCCGGCACCGGCTATCATGCCGACCTGGCGGGATGTCCCGAACTGGCGGCGTTCGCAGGGCAGGTGCTGCTGTGGCGTGATCGCTTCGAGCCGCCGGATGATATGGCCGACGACTGGCTGGGTGCGCATCCGTATCTCGGGGCCGGGCACGAATACCTGGAGAAGGTGCCGGGCGCCGCGCCGTACCTGCGTGACATCCATGTGCAGAACCCGGCCGGTTTCGTCAGCTTCGGCGTGCCGACCGGCGACGTGCCGAGCATGAAGCGCGATATCCCGGCGATCGTCGCACGTATCAGCTGCGACCTGTTCTTCGCGGATTTCGAGCATCACGCACGGAGGATGACCGCGGACGTGCCACCCGACTTCACCGAGGCCGCCTACTCTTCGAACCTCTCCCGCGCTACGCGCGGCTAACCTCTCCCGCTCCTGTGGGAGAGGTCACGTTACGACTTCTCCCGCGCTCCTGCGGGAGAAGTTATACCAACCGCCCGAAACACTGACTCTCGAACTGGTCGCACCGGCCGCCCCAACCGTCATGGCCGGGCTTGACCCACGGCTGTCCGGTTAAAAAGACTTGTACAAATTTTCCTTCTGGATTCGACTCCATCCCATCGCGATTGCGCGAATCGGGACAGGAGGTCGAACCGGGTCATGCGACACAGGAACACGGTCCTACACGGCATACTGAACACCATGCCGTGGACCGCCTTCGACAAGCTCGTTCTGCGCTGCGATGGCGACAAGCACGTTCGCACCTTGTCCACCAAGACGCAGTTCATCGCCCTCGCCTATGGTCAGTTGGCTGGTGCCGCCGGATTGCGCGAAACCGTCACCACCCTGAACA
>DATHNI010000310.1:0-5484 GCA_035486135.1 Acetobacteraceae bacterium
TGCAGCAGGGGCCGCCGGGAACCCATGGTGATGCACGGCCCTGTCCATGATAAGGTGGCAACTGGAGGTGCGCGCAATGTCCGGCCCCGCGTTGCAGCGATGGACGGTCGACCAATTTTTCGAATGGCAGGCTCGCCAGACCGAGCGCTACGAGCTTGTGGGCGGATTCCCGGTCCGCATGATGGCGGGCGCCCGGAATGTTCATGACGATATCGTCGTGAACCTGCTGGCCGAATTGCGAGCTCAGTTGCGCGGCAGCGGTTGCCGCCCCTTCACCGGCGACGGGAGTATCGAGACGATGCCTGGCCAGATCCGACGGCCGGACATCGGCGTCGATTCCGGCCGGCGCGATCCCAACGGCCTCAAGGCTGCGCTGCCGCGGATGGTCGCGGAGGTGCTGTCGCCGACGACGCGTGACTTCGACAGTTATGACAAGCGGGCGGAATACGAACAGGTCGACAGCCTCGACTATATCATGCTGGTCGATCCGAATGTGGCCTACGTTGATGTGTGGTCGCGCGGCGCGGATCGGGGCTGGAGTCATCGTGTCGCCGAAGGGCTGGAAACTACGGTGCCGATGCCAACCATCGGTGTCACGTTGGCGCTGGCAGAGATTTATGAGGGCGTCGAGTTCCCGCCGCCGGGGCCTCGCCTTGTCCGGCGTGAGGAACCGCCGCTCGGCTGAGCGCGTCGGATGGGCGGCGATCACACGTCGCCGCGATCAGTCAGCAGCCCAGTTTCGCAGCCATGTCCTCGATGTTCGTCGCCACGACGTCCCAGTCCTGGTCCGCTGCATAGTCCCGCTTCTGGTGTGGCCCATACTCCGTCGGGCGAGGAAAGAAGCCGGTCATCAGCCCGCATTTCCGCGCATTCGCCAGGTCGTTGTTGTGCGCCGCGCCCAGCATGACCTGGCCCGGTTCCAGGTCGAGCAACCGGGCGACGCCGAGATAGGTTTCCGGATCGGGCTTGAAATGACCGAACAGGTCGGAGCCGAACACCAGGTCCCACGGAATGCCGGCATGCTTCGCCATGTTGGTCAGCAGTGATACGTTACCGTTCGACAATGGCCCGATGATGTAGCGGCTTTTCAGACGCGTCAGGCCCGGCACCGAATCCGGCCATGGCGTCAGCCGGTGCCAGCCGAGGTTGATGTGCCGCAGGTCGGCCTCGGTCAGGCCCTTAATGCCGAACTGCGCCACCAGGTCGTCGAGCGACGCGCGATGCAAATGGTCCAGTGTTGTCCAGGGTTGTTCGCCCTTGCGCACCCGATCCATCGAGGGGTGATAGGCGGCGCGCCACGCGTCGACCAGGCCGGTCCAGTCCGCCTCAATGCGGCGTTGCTGGCCGAACGCGGTCAGCTCGGCAATCAGGCTGCCGCGCCAATCCACCACCGTGCCGAAGGTGTCGAACACGATCGCCACAGGCTGCTTCGCAGGCATGGCTGTTCCTCCCGTTTGTCCCGCGATAGCGAAGCGCCCGCCACGCGCGCGGTCAAGCGCAGCCAGGGCCGCGCCCCGGCGCCAGAACATAGTTGAGGTGTAAGATACCCCGGTCTAAGCTGCCAGCCGGGCGGCAGAAACGGAGGGATGTGATGGCAAGCGACATTCTGGCGGGGCTGGTGGAAGCGTTGGCTTCCGGCGCGGTGGAAGTGGTCGACCTGGCGCAGCCGCTGGAACCATCGACGCCGGTCATCAGCCTGCCGCCGCAGTTCGGCCAGTCCGCACCGTTCCGTATGGAGCGCATCTCCGACTACGACGATCGCGGTCCCGCCTGGGCGTGGAGCAACCTCTCTCTCGGGGAACACACCGGCACCCATTTCGATGCGCCGGTGCATTGGATCACCGGCAAGGACCTGCCGGGCAACGCGCTGGACACCATCCCGGCGCGCCGCCTTGTCGCCCCCGCCAACGTCATCGACTGCACTGCCGCGTGCGACGCCGACGCCGATTTCCTGCTGACGCCCGCAGGCATCGAGGCCTGGGAAGCGCAACACGGCAAGATCGAGCCGGGCACGTGGGTGCTGCTGCGCAGCGGCTGGTCGCGCCGCACTGACGCCGGCAGTTTTCTGAACGCCGACGACAACGGCGCGCACTCGCCCGGCCCGTCGCCCGAGGCCGTGACGTTCCTGGTGAAGGAACGCGACGTCATTGGCTTCGGCACCGAATGCGTCGGCACCGATGCCGGCCAGGCGTTCCGCTTCGAGCCACCGTTCCCGTGCCACACCTTCATGCACGGCGCCAACAAGTTCGGACTGGCGAGCCTGACGAATCTCGAGAAGCTGCCGCCCAAAGGCGCAATCCTGATCACTGCGCCGCTGAAGATCGCCGGCGGGACCGGAAGCCCACTCCGCGTACTGGCCTTGGTCGCGCACTGATGGCAGAGCGATCGTTCCAAAAGGAGGTTCAGCAACTCCGGCTTGGTGCTGGCGAAGAATTCCGCGGCGAGGGCATCCTGGCCGTCACCAAGGCGCTGCTGCAATCCGGCGTGTCGTACGTCGCCGGATACCAGGGCGCGCCGATCTCCCACCTGATGGACGTGCTGGCGGACGCCGAGGATATTCTCGACGAACTCGGCGTGCACTTCGAGGCCTCGGCCAGCGAGGCGGCCGCGGCTGCGACGCTGGCCGCATCGGTGAACTACCCGCTGCGCGGGGCGGCAACGTGGAAATCCACTGCCGGCACCAATGTCGCGTCCGATGCGCTGTCGAATTTGGCATCGGGTGGCGTGACCGGTGGCGCGCTGATCGTGATCGGCGAGGACTACGGCGAAGGCAGCTCCATCATGCAGGAGCGCACGCACGCCTTCGCCATGAAGTCGCAGATCTGGCTGCTGGATCCGCGTCCGAACCTGCCCAGCATTGTGAAAATGGTGGAGAAGGGGTTCGAACTGTCCGAGGCGTCGCACACGCCGGTGATGCTGGAGGTGCGTATCCGCGCCTGCCACGTTCACGGCCGTTTCATCGCCAAGGACAATGTGCGCCCCGCGTACGGGTTGAAGGACGCGATGGAGCACCCGCGGCGCGACGTCAGCCGCATCGTGCTGCCGCCGGCGAGCTACGTGCAGGAACAGGAGAAGATCCGCGATCGTCTGCCGGCGGCCCGCAAATTCATCGTCGATAATGCGCTGAACGAAGTGTTTGCCGATTGCTCACAGGATGTCGGCATCATCGTACAGGGCGGCATGTATAACGGCCTGATCCGCGCGCTGCAGTTGATGGGATTGTCGGATGCGTTCGGCAACAGCCGCATGCCGATTTACGTGCTGAACGTCACCTATCCCCTGGTTGACGAGGAAGTGACGCGCTTCTGCGCCGGCAAGCGCGCCGTGCTGATGGTGGAGGAAAGCCAGCCGGAGTTCCTGGAGCAAGCGATCAACGTGATCCTGCGCAAGGCCGATCTCCAGACCCGCGTGCACGGCAAGGACGTGCTGCCGATGGCGGGCGAATACACCGCCAGCGTGGTGCGCGCGGGATTGGAATCGTTCGTTGGGCGTTATCTGCCCGGGCTGCGGCCGAATACCGCGCAGCCGCCCGCGCCGGTGCAGCCCCCTGACCTTGCAAAGCACGTGCATCCTCGGCCGCCGAGTTTCTGCACCGGTTGTCCGGAACGGCCGATCTTCACCGCCATGAAGCTGGTGGAGCGCGAGCTTGGCCCGCATCACGTCAGTTGCGATATCGGCTGCCACCTGTTTTCTATTTTGCCGCCGTTCAATATCGGCGCGACGACGATGGGATACGGTTTGGGCTGGGCCGGTGCCGCGGCGCTGAATGCCAAGGATGCAGGCCGGCGCACGATCAGCGTGATGGGCGATGGCGGGTTCTGGCACAACGGGCTCGCGTCGTCCGTCGGCAACGCGGTGTTCAACAAGACCGACAATGTGCTGGTCGTGGTTGACAACTATTACTCCGCCGCTACCGGTGGGCAGGACATCCTGTCGTCGCGTGCGACCAGCCGCCGCAATACCGGCAACCCGATCGCCCGCGCGGTACGTGGCGTGGGTGTGACATGGGTGCGCGAGGTCACTCGCACCTACGATCTGACACGCATGGTTGGCGTGCTGCGGGAAGCTCTGACCACGCGGGAAAAGGGGCCGAAGGTCATCGTCGCCTCGTCCGAATGCATGCTGAACCGGCAGCGTCGCGAACGGCCGCTGATGGCGAAGGCGGCACGCGAGGGAAAACGCGTCGAGCGCGACCGTTTCGGCGTCGATAGCGACACCTGCACCGGCGATCATTCCTGCATCCGCTTGTCGGGTTGCCCGTCGCTGACGGTGAAACCGAACCCCGACAAGCTGCGTCAGGACCCGGTCGCCTCGGTGCAGGAAAGCTGCGTGGGCTGCGGATTGTGCGGCGAGGTCGCACATGCGGCGGTGCTGTGCCCGTCGTTCTATCGCGCGCGGATCGTTACCAACCCCAGCCGCTGGGAACGCTGGCGCGCGCAGGTCGCCGCCACGGTGATCGGCTGGCTCGCCCCGGCCGCCCATGCCTGAGGCACCGCTCCCGCCGGAGGTTGGCGCGCGCGCCATCACGGTCGCGATCCTGGCGATGGGCGGCGAGGGTGGCGGCGTGCTGGCCGACTGGCTGTTGGAAGCCGCGGAATCCAGCGGCTTCGTCGGCCAATCGACGTCCGTGCCTGGCGTCGCGCAGCGCACCGGCGCGACAATCTATTATCTCGAATTCTTCCCAATGTCCGAAGCAGGTGCATCGGCGGGGCAGGAGCCTGTGCTGGCACTGATGCCCGCGCCCGGCGACGTGGACCTGGTCATCGCGTCGGAACTGATGGAGGCGGGGCGGGCGATCCAGCGTGGGTTGGTGACTACCGAGCGCAGCACGTTCATTTTCTCGACGCACCGCGTCTTCGCGATGACGGAGAAGATCGCGATGGGCGATGGCCGCGTCGATGCTCCGGCACTGTTGGAGATTTGCCGGTCGGCGGCACGGCGCGTGGTTGCCGCAGACATGCAGGCGGTGGCAGAGAAGACCGGCGCGCATCTGAGTGCCGTGCTGCTGGGTGCCGTCGCCGGATCGGGCGCGCTGCCGATACCGCGCGAGGCTTTCGAAGCGGCGATCCGCCATGCGGGGCTGGGTGTCGAGGCGAGCCTCGCAGCCTTCGCCGCGGGGTTCGATGCGGCGTCAGGTGGAGCAGCCGTTACGGAGGGACTCCCCCTCCCCTTGAGGGAGGGGGGTGGGGGGAGGGGTGCTAGCCACTCCGAGGCTGCGGATGGGGGACCCCTCCCCCCACCCCCCTCCCTCAAGGGGAGGGGGAGTCCTTCCGCAACCCCAAGCGACGCCGACACCATCATCGAAGAAGCCGTGCGGCGCCTGACGGATTACCAGGACGCCGCCTACGCGCAATCATACCGTGACCGGCTCGACAGCCTGAACCTCGACGGCCCGCTGCTCACCGAAACCGCGCGCCACCTCGCATTGTGGATGAGCTACGAAGATACCATCCGCGTCGCCGACCTGAAGACCCGTGCCAGCCG
>DATHNI010000311.1:0-2605 GCA_035486135.1 Acetobacteraceae bacterium
GTTCCGAAACATTCGGGTGCCCACTGCAACATCTGCTCCGGCGACGCGGCCTGACCGATCGCCGACAGCGCCAGTGCCGGCATGACGATCGCCAGGCCGATTCCGGCGCAGCCCCAAAACAATTCCTCCATGAACATCGGCAGGGACAATCCTGTGGGGTCGCCGATGAGGTCGCGGTAGAACAACGGGCTGTAGAAGCCACGTTGAGCGGCCTCCTCCAGCACCGGCCAGGGGAACTCCTGCCGCTGGTCATAGTCCAGCGCAACCGGACGGATCACAGATTCGGAGAATTCGTGCGCGCGCCGGGCCAGGTCATGCTGCGCCGCGGTCGGTGTCAGGTCGAACGTCATGCCACCGCCTACCCCATCGGTTGCGACAGCAAACTGAAACCGCCGCGGCGTTGTTAAGCCGCCGGGCGTGGACCAATCCGCGAGGCAGGCAGGTGCAACACCACTGCCGTCACCGGAGCCGTTTGGTGTCCATCACGCACCAACAGAGCCGCATTTTCGGGGAGCTGCCTGGAATTGATTTCGCCGGCGGCGATGCGGCGCAGAACCTCGTGGGCCTGGGCGAGCTGCGCTCGCTTGCGGTATTGGCCGCCGGGAAGTTTGATGCCGGCCCAGACGCCGTACTCTTCGCGGTGTTTGATGGCGCGCTGAGCGCACTGCCGCTGCTGCGCCAGCGGGCAGCGGCGCAGGCACTGGATCCGCGCTTCGGTGGCTGACCGCTCGTACGCGCGCGCCTTCGCCGCGCCGTCACCACCGTCGTCGTCGGGGTAACCGAACCAGAGTTCCGGGTTGGTTGTGCACGGGTGTCCCATGACCCACTCTCCTTGCCTGAGCTGAAACGTAGGCAAAAGCGTATACATATGCGGTGGTGCCGCGCAAGAGAAACGTGATGAAAACATATATCCACAGAACGGGCCCGGTCCCTGTGTAATATCCGGCTATGGCCGGAGCGTGCGATGAGCCGTGAGTCGGCCGGCGCGGCGATCCGAGCGCTGCGCGAGTCCCGCGACTGGTCGCTGGCAGAGCTTGCGGCCGCCACCGGCGTCAGCATCATGGGACTTAGCTATCTGGAGCGCGGCGCCCGTAAACCGCACAAAGGTACAGTTCAGAAGGTTGAAAATGGGCTTGGCCTGCCGCCAGGCACCTACTCGCGGCTCTTGGTCGCTGCTGATCCCGACGCCGAGCTGGCCCGGCTGCTAGCCGCACAGACCCCGGCGGCGATGACCCCACGGCGTACTGGGGCGGTCGTGGTCGACCGCCACAGCGACGCGGAAGTCCTCGAGGGCTACGCCGAAGCACAGCTCGATGCCATCAAATCCGTCATCGATCGGCTGCCTGCGGCGACATCAAACGAATATGAGACGTATATTCTGTCTGTGATCGCGCAGTGCGTGAAGGCTGAGATGCTGGCGGCCAGTTCCTGGCGGGTGGCGGTCAACGCCGGCGCCGACTCGACGGCCCGGTTGATGGATCACCTCACGGAACTAGAGGAGACGCGCGCCGACCTGCTGAAGCGGATGCCGACCAGCCTGAGCGCACGATTCGACGGTGCATGCGCGCAATCTTCGTTGCCGGAGCCGATCATTGCGGCGCTCCTCGGTGTCAGCAGCGACGACGTGTGGGACATCCGCAACCGCGGTGTGATCCCCGCCGCAGCGCTCCCGCGCGTCCGCGCCTTCACTGAAACAGTGGAGTCGACCTCGACCAGCCGGGAGGGCAGCGAGTGATGCAAAGCGAAGTCGAAGCGCTCAGCCGTGCTCATCAAATGTTCGTCGGCAGCACTCGCCCCGTTGCGCTGGACGCGCGCACAAGCCACTACGGGAGCCAGCTGGAGCGGGCCGCAGGCCTGAATAGCGGTGCGGGACATGATCGTTATCAGCTCGCGGCGCGCCGCAGCCTGGACGCGCTGGCATCGGCAGCGGGCACAGACGCGGCGACCGAGGCCGTCATCGCCGGTGCGCAACGCGATCGGGCCGAGGCGCGCGAGCTGACCAAGAGCGTCGTTGACCAGGCCCGTGCCGACAACATGGCCACCCCGGCCGACCCGATGGCCCAGCGCGAGGCGATGCGCCGTCGCGCGGCGCGACTGCGCGCCCAGCGAGCACATGTGTTGGTGGCGCGCCGCCGGGCCCGGCGGCACCTGATGGCGCTTCGTGCGCTGCGCTACCGAATGCTGCACCACAACCGCCCCGGTTTAGCGGGACTGTCGTCGGCGAACGGCCGCGCCGGAATCGCGGTGCGCGCAGCGTTGTCGAGATTGGGCCGTCCTTATGTCTGGGGTGCAACGGGTCCCGACCAGTTCGACTGTTCGGGGCTGGTCCAGTGGTCCTACGCGCAGGCGGGTCTGCATTTAGACCGCACTACTTATCAGCAGATCAACGACGGATTCCCGGTCGCGCGCTCGCAGGTGAGGCCGGGCGACCTCGTCTTCCCCCACGCCGGACACGTGCAACTGGCCATCGGCAACAATCTGGTCGTCGAAGCGCCCTACTCGGGTGCGTCGGTGCGGATCAGTCCGCTGGGCAGCAACGTGCAGATACGTAGGCCGCTTTGAGGCCGCTTTGAGGCCGCTCTGAGGAGGTTGCATGTCGGAGCAA
>DATHNI010000312.1:0-41052 GCA_035486135.1 Acetobacteraceae bacterium
ATGCCAGGCTGGAGCCACCCAACAGGATCAGGAAGCCGGCCAGCGCCGGCCCGACAGCCCGAGTGAGATTGTAGCCGATGCCGTTGAGGGCGATCGCCTGCACGAGGTCCTCGCGAGGCACGAGTTCGGGCACGATGGCACTCCACGCCGGCGCGGTCAGCGCCGAACCGATGCCGATGGCGAAGGTCAATGCCAGCAGCAACATTGCCGTGGTCATGTGCCCAAGGGTCAGCAGCGCCAGGGCGGTCGCCGCCAGGATCGTCCAGATCTGCGTCGTGATCAGGAACAGCCGGCGATCGACGATGTCGGCCAGCGCGCCGCCCGGCAGGGCGAGCAGGAAGACCGGCATGATGGTGGCCGCCTGCACCATCGCGACGATCAGCGGACGCGGCGCGAGCGTGGTCATCAGCCACCCGGCGCCGGTGTTCTGCAACCAGGTGCCAAGCCACGCGATGACACTGGCGAGCCATAGGCGGCGGAAGGTGCTGTTGCGCAGCGGCACCAGAGCGGGAGGCAGGCGGATCATGGGTGACTGGCAGGATCGTTGGGATGGCAGGACATCGCAGCGCTTCGCGGCATTTCCGGGGCAGAATAACACGGATAGCGGCCAGTGGGGGTGGCCATGCGCCGATCGGCCAAGCCGCCGCCGGCCATCATTCGCAGACCATTTGCTCACGACTCGTTAAGTTTGACCACACTATGTTTGCAGGCGCCGCCACTGCCGGGGACCGCCATGCTGCTACTCGAGACACCGAACGGGAAACTGGAATATCCCGACATTTCGGATGCGTTTTTCGCCGGCATCGCCCAGAAGGTGAGGCCGCATACGCGAACCTTTGGCGCGGGGGTGGAGGCTCCCTGGGCGCTGTATCAGTCGATCGCGTATATCGTCCGCAACCGGATTCCGGGCGACATCGTGGAATGCGGTGTCTGGTCCGGCGGGTCGATGCTGCTCGCGGCGCATGCGTTGCTGCATTTCGGCGATACGTCGCGGCGGATCTACCTGTACGACACCTTCGCGGGGATGCCCAAGCCGGACGCCATCGACGCCCGCTGGGACGGGGTTCCGGCCTTGCCGACCTGGGAGCAGCACCAGCGGAACGGCAGCCGCTGGTGCTATGGGGGTACGCAAGACCACGTCAGGGGCGTGGTGTCATCGTCCGGTTATCCCGTGGACAAGCTGATGTTCGTCGAAGGGATGGTGGAAGACACGCTGCCCGCGACCCGGCCGGAACAAATCAGCCTGTTGCGCCTGGACACCGACCTTTATAGTTCCACGTACCACGAACTGGTGCACCTGTATCCTTTGCTCGCCGTCGGCGGCATCCTGATCATCGACGACTATGGCGCATTCCAAGGTGCGAAGATCGCGACCGACCGGTTCATCGAGGAAAACAAGCTGGCGCTGTTTTTGTCGCGTATCGACGAATCGGTGCGGCTTGCGGTCAAGTCAAGGTTGTGAAGCCGGCGTTGGCCGGAAGTCACAGTGCGGCCGGTCAATTCGACATATCTGAGGCAGATTTCGTGACACTTCGAGGAGAGTCCGGCAGGGGCGGCATGCGACAACGCTGACAGAGGAGGTTAGCCACCGTGTTGAAGCTCTTCGGGCCTTGAGCGTTGGAGGCTCCACCGCCGGACCCGCCGGTCCCTGAACCCTTACTCATCGGGGCAGCGGTTGCCGGCGTGATTTTCGGGATTGGAATGCTGAGCCTCGGGACCGGGACCACTTGGCTGTCCTGCCTGACTATGAACTCAGGCTCCGCTGTCTTTCGCGAGCATCGTTCTCGATCCTGCTGGGGTTCTAGCCATTGCTCTTGGCACCCTGCCCACTGGGGGCCGATCCGCTGCCCGCCGGTTTCGTTTGGGGCCGACCGCCCGGATTGGGCGGCGGGCTAGCGCCGCGCGGCATTGGGATCGACAAGTTGAGTTTGCCCACGAGCGTGCTTTTCCCCAGCCCGTGACCAAGATCGACCTTCTGCAGATTACCGCCACGCGGTGGACTAGCCATTGTCCGGGCCTCCTACGCCATAGGTAGACAAGAAATAGGCTTGTGCATCGGCTTCCGCTAGCTTTTGTCGAGCAGGGTTCGAAGGAAGCCCTTCCGGAAAGTGCTTTGTCTCGATTTCGTTAAGAAGCTTGGCTAACTTTCGACATCTCTCCATTATCTCATCAGGTGGGCATTTCCCGGAAAATATACCATACCACTCAAATCTGGCGTCAATGAAGACATTTTCAATGGCCGCAACGAATTCACTCGCGCTTCGCCTGTGTTTCGTCTGGGGGATGTACTCTTTCGCCGCGTCGAGGATCTGGGCTGCGCCGAGCAATACGCCCCAGACGAAGGCATAATCCTTCCAGATCGCCCACGCCCCGATTGTGCTGCTTGTCACTACTGCCTTGAACAGACCGATCCGATTAATCCACCATGCTTGCTCATCGCGATAGCGGCGGACATAGCATGCCACCACTTTAACAAGAACCAGTTGGTTCCAGTAGGTTTGCTGTTCGCCAGCACCGAGGTCCGTATCACTCATGGCCGTCCCGATCGTCCATCTTCTATCAGCTTGCGTCTCGGGCGCGATCCTTAGCCACTCGACGGAGTCGGCACACGATACCAATGCAGGCGGCCGAGACAGATTGCGACTCGGCGCATAACTACCCTTCACTTCAAATAGGCTTTGTCACTTAACCCCACGGTTGACAACGAAATTCTTTGCAGCATTGTGCCGGAATAGTTGCTTAGCGAGTGACGCAGTTGACAGGCGAAAGCGACACTTCCGACGTTCATCGGTTAGTTCTTGTGCACGGCAGGGAACGGGCGCGGGAAATGGTGGCGTGCGCATGCGCCCACTGGTGGACATCGCGGCCGAGGTGCTGGCCAACGACACGCGACGCATTGGTATCAGCTACACCGGATTTTGCCTTACGCGCTGCTCCAGGAGAAGCTTGCCGATGAACAGCCTTCGGAATCGTTCGTGCCGGCCGACTGGAGGCGATTGTCTCATAAAGTTCAAGGTGCGTGAGTGAGGCTTCATAAAGGGACCGGGCTGCAACGCGGCAATGTCGGCACGGTTCAGCGATTTTATCGTTGTGAACCTTACCCACAGCATCCTTGAACTTTGTGAGACATTGACGACCATGCGTCCCGCACAGGCGGTGCAAGTTCTCCCCGGATCCCGCGCACCCAACCGGGCGTACCGCACAGACAGTGTGCGCTTTCTCCCCGGATTCCTGTGCTGCCTTGCCTACCCGGACATTTCCCCCAGCCGCCGTATGCTCCCCAGCACCTTCTCCTGCTCCAGTCCAGGCCATTGGCACCGCATGATGAAGTGATCCACGCCGAGGCGCTCGCGATACCGCGCGATCTCCTCCTTCACTGATACCTTGTCGCCGATGATGAAGCGGTCGCGCGCGAATTCCTCGAACGGCTGGCTGGTCGAGGCGCCGAGGCCCCACGACGCATACGCGTTATATTTGTATTCCAGTGCCGCGCGGCATTCCTCGAACGCCGAGGCATGGCTGGCACCGACATAGCATTCGCGGGCGATCGGGTATTCGACCGGCGTGCGACCGGCCTCCGCCAGCGCCTCGCGATACAGCCGCATCTGCTGCTCCACCGTGTCGAACCCGCTGGCATTCACGATCAGCCAGGCATCGCCGATGCGCGCCGCACGCTTGATGGCAGCATCAACCTGCGCCGCTATATAAACCGGTGGCCCGCCCGGGCGCACCGGCTTCAGGCCGATGCCATGGTCCTTCACCTGGTAAAAGCGACCCTCGAAGGTGACGCGGTCCTCGGTCCATAGCCGGCGCATCAGCCGGATCGCCTCGGCGAAACGGGGCGCGCGTTCGGATAGCGGAATGCCGAAACTGTCGAATTCCGGCGCACGATAGCCGAGGCCAACACCCATGATGTACTTGCCGCCGGTCAGCACATCCAAGGTCGCGGCTTCCTCCGCCACGTGCACCGGATTGAGCAACGGAAGGATCAGGATGTTGGGACCGATCGCCATCATGCCTTTGGCTTCCGCAGCCAGGAAAGCCATCATCGGCGTGATCTGCAACATCTGCAGCGGCGCCGTGAGGTAGTGGTGCGGGAACCATAGCGACACGAACCCGGCGTCGCGCGCGGTGCGCACTTGCTCGACCAGTTCCGGGATACGCGCCGGAACCGCGTTGCCTTCCGGGAATTGCGTGTTGATGAACAAGCCGAGCTTCATCGTATCCTCCGTCGTGCTGCCGTCGCGAGCCTAGACAGGTTCGCCCCGGGTGGAAAATCCGTCATGCCTTAAAGCCGTTGCGGCGTGGCCAGCCGCTTCGCTGAAACCGCCAGGCGAGTGCCACGTTAAGCGAGCATGGCAACCCTCGCTTCATTGCTGGACGGCATTGAGGCCGCGACAGCAACCATCTCTCCCGCCACGCTGGGTCTGGGCGGGTCGATGCAGTTTCTCGGTGACGACGCGATAACGGTGCCGGCCGGAGGCTTCACTGCGGTCTATGCATTCGGTGACAGCCTGTCCGACGCGGGCAACGACTCGCTTGCAACCGCGGGCGTGATCCCGGTGTCGCCGCCGTATTCCGATGGGCGATTCACCAATGGCAATGTGTGGGTCCAGGACTTGTCACAACAGCTTGGCCTGCCGCCGGTGAAGGCCAGCCTCGCGGGCGGCACCGACTACGCCTATGGCGGGGCGGAAACCGGGAACACGCCGATCCACACCGTCAATCCGACAGACCTGCCAAGCCAACTCGGGCAGTTCGTCCTGAACACCCCATCGCCATCGCCGAATGCGCTCTACACCGTGTGGATCGGCTCCAACGATGTGCTGGACATCGCCAATCACGTCACCGATCCGACCCAGCAGCAGGCCGATATCAGCGCGGCCGTGCAGAATGAGGACACGTTCCTGTCTGGACTGATTGCCGCCGGTGCGAAGAACATCATGGTGCTGAATGTGCCGGATCTTGGGGTGATCCCGTATGAAACCGAGCGCGGATCGGCGATTTCCGCCACCGCCTCGACCTTGTCCGCCGACTATGACAACGAGCTTGCGAATTCGCTGCAAGCGATTGCCGCAAGCGGCGCGGCCAAACTGGACCTGCTGAACACATACGCTTTGCTCGACCAGCTTGTCGCATCGCCGGGCAGCTATGGCTTCACCAATGCGAGCAGCCCGGTTTGGACCGGGAATTTGACGAGTTCGTCAAGTGGGGTGCTCCAGGCCACCGGCAGCGCGCAGAACGGCTACGTGTTCTTCGATGCAATGCATCCGACAGCGCAGGCACACACGTTGCTGGCGGACGCCGCGATGCAGGAGTTGACCGGCGTCGCCTGAGGCGGGGCGGCTCGGTTTTTCATTGGTATTGCCTTGCGCTAAGCCTCACCCTCGATGCTTCGCGCCTTCGACCTCTGCGGGAGAGGTCAGCATCAGCGCCGCCGCCTCGTTCGCTGCCATACCGACCCGCACGCCCAATCCCTCCGCCCGGGCGTTCGTCACGCTGACTTTTCCGTCGTGATAGATCCTGCGCGCGTCGCCCAGTTCAGCGCTCAGATGCGACACGCCGGCGCACGCGATCCCCATGTCCTGCAAAATGTGCAACCCGGCAATCGCCATCTGGCCGCGGCCGAACCCGCCATCGCTGCCGATCACGCCGCGCGGAAGAACACCGTGGTTGTACATGTGCACGGTCATCGTGGTGTCCACCGGCGTACCGACGCAGAACACGTCCCGGGCCCGATCGCCGCTCGGCAGCCCCATGCTCCAGCAGCCGTAGATGCCGCCGTCTTCGCCCGCCATCAGCAGGAAGTCGCTGTCGCCCTGTGCGTTGGGAATATGACGTGGCATGCCGCGTTGCGCGTGCAGCATCAGGGTCGCGGCGGCCTCGGTCGACAGCCCAGGCTGCACGCCCAGCGCCGCCGCGGTGGCATTCACCCGACTGATCACCCCGTCGTCCCACACGGACCGCCCGACGCACATCAGGGCGCTGTAAACGCTGACCGAGGCGGCCGGCACGTGGACACCGTCCGCCAGTGCCAGGCCGCCCACGCCGGAATCGTTGCGGCCGATCCCGGCATCGACCGCAATCACCCCGCGCAAGCCACGATTGAGCAATCCGACCGTCGGCGGCGCGGCGAGATAGGCGGCGTGCACCAGCACATCGCGCGGCGCGTCGATCGGCACCGCCGACTGCGCGACCAGCGAGGGCGAGTCGATCACCACGACATTTCCATCGCCTGTCGTGCGTCCATAGAAGGCACGGTTGCCGAATTCGAGCGGCGGAATCCCGCCTGGGGCACGGAGCATGACCTTCCTCCTATCCCACGAAGTGGGAGAGGGGAGGGTGAGGGTGCAGCATGCCGTATGCAACACCCTCACCCTACCTCTCCCGCAAAGCGGGGGAGGGGATGTCGCAACGAACCTTGATCCGTCAGCCCCCACACGCCACGTTGCGCGCATGAGCGACCATGTTCCACCCGAACTCGACATGCGGGCCGACGGCACCTTCCGGCTGCCGCCGCAGCCGCCTCGCCCGCCGCTTCTGACCCGGATCTTCATCTGGGCGGTGGTGATCGCGGTGATCACCGGCGGCCTCGCCGCGGCTGCCTTCGCGTTGTGGCTCGCGCTGATCCTGGTGCCGATCGCCCTGCTGGCCGGCGTGATTGCCTGGCTGGCGTTCCGCTTCCAGCTCTGGCGCGCCCGAGGTTCAGTCAGCAGCCAGCGGGACGTCTGGCGTCGCTAGCCCACATTCCTTCGCCAGCAGCGTGTAGGACCGCCGGCGCGCTTCGGGATCGTGCAGCGTGGTCAGGATGGCGATCTCTTCCACCCCGCACGCTTCCCCCAGTTCCCGCAACTTCGCTGCCACCACCTCGGGCGTGCCGTACAGCGCTCGGGCGCGCAGCCGCTCGACCCGTGCAATGTCGCCGCCGCTATAGGCGTACGCCGCCGCTTCCTCCGGCGACGGCAGCGCCGCGTAGACGCCGCGATCGCGCCCCAGCCGCCACATTTCGCGTGAGCTGAACAGCCGAGCCGCTTCGTCCTGGGTTTCCGCCGCCATTGCCCAGACGCAGATCGCGGCGTGGGGGGCGGGATGGCGCTCGCTTGGCCGATAGCCCTCCCGGTAGATCGCCAGCGCCTGTTCCACACCGCGCCCGTCGGTGATGAAATGCGCGAAGCAGAACGGCAGGCCGAAATAGGCCGCCACCTGCGCGCCATAGTCGGAACTACCGAGGATCCAGACCTCCGGCACCGTCGGGCCGCCCGGCTGGGCGCGGATGTCGCGGAACGGGTGCCCCTCGACCAGTTTTTCCCCCGCGATCCAATGCAGCAGGTCGCGCACCTGGGCGGGGAAGTGGTCGGCCGCAGTATTGGCCTGCGGATTGAGCGCATAGGCGGTGCGCCCGTCCGAGCCCGGCGCCCGCCCCAGCCCCAGGTCGATGCGGCCAGGTGCGATTGCCTCCAGCACGCGGAATTGCTCGGCCACCTTGAGGGAAGAGTAGTGTGGCAACATCACCCCGGCGGTGCCGACGCGAATGCGGCTGGTGGTGGCGGCGATGGCGCTGATCAGGATTTCCGGCGCGGTGCCGGCCTGGCTTTCGCTGTTGTGGTGTTCCGCGCACCAGTAGCGATGATAGCCGAGCGCCTCGCAATGCTGCGCCAGCGCGAGGCTTTCACGGATGGAGGTGTCCGGCGAGCGGCCGGTCACCACGGTCGATTGGTCGAGCACGGACAGACGCAGCATTCCCCAGCCTCCTCACGGCTACCGGAGATTATGGGATGCGCGCGGTAGAACGCGAAGGGGCTGGCGCGGTACGCGAGTTATGGCGTCCGCATTCCAGCCGGCATGACCCAGTGTTCGCGTTCGCGTGCGGGCCGATCGTCAGGTTCGAACTGCGGGCCGATCGTCAGGTTCGGTCGGTGGGACGCTCGGCGATGAAGATCCGAGAGCCCCACGATCGTCTCTGTTCAGTGATACCCTCGATCATCGCCGTGATGGGTCTCTCCCCGTCCTGGCTCCTGATGAGCGCTGCTCTGAGTCGCCCCCCGAAAGCCGCCGCTCTGGGCCGCCGGGCGGTTGGAGCCCTCCTGATGTTCCGCTCGATTGCCTCCAACCTGGCCCCGCGGCCGGTCGCCACCCCCGTGATGGTCATCCTGATCGCGTCGGCCCCAGTCGCCTCCGTGGTAGTAGCCGCCGTTCCAGCCACCACCGACGACCACGCCACCGCCATAATCTCCGTAGGCCGGATAGCCGTAGCTGCCGTAGCCGGGGTAGTTGTAGCCCCCATAAGCCGGGTACCCGGCGTAGCCGTAAGTCGGATAGGTGCAGCCCTGCAGCGACCCTGCGCCCAGCATCAGCAAGGCCACACCGAGCGCCCGTCGATTGTGCCATATGTTCATGGCTGCTCTCCGCACTTCACGCGTCCTCCGGCGATCTGATCGGGGAATCGGCGCGGTCCCGATGATCCACCGCATCCCGCGGATGTGTGTCAGTGATTTGTGGCAACCGTACGGTGGCAATGCTTCTGAAAACGGGCGTAGGCTGAAGGTATGCGGAAGCATCAGGCGATCACCGCGATGCGAATGTCACTTCGCCCCGGCTGATTGCGCGCATCGGCTTCCTCTCCCGCCCTGATCGCCGTACTGTCCGTACAATCGGAAGGGAGCCGGACGTCCATGCCAAGGATCATGCTATCCGGAGTCGATGTGGAACTGTGGGAGGGCGGTGACGGTGCGCCCGTGTTGTTCCTGCACGGCGCCGGCGGCTTCCGTCCCGACGATCCATTCGTCGGGCTGCTGAGCAGCGGGCACCGCGTGATCGCGCCGTCGCATCCCGGCTTCGGCGGATCGGCGCTGCCCAACTGGCTCGACCGGCCGGACGATGTTTCCGTCCTCTACCTGGAATTGCTTGCGCAGCTTGGCCATGCGCAGCTCGACCTGATCGGATGTTCGCTGGGTGGCTGGATCGCGGCGGAGTTGGCCAGCATGGTGCCGGAACGTTTTCGCCGGCTGGTGCTGGCCGGTCCGGTCGGCGTGAAGCTCGGGGGCCGCGATACGCTCGACATTCCGGACATCTTCGCGATGCCCGCGGCAACGGTGGAAAAACTGCTGTACCACGACCCGGATCGCCACCGGCCTGACCTGGCCAAGCTGTCGGACGAACAGCTTGCGGTCATGCTGCGCAATCGTGAGACCACCGCGTTGCTGACCTGGGAACCTTATATGCACAATCCCAAGCTGCCGCACCGGCTGCATCGCCTGCGCTGCCCAACCCTGCTGTTGCGTGGTGAGAGCGACGGGCTGATCTCCGCCGCGTATCTGGAAGGCTACGCCAGGCTGCTGCCCAACGCGCGCACCGCGACGATCGCCGCCGCCGGCCACGTGCCGCAAATCGAACAGCCGGCGGCGTTCGCCGCCGCGGTGCTGGCGTTCCTGAACGGCTGAACGCGGGAGAATCGCAATGCGGGCCTGGCATTTCAGTGAAACCGCCTATCATCTGCTGCCCCCGGCGGAGACCTATGACTCGATCCGTGTGACGCTGCCGAACCGGCACTACGATCCGCGCATCGGCGCCGATCTCTATCACCGCTATCTCGACGAATGGTTGCTCGCCGAGGACGAGGGGCTGGAGATCATGCTCAACGAGCATCACCAGACCGCCACCTGCGTCGATCCGGCCGCGCCGTTGATGCTGGCGGCGCTGGCGCGACAAAGCACGCGGGCGCGACTGCTGATTCTCGGCAATCCGATCGCCAATCGCCGCCAGCCGGTGCGGGTGGCGGAGGAGATGGCGATGATCGACGTGCTGTCGCGCGGCCGGCTTGAGGCGGGGTTCGTGCGCGGCGTGCCATACGAGATCTCGCCCGCCAACAGCAACCCGGTGCGGATGAACGAGCGCGAATGGGAAGCGCTCGACATGATCATCAAAGCCTGGACGCATCACGATGGGCCGGTGAGCTTCGAGGGTCGTTTTTTCCACAGCCGCCAGATCAATATCTGGCCGCGGCCGTGGCAGCAGCCGCATCCGCCGATCTGGATCAGCACGACCAGCCCCGCGGGGGCCGCGCGCGTTGGCTCGCATGGCTACGTGCAGGCAACGTTCCTCACCGGCTTCGACGGTACCAAGCAGATTTTCGATGCGTATCGCAACGCGTGGCGCGAGGCGGGACGGGGTGATGACGTGCCGAACGACCGGCTGGCTTATGCGGCGCTGGTCTATACCGGCGAGACCGAGGCTGCCGCGTATGCCGGTGCCGAGAAATTGCTGTGGTACATCACGTCGAACAAGGTGCCGCCGCATTTTGCCGCACCGCCTGGCTATGTGCCGGTCGATGCCGGCGTGCGGATGCTGCGCGGCGCGGAACACCCGCTGAGTGCGTTTGCAAAAAGTGCCAGCGTAGAAGCGGCAATCGCGGCCGGCATCATGATGGCCGGTACGCCGGCGCAGGTGGAGGCGCAGATTCGCAAGGTTTACGACCATGTCGGCGGCTTCGGCCATCTGCTGATCATGGGCCAGGCCGGTTTCCTGGAGCACGATGAGACGGTCGCCGGCATCCGTATGTTCGCGCGCGAGGTGTATCCGCGGGTGAGGGCGTGGTGACGCGCGCGCTCTCAAATCGTTATGGCCAGTCTTGACCCGGCCATCCATCGCGGCACGGTACGGCGATAGATGCTGGTCGCGCGCGGCCATCACGATGCGAGGAGATCGACAGAATGGGCAAACTTGACGGCAAGGTGGCGATCGTGACCGGCGCAGGGCGCGGGCTCGGCCGGGCCTATGCGCGACGGCTCGGTGCGTTGGGCGCCAAGGTCGCGGTGACCGACATCAACCTGACGTCGTTCGAAGAATTCGAAGCCGAGGCGAAGGACATGACGGCGGCAAGCACCGTCGCGGAGATCGAGGCCGCAGGCGGCACAGCGATGGGGATTGCGTGCGACGTCTGCGACCATGCAGCGGTCGATGCGATGGTGGCGCAGGTGATGGCCGCCTGGGGAAGGGTGGACGTGCTCGTCGCCAACGCGGGCGGCGGGCGAGGCCGGCCGCTGGACACCAAGGCCAGCACGCTCGATCCGGCGCTGCTGCAGCTTGTCACCAGCATGAACCTGTACGGCACGGTGTATTGCTGCAACGCAGTGGCACCGATCATGAAGCAGCAGCGCTCGGGGCGTATCATTACGGTGGCATCAGTGGCGGGGCTGGGGCCGTCGCGTGACGGCGGCTATGCGCATTACGGCGCGGCGAAGGCGGCGATCGCACACTACACGCGCTATTTGGCGCAGGATCTGGGACCATACGGCATCACCGCGAACAGCATCGCGCCCGGCTTCATCGCCACCGGACGCGTGGTGGCGACAGTGTTCGCCAACAGCCAGGATGCCAACACCGACCGGTCGGAACTCGTCGCGTTGCGCCGGCTTGGCACCGTGGAGGATTGCGCCAAGGTGGTGGAATTCCTCGCGACCGATCTGTCCGACTACGTGACCGGCACGGTCATTCCGATCGATGGCGGGCTGGTGCGATGGGCGTGAGCGGAACGATCGCCGAGCGGTCAGTCCGCGCCGTCGCTCCGCACCGCATCGGAAATGGCCTTGCGGATCAGCGATTTTTCCTCCGGGTCCCAGGCATGGCGCGGGCCGACCGTCAGGCCGCCATCCACCACCATGTGCGTGCCGTTGACGAACGCGGCTTCGTCGCTCGCCAGGAAGACGCAGGCATCGGCGATGTGTCGCGGTGAGCCGGCCGTCGGCACAGGCTGCATGTCGGGCGCGACCTCGCGCAGCGCCGCGTCGATGCGGCTGGCGACGTCCTGCGGATTGCCGGTGTCGGCATTGAAGATGTTGGTCAGGATATAGCCGGGGCAGATCGCGTTGACGCGCACCCGGTAGCGCGCGAGTTCCGCCGCGGCGACGCGGGTAAGCTGGATCACGCCCGCCTTGGCCACCGCATAGGCGATCGGCGACCAGCCCGCCTCCAATCCGGCGATCGAGGCCGTGTTGATGATGGCGCCGCCGCCTCGGGCGCGCAGATGCGGCAGGGCGTAGCGGATGCCGAGCGCGACCGAGCGCAACAGCAGCGCCTGCGTGGCGTCCCAGGCCTCGCCAGTCATTTCCTCGATCGGCAGGCGAGCACCGGCGGCTCCGGCGTTGTTGAACACGATGTCGAGCCCGCCAAAGGCCGCGACGGCAGCGTCCATCGCCGCGGCGATGTCGCTTTCCCGCGTGACGTCGCAGTGATGGAAGCGCGCGCTGCCGGCGAACCGGCTGGCGATAGCGGTGCCGTCCTGGATGTCCGCGACCAGCACGCGCGCGCCCTCGGCAACGAAGCGCTCCACCGTTGCGAGGCCGATGCCGGAGCACCCGCCGGTGATGACCGCGACTTTGTCCTTCAGGCGAGTCATTTTCTTCCCCTTGCCCGCAACTGCCGTGCACCGGCGATGCGCGCCAGCAGATGCGGGCCATCGCGCGGCGTCAACTGGTGAAGGACTGCCCGTTCGCGCCCGGGACAGCACAGTTCTGTTCCCCGGTTCTCAGTTTTCTACCATGAAAATAGCCTCCGCCTCCGACGCGACCGCCGCACGTGGCGCAATTTCAGCCATGGGGGGCAGCCGCGGCCGCTGGCTAACTCCGTGTTGAGAGCTTGGTTTGCTGTGCGCGCCACCGTCATTGCCTGACATTCGGCTGGCAAACCGAGGCACCACACCAGCGCACCCTCTATTCCACGACTGCCGGCACACATTCGACGCTGCTCGCCTCCACCAGCCCCCCTTGCAGGCACCGTCCGAACGGCATGCTCAACAACGCTGCTCCCTCCGGATTGAGGTGGGAAAACTCATCGCCGAAATAGCGGTCCGGCCACGCGGGCATCGGCGGCCCTATCACATGAAACAGCGGATACCGCGCCTCGTAGCGCGCAAGGTAGGCAGCGAAGCCGTCGCGCACCGCTGGCAGAACCGCGTTGCCAGTCGTCTGGTTCATCGGCATCGCAATGAAGTCCGCGGGGATGCCGCGCGCCGCGAGCAACGCCAGCATGCGATCAAAATAGCGATCGAGTACCGGCAACGGCACGAAGGCGTCCATATGCCCCTCGGCCGCGACCGAGGAGGACCCGGCATCCAGACCGAAAAAGGCCTGGCCGCGTGCCGCCAGCGTCATCGCGAACGTTGCCTCGTTGTGCCACAGCCGCAGGAAGCCGCGGCCCTTTACCAGGCTGCTGAAATACAGCGAGGGAAACCGCCACTGATAGAGCCAGCCTCGGAGTGCCGACGGCAACCCGTCGGGAGCCTTCGGGGCTTCCAGCGCGGCGTCACCGGTCTCGCGGCTCAGACGGCGCAGCAGTGCCAGATCGTTCGACGTGACGAAACCGAACTTGACCGACCGTTCCCAGAACAGGTCCGGCGTGGCGAAATGCGGGGCACCGAGCGAGATCACCACGCGCCGCGGTGGCACCGGGCAGGTCAGGGCGCGGGCCGCCACGATATAGGTCTCGATTGGCATGCCGCCGCCGAGCGCCAGGTTGGTGGCCTTCACCGGCAGGAGCGCGGGTATGACGTCGACGGCGAGACGCGAATCCCCGACCAGCAGCACGTCGCCGATGTCGCAGTGACGCAGCATCGCTAGCTTGGCGCGCCAGACGGGATACTCGGGATCGAGATAGGCCAGCGGCATGGCGGCGACCCAGGCCCAGACCAAAGCGAAGCCCGCCACCATGACGGTCGCCAGCACGGCGAGGTAGCGCGGTACCGGACGCATCGTGTCAGAACCGGTAATACAAGAATTCGCCAGTGCCGCCGATCGACAGCAGCCCCAGAGTGGCGGCGGCACCGAATGCCACCGCCCAGGGAAGCGTCGGCTGCCAGGCCAGGCGCGGCCAGGGTCCCGCTGCGGCGCGGCCCAACGCGGGGGCGTAGCCGCGCATGATCTGCTGCGTGTTCGGCGCACTCCACACGATTGCATACAGTGCCAGAAGCCACGCCGTGTCGACACAGGCGCGCAGGCTCGGCGCCGTCACTGCCATTCCGTGGAACCCGAGCATGCCGCCAAGCATCGCTCCGGCACCCGCCAGCGACGTCGCGCGGAACACCACCGATCCGACCAGCACGCAGCCGTACGTCAGGGCGACGCGCGCCAACACCCCATGCCAGGCCGCCGAGCGCGGGCCCGGCCGCCACAGCCTCCAGGCATGGTTGACGCACAGATACAGGCCGTGCAGCAGCCCGAACACGACGAAGGTGAATGAGCTGCCGTGCCACACGCCGGCCAGGCCGATCGTCACCATGGTCGGCAACGCCACCATCGTTGCGAAACCATGCAATGTGGTGCGCGCCGCGCGATCGATCGGCAGGCCGCGTGCGGCGCGGCGACGGGAGATGCGCAGCGCCAGCGGATTGTACAGATACAGCATCAGCCAGCGGGTCAGCGTCATATGCCAGCGCTGCCAGTAGTCGATGACGCTCTGTGCCTGGTAGGGCGAATGGAAATTCAGCGGGAAGCGCAGGTTGAACAGCCGGGCCAGGCCGATCGCCATGTCGGAATAGCCGGAGAAGTCGAAATAGAGCTGCAACGAATAGGCCAGCGCCGCATGCCAGGCGGAGAACAACGTCAGCGCCGCCGGGTTGGCGTATCCGGCCGAGGCGATCGGCGCCAGCGGGTCCGCCAGCAGTGTTTTCTTAAGCAATCCGATCAGAAAGATCGCGCTGCCGACCGCGAGGTTTTCCGCTCGCAGCCGCCAGGTCGCGGGATCGGCGAACTGCGGCATGATTTCCCGGTGATGCAGGATCGGCCCGGCGATCAGATGCGGAAAGAAGCTGACGAACAATGCGTAGTTCAGCAGCGAGGGCTCGCGGGCCTGGCCCTGCCGGCAATCCACCAGGAAACCGATCTGGGTGAAGGTGAAGAAGCTGATGCCGAGCGGCAGCACAGGATCGGCGAGCGCTATGTCGGTGACACCATGCACCCGCAGGAACCACAGCATGGCGGCGAGGTATTTGCACCAGAACAGCGCCGCCAGGTTGCCGGCGATCGTGGCTGTCAGGATCGCGCCCTGCCAGCGAGGCCGTGATGCGTAACGCACGATGAGTGCCGAAGCGCCATAGTTGGCGCCGATCGACAGGACCAGCAGCGGCAGGAAGCGCGGGTTCCACCAGCCGTAGAATACCAGCGAGGCGAACAGCAGGAACAGCGCGGCGGGCAGCCGGCCGAGGCGGCATGCGACCGCGAAGCCCCCCAGCGTCAGCGGCAGGAATGCCGCGACGAACACATAGGAGCTGAACAGCACGAACCGCGCCGGCGGTCAGATGCTGCCGGCCAGATTGCTCATCGCTGGCCATTGGCCGCCGGACGGAGCGCGCTTCGCCTCGATCGCCCGCACCAGTTCGCCAACGCTGTGCAGCGCTTCAATTTCCGCCGCCTGGAACAGGACGCCGAACCGGCACTCGGCCTCGACGATCAGGGTGATGTGGGTCATCGAGTCCCAGCCGGGGACTTCGTCCGCCGTGGAACGTGGGGTCAGCTCAAGGCCGGGGTCGTTGAACACCGAGCGGAAGATCTCGGTGACCCCGGCCAGAACGGGTGGCTCTGTCGTGACACTGGACGGCATGCTGCCTGCCTCCGGACTCTGCACGCACAGCATGCGCCCTGATGGGCTACCGAAGGGTTAACGCCGGGGGCAATTCGTTGAGCCGAGAGAAGGCCAGGGGCTTTGCCCCATACGCATCAGGATAAGACAGCGGCGGGAGGACAAATGTGTCATGGCCGGCGAAGGCCGGCCACCCACGACTGTGCTGCGGGCTACGCCCTAAGCCGTGGGTGGCCGGCCTTCGCCGGCCATGACACGAACTTACCTCTGGCCGGCCGCTTATCCTGACGCCGATGGGGTAAAGCCCCTGGCCTTCTCTCGGCTCAGTCGATGGCCTCAGGCGTGGCCCGCCGCGCTGGACAGCAGCAGCGGGTCGATGTGCAGGGTCGCGAGCGCCCGGTGCCACTTTGTATCGTGGCCCTCGTCGAACACCAGCGTCTCCTGCGCCGGCACCGACAGCCACGCATTCTGCTGGATCTCGTTGTCGAGCTGTCCCGGCCCCCATCCGGCGTAACCCAGTGCCAGCAGCCCCTCGCGCGGGCCGCCGCCCCCTGCGATCGCCTTCAGGACGTCGAGGCTGGCGGTCAGCGCCAGGGCATCATTGACGCGCAGGCTGCCCTCGCCGGTCCAGTCCACGGTATGCAGCACGAAGCCGCGGCCGTTCTCTACCGGCCCGCCGGCGCACAGCCGGATCCGCCGCATCGGCGGCACCGGCGCCACCTCGAGCTGGCGCAGCAGGTCGTCGAAGCTCGGCTTCACGATCGGCCGGTTGACCACCAGCCCCATCGCGCCATCCGCCGTGTGCGCGCAGACATAAATGACGCTTTGGGCAAAGCGCGGATCGGCCATGGTCGGCATCGCCACGAGCAATTGGCCGGTCAGGAATCCTTCCGCCACCGCGACGGAGGCCGCGGCGGACTTGCCAGTCTCACGCATTGCCGCCCGCGCGGCGGCCGCGGTTTCGTCTTGGGTCTCGGTTTCCGGCTGGGACTCCGGAGCGGGTCGCGCGCTTCTGCCAGGACTCTGTGCCATGGCGGCGAATCTGGGGCCGTTGGGCCGGGCGCGCAAGCCTGCATACGGCATAAGCCACGATACCGCGCGATCGCGGCCGGCGTGACAGCGGGCGCGGGGGCGGCTAGGAGTTGCGCGTGTTAAGCCCATCAACCGGGAGTGAGGGAGCCCATGACAATCAAGGTCGGTGATTCAATTCCGTCCATGAAGCTGATGATGGCCACATCGGAGGGCCCCAAGGAGGTCTCCACCGACGACATCTTCAAGGGCAAGAAGGTCGTGCTGTTTGCGGTGCCGGGTGCGTTCACCCCGACCTGCAGCGCCAAGCACCTGCCTGGCTTTGTCCAGAACGCGGATGCCATCAAGGCGAAGGGGGTCGATACGGTCGCGTGCATCGCGGTGAACGATGCGTTCGTTATGGGCGCCTGGGGCAAGGAGCAGGGCGTTGACGGCAAGGTGACAATGCTGGCCGATGGCGCGGCGGCGTTCGCCAAGGCGCTAGGGCTGGAACTCGACCTGAACGCCCGCGGCATGGGCTGGCGCAGCCAGCGCTATGCCCTGGTCGCGGAGGACGGCAAGGTGACGCACCTCGCGGTCGAGCCGCCGGGCGGCTTCGATGTCAGCAAGGCCGAATCGGTGATGGCAGCGTTGTAACATGGTCTGCGCCGCGCGGCCTGGGGCGCAACGCACCTCGGTGGCCGCGCGGCGCATGATGCCGCGCGTTTCGGCAATGACCCGGGCATCATTAACATCGCATTGCGCCGGACATTGACGCTGCGGCAACTCCTGGCGTGGGAGGAACGATAGGAGCAGCGTTACGAGTTCGATGAGTTCCAGCCGCTTGCCATGACCGGCGGAACTGCTTCCCATTCTCCCATCCGGCTGAACAGTCTTCATGAACCGACGACCCGGCGCCGGGCTGCGCTGCCGGAGATCGGCATCAAGATCCCGCTGGCGGATATTTATAGCGGTGCCGGACTGACGGGAAAGTCTACTGACGGGAAAGCCTACTGACGGGAAAGCCTGCGGATGACGGCGACGCAGCCGCACCCTCCGGCATCGATCCGGCCGTCAGTTCGCCGCGCGCCAGACGCACGATCTGCCATCCCGCCGACAATCCGAGTGTCCCCATGATCGCCGCCACGATCGCATCCGGCCACCAGCTGCGGGTGCCGAACACACCGATAGCCGCCAGCATCACGGCGAGGTTGCCGACCGCGTCGTTGCGTGCGCACAGCCAGACCGAGCGCATGTTCGCGTCGCCGCCGCGGAAGCGGTAGAACATCAGCGCGACGCCGCCGTTGGCAACCAGCGCGGCGGCACCAACCGCGCCCATCACCTCTGCCTGCGGCAGTGTGCCCCACCAGGCGTGCCACGCCGTATTGCCCAGCACCCACAGCGCGAAAACCAGCAGGGTCGAGCCTTTCAGCAGCGCCGCGCGGGAACGCGAGGCGAGAAGCATGCCGGCAACCCCCAGGCTGATCGCGTAGTTCGCGGCGTCGCCGAAGAAGTCCAGTGCGTCGGCTTGCAGGGCTGCCGACCCCGCGGCGGCACCCGCGACGAGCTCGGCCAGGAAGAACCCCGCATTGACTGTCAGGGCGATCCACAGCGCACGGCGCCAGCCTCGACCGTCGTGATGGGGGCCACTGCTGAAGCTGGAGCAGTATTCATCGTGGCAGCAAGTCATCGCGACGTCTCCACCAAAGCCTGCCCGCATGTCAGAGCAAGCCGGCGTTGCAGAGCAAGCGGGCGCGTCAGGTCAGATAGGAGTGTACGATGCCGATGAGATCTTCCGCCGCGGCGGTCGCGGCGGCACGATTATCGGCGTTCAGCACTTGCTCGCGAATGTGATCTTCGATCACCTCGCCAATGAAGCCATCCAGGGCCCCACGGCAGGCCGTCGCCTGCTGCAGGATGGCGGCGCTCCCCGCCTCCTCCTCCAGAGCGCGCCGCATCGCCTCCACCTGGCCGCGGATGCGATTGAGGCGCTTCAGCAGCTTGGTTTTTTCCGCCTCCGATTCTGGCATCACCCCTTGACCCTATACCGGGTATGAGTATATGCGCGCTACCGCAGGAACGCGAGCCCTCTGCCGAGGCGCTCGGGTCGTGCGGCGTTACGTCTGCCCCGGCTGCGGCCGGGACCACTGCAACCAGCAAGGGATCACATGAACCCGCGATCTGATAGCCAACCCACGGAGAGCCATAGTAGGCGCTTGCCGCCTGCCATGACGACCCTGCTGGGCTGGATCACCGCCCGGGTTGCGCATGTGTCCGCCATGGCCGCCGCGCCCACGCGCTAAGGCCTGACGGCCAGGCCATCCCGGGTTCGAGCAACAGCTTGAGCCGGAGGTGATGGCCATGACCGCCATCCTCGACATCAACGACCTGCGGACACACACCGTGTCCGTGACCACCCACCTGGGTATCGGCGACGCATCCGAACTCGGGGGGGATTGCAAGCGTTTGCCGCGCCGCCCCGCTTTGGTGATGCGTTGGCACGTCAAGCCAGACGGCCATCTGGCGTGCCATTGGCAAACCGACATCGCCGCCGCCTTCGGTCTTCCTCCGGATTGAACCCGGCGCGGCCCTGAAAAGGGCCGCCGCCCTTGTCTTTGCGCCGTCCTTCGAACGGGCGGCGCAGGCCGTTCTCCATTCCGCAGGCAGGTCATTATGTCCAATTTGAAACTTCGCGAAGCCGCACCGCGTGTCGCCGTGCTCGACGCCGCTCATCTTGGCGATATCGAGGGAGCCCTTGGCACGATCTACCAGGGCGATGTGAGGTCGCGCTCCACGTGGCCCGCACGTCTGAAAACCCTGGCGGCGATCGTCGGCCCCGGGCTGATCGTGATGATCGGCGACAATGATGCGGGCGCCTTCAGCACCTATGCCCAGGCGGGGCAGAACTACGGCACTACGCTGCTGTGGACGCTGCTGCTGCTCGTTCCGGTCCTGTATGTGAACCAGGAGATGGTGCTGCGCCTGGGCATGGTCACCGGGGTCGGCCACGCCCGCCTGATCCTGGAGCGGTTCGGCAGGTTCTGGGGCGCTTTCAGCGTGATCGACCTGTTCATCCTGAACGGCCTGACCATCGTGACCGAATTCATCGGCATCAATCTCGCACTCGGCTATCTCGGCGTGCCGCGGATCTGGGGCATCCTGGTCGCGGCCGGCATCGTGATCGCCGCGGCCAGCACCGGCAGCTTCCGCCGCTTCGAGCGTTTTTCGCTGGCGCTATGCGCCTTCAGCCTGCTGCTGGTGCCGCTGTTCATGGCCGCGCATCCGCCGCTGACCCAGGTTGGGCATGACCTCATCGTGCCGCATCTGCCGCTCGGTGCCGATCTGTCCGATGTGATGCTGCTGATGATCGCGATCGTCGGCACCACGATTGCGCCGTGGCAGCTGTTTTTCCAGCAAAGCTATGTCGTGGACAAGCGCATCACGCCGCGCTTCATGATTTATGAGAAAGCGGACCTGGTCATCGGCATCGTCGCCGTCCTGATCGGCGCGGTTGCGCTGATGGCGTGCGCCGCGGTGGCCTTCCGGGGCACCGCGGGATTCGGGCATTTCACCGATGCGGGCGCGGTCGCGGCGGGGCTGGAGGCTTATGCCGGCCGGGCCACCGGCGTGATGTTCGCACTCGCATTGCTCGATGCCAGCATCATCGGCGCCTCCGCGGTCTCGCTTTCCACCGCGTACGCGATCGGCGACATGCTGGCGCTGCGCCATTCGCTGCACCGCAAGCTGGCCGACGCCAAGGGGTTCTACCTGGTCTATGCCGGACTGATCGGCGCAGCCGCGGCGCTTGTGCTGTTCGGTAGCGACGCCTTGCTGGGCCTGCTGACCAACGCGGTGCAGGCGCTGGCCGGCGTGCTGCTGCCATCCTCCACGGTGTTCCTGCTGCTGCTGTGCAACGACAAGGCCGTGCTTGGGCCATGGACCAACGGACGCTGGCTGAACCTGTTCACCGGCGCCGTGATCTGGGTATTGGTCATGCTGTCCGTCATCCTGACCGCGGCCACGGTGTTCCCCGGCATCTCCGGCGAGACGATGGTCGCCGTGCTGGGCGCAGGCACCGCTGCCGGGATAGCCGCCTTTGCCGCCGTCGCATTGCTCCGCCCGCGCTTGGGTGTCGCATCGGTCGAGGGCCCCGGCGAAGCGCGCGAAGTGCGAGCGACGTGGCGCATGCCGCCGCTGGAGGAACTGCCGCCGCCCAGCCTGAGCCTGGCCAAGAGGGTCTGGATGGGCGTGCTGCGCGGCTACCTCATCGTCGCGGTCGCCATGGTCGCCTTCAAGGTCGTCCAGGTCGCGGCGGGTCTGTAACGGATAGGGGCGGGGTGAGTGCCGCGAATTTGTCACGCGGGCCTAGCTTGAGGCGGCGAGCGTCGTCCTGTGCGTTGGGCACCTGCCGGGAGGGTGCCGATCACACCAGCCCGCAAGGCGCCGCGATGGTCCGCTGACGGCCTTAGTGGCTGGCCGGACGCAGCATTTCGTTCCGACGAAGCTGGACGCCACGGAGACGCCGCTCACGTGTGCTGTCAGCGCCGTCTTCGATGGCCTTCCTGCCATCGCGCGGAGCAAATGAAGCCTATTGCACGATTTGTAGTCCAGGCTACATTTGCGGGACGTCTGGCTCGCTTGGCGCGCCGTGCAACGATTGCTCGACGGAAGGGCAGTGGCGTTTTTTGTAATTCTCGGTCGGAATTCAACTTGTGGACCCGTCATGCTCCGACGCTTGCCGCCCTTGACCCTTGCCGCCTTAGCATTCGCTTGGCCGATAAGCGCCGGTGCGCAGACCACACCTGCAACCGCGGGTACACCGAACACCGCAACACCGGTCGCCCCTGCACCGGTCGCCCCCGCGCCGGCCGCCCCTGCGTCGCCCGCCCCGGCGCCGGACGACGGCGGGCCGGAACAATGGGCCATCCACGGCCAGGCAACGAATGTCTGGCTGCTGCAGCCCGCCTTCCGTGCACCGTATACCGGCCCACAGAGCCTCCCTCCGGACGCGAATGGCAGGGAAACCGTCGATGCGACGCTGTATCTCGGATTCCGGCCCTGGCAGGGCGCGGAGATCTGGATCAATCCGGAGATGGATCAAGGTTTCGGCCTGGGCAACAGCTTCGGTGTTGCCGGCTATCTCAGCGGTGAGGCCTTCAAGCTCGGGCAGACCGACCCCTACTACCGGATGGCACGCGCATTCTTCCGCCAGACCATCGACCTGGGCGGCGAAATCCAGAAGGTCGATCCCGACCTCAATCAACTCGGTGGCACGCAGACGGCGAACCGCGTGGTGCTGACCATCGGCAAGGTCGCCGTCACCGACATTTTCGACACCAACAAATACGCACACGATCCCCGCGACGATTTTTTCAACTGGTCGATCATCGATGCGGGGACGTTCGATTACGCCGCGGACGCGTGGGGCACGACCTACGGCGCCGCGATGGAGTGGTATCAGGATTGGTGGGCCGTCAGGCTCGGGGTATTCGACCTGTCGAACGTGCCGAACAGCGTCGCGCTCAACCTGCCGCTGTTGCGGCAGACCCAGTTCGTCGCGGAACTGGAGGAGAGGCACACGCTGTGGGACCAGCCTGGCAAGCTCAAGTTCCTGTACTGGCTGACGCGCGGCGAACTCGGGACTTACTCCGATGCGCTTGCGCTGGCCGCTGCCACCGGCACCACGCCATCGACCGGCGCCGTCCGCAACTACCGCAGCAAATACGGCATCCTGCTGAACCTGGAGCAACAGCTCACCGCCGACCTGGGATTGTTCGCACGGGCGGGCTGGACACAGGGCGATGTGGAGGAGGACGACTTCACTGATATCGACCAGACACTCCAGGTTGGATTGTCGCTGACCGGGACGCGATGGGGACGGCCGGACGACACGGTGGGGCTGGCCGGCGTGGCCAACCAGATCTCACACGAGGCCAAGCTGTATTTCGCGGCGGGTGGTTTGGGCGGCATCATCGGCGACGGCCAACTGTCGGAGGCCGGCCCGGAGCAAATCATCGAGACTTATTACAGCTTCGCGGCTTTCAGTTTCGCCCACATCACGGCCGACTACCAATTCGTCAACAACCCGGCCTACAACCGTCAACGCGGCCCCGTATCGGTGTTCGGCATACGGCTTCATGCGGAGTTTTGAGCCTCATCCCATCTGCGTCGGGCAACCCATCAGGGCGAGACAATCGCACCGGCTGCCCTTACCCAAGCCGCCCATGATGCTATGGCACCTTGACCCGGCCATGACTGGCTGGCGCGCTGCCGCCACCTTCAAGTATAGTTGCGCCTGTTGACAGCTTTGGAATCACCATGTCCGCCCGGCTAAAACGACAGGTGTTGACGCTGGCCGCAGCACTCTCGGCGGCGCGATGCGCTCCGGTCCCCCAGGCCCCTATGACACAACCGGTCCAGGTGATGGAGCAAGCGTGGGGACCCTTTGCTCGGCAATGCTCCACCACACGGTTGGCACACTACGAGCCCCACCGGCAACTGAGTCCCAGGGAGGTCGTCTCGTCCCATACCACCTGCATCGGCTGGTCGGTGCTTCCACAGGCGAATGGGGCCGTCGAGTTGACTGCCAGCATGAACCCGGACGATCCGACAGCCGACCCGATCATCTCCCGGATCCTACGCAGTCCAAGCGGCGCAAGCCGAACCGCGATTCCAGGGGAACCTGGCCTGCTTGCCTACGGTTCGGACTCGCCTGACGTCGCCACGGTGCTGGCGCGCGACATCGGCGTGACCGCGCGCCAAATGGTCAGCCCGAACCAGGTGCTCTGGCTGCCGGTTCGCCTCCGTCTGCCATTCCCGGTGGACGGGGCCATGTCTTGCCGTCCCGGTGGGACGGTCGCTGATTATGGACGCAAGGTCCTGGTGCTTGCATGCACGTTGGACGAGCAGGCTGACACCGCGAATCTGCGGGCAAGGATCCAGCTCACCGGCGAACAGCGGGTGGATGTCGATACCGGCGTCCGCCTGTCCGGCGAGCTGACCGGGCAGCTGAGCGGCCAGATGCGGCTGACGGAAGGGTCTCCATGGCGGCCGGCAGACGATCAAGTCTGGTACAGCAAGGAGACCGACTTCGACTGAACGCCAACGCGGCGCCTGGCGCGTGGGCACCTTGTACCGGGCCTGGGTACCGGCGCTGGACTCAAAGGGCAGTCACATAATTGTCGCACAGCGTGAAGACTGCGCCCGTTTCGCTGCGGTCAACACTGTGGTTAACGCTTGCCACACCCATGCGCCGCACCCTCCCGATGTTGACCCTTGCCACAGTGGCGTTCGGAACGCCAATGGGTGCGGCCGCGCAGACCGATGGGCAGCAACCCGAGGCGGCGCCCGGCTTCTGGGAGCAGGACAACCTGACAGGGACATGGGACGGCCTGCGCACGCGGCTGGTGGATTCAGGCGTCACCTTCGGACTGCAAGAGCAAAGCGAGGTGTGGGGCAACCTGATGGGCGGTCTGCGCCGCGGTGCCGTCTACGATGGCCTCACAACCCCCAGTCTCCTGCTCGATCTCAACAAGCTGATCGGCTGGAGCGGGGCGACGTTCTTCGTGAATGCCTTCCAGATCCATGGCCGCGGACCGTCGGGCAATCTGGTCGGCAACCTGCAGCTTGTCAGCAATATCGAGGCGACGCGCGGTACCAAGCTGTTTGACCTGTGGCTGGAACAGAACCTGCTGGATGCCCGGCTGAACATCCGGATCGGCCAGGAAGGCGCCAACGACGAGATGATGATCGTCGACGACGCAGCGCTGTTCCTTAATTCGAGCTTCGGCTATCCGGCATTGCCGGATAGCGATCTGCCGGACAGCGGTCCCAACTATCCGCTGGCCACGCCGTTCGTGCGCATCAAGTACCGCCCAAGCGACGCGATCACCCTGGTCGGCGCTGCGTTCAATGGCGATCCGGCACCGCCGGGCAGCGGCGATCCGCAGCTTCGCGACGCCGGCGGCACGGCCTTCCGGCTGAACGACCACGCACTGCTGTTCGCCGAACTCTGGTACACGCGGAACAAGGAGTCCGACGCGACCGGACTGCCGGCTACCTACAAGGTGGGCGCCTGGTATGATTCCGCGCGCTTCGACGACCAGCTTTATGCCATTGATGGTCTGCCGCTGGCCAATCCGGCCAGCGGCGGCGTGCCGCGCCAGCATCTGCACGACTTTGCCGTCTACGGCATCGTCGACCAGACGGTCTGGCGCGGTCACAGCAATGCGGCCCAGAGCGTCGCACTGTTCCTGCAGGTGATGGGGGCACCGGGCGATCGCAATCTCAGCAACCTGTTCGTCGAGGCGGGCATCAACTGGAAAGCCCCGTTTGCCGGCCGGAACAGCGACGTGTTCGGGCTCGCGGTGTCCTATGAGGGTATCAGCCCCGTGGCGCGGCGATACAGCACCGATCTGGTGTATTTCGGCGAATTGGGCACGCCGTATGCCACCAACGAAACCGTCGTGGAGGCCACCTACCTGTATCAGGCGGCACCCTGGTTAGCGCTGCAGCCGGATGCGCAATACGTGGTTAACCCGGGCGCCGGCATTCCGACGACTCCCGGCGGCCAACAGCTGAAGAATGCCTTCGTCGTCGGCGTCCGCGCCACCATCACGTTTTGAGAAATCCCTGCTGCTACGCGCTGTCGGTAGAGCGGAAGTCACGCCGGCCCCCGTCATTGCGAGGCGCATGGTGCTGAAGCAATCCCCTGCCTGTCGAGCGTTCCTCGGCTTGTCAGGCAAGGGATTGCTTCGGCGCCATGCGCCTTGCAATGACAACATAGCGGGCGCGCGCCACGATGAATGGGCGGTCCCGAGGTAGCGACCTCGATGCTGCTATCGTGTCATGCCCAATCTTGCAGCGCCGTTGCGCGGGCCGATCGCTCTCGCGGCACCCAATCCGGCGGCAGCGGCCGTAACCGCATTGTGAACATCGCACCGCCGTTCGGCCCGTCGCGCACAGCGATGCTGCCGCGGTGGGCGCAGACGATGCGGGCCACGATCGCCAGGCCAAGGCCCGCACTGCCGGTACGCCGCCGATCGCCACGCCAGAACCGCTGGAAGATCAGCTCGCGTTGCTCCTCCGCGATTCCTGGTCCCGCATCGCTGACAACGATGCTGCCGTCGTCATTCGCTGCGATCTCCACCGTCGTCGCGGGCGCGGTGTGGGTGACCGCGTTCTCCACCAGGTTGCGCACGGCCTGGAACAGCGCGCCGGCATTGCCCTCCACCCAGATTTGCTCTGACGATCCATTCACCGCGATGCTGCGGCCCTGTGCCACGGCGACCGGTGCCATGAACGCCGCCACGTCGATGCACACAGCCCGTATGTCCGCGACGTCGCCGGGGCGGATTGTCAGCCGGTCGAATTCGGCAGTCTCGATCAACTGGTTGACGATCCGCGTCATCCCCGCGATGTCCGACACAAGGTCACGTGCCGCGTCGCGATCCTCCAGCGCCTCCGCCTGCGCGCGCAGGATAGCCAGCGGCGTGCGCAACTCGTGCGCCGCGTCGGCGACGAATTCCTGTTGCAGCGTGAAGCCGTGTTCCAGCCGTTGCAGCGCTTCGTTGACGGCGCGCACCAGCGGCAGCACGTCGCGCGGCATCCGCGTTTCCGGCAGGCGAATATCGGTTCGCGTCGGCCCGATCTTCTGTGCCAGCGCCGACGCTTCCTCCAGCGGATGCAGCGCCTTGCGAAAGATCAGCAGGTCGATGCCGAGCAACGCCAGCAGGATCGGGACGATCACCCACGCGACATGCGGCAGGAACTCGGCGACGATGTCGTCGATCAGCACGTCGCGATGCGCCTGGTCCTGCGAGATCTGCACCCACAATGTCTCGGAATCGACTGTCACCGGCACGCTGGCATCGAAGAAGCGCGACTTCCCGACGTCGCGCTCGCCATAGGTCGGCAGATCGCCACGGGGTCGTTCCGGAAACAGCGCTTCATTCGGTCCGCGCGAGGAGAACAGCACCTGGCCCGATTGGCTCAGCACCGCGAAGCCGTAGCGATCGTAGCTGATGGAATACAGGTGGCGCAGGCTCTCCGGCAAATCGAGCGTCCAGGTCCCATCCGCGTCCCGATGCAAATACTGCGCGATCTGGCCTGCTTGCTCGCGCAGCGCGCGCTCATGCAATTCGCGCGCGGTGGTATCGACACGCCAGTAGAGCGCCAGCGGCAGCACGACCGCGGCGGCCACCATGGCGATGACATGCATCGCGATCAGCCGGCCCTTGATCGAGCCGAACAGGATCATCGCGCGGGATCCTCGTCGTGCCGGCCAGCAACAGCGCCGTCGTGCGGTGGCAGATCCGCCTCGCCGTGCCGGCGACCATCACCCCCGTCTTGCCGACGAAGGTCCGTGCCGTCATGCCGACGAAGGTCGGCATCCACGACTGCTCCTACCCGACCGGAAGGAAGGCGAGGATGCCGACCTTCGTCAGCATGACGCGACGGACCTTCGTCGGCATGACCGGGCCCATCGTGGTCGGCGTTGCGGGACGGTCCTCCATCGGCCCGGGACGGACCTTCGCCGGCCTGACGCGGGGCCATCGGTCCCGACAGCAGATAACCAATGCCGCGGATCGTATGGATCTCCACATCCGCTGTCGCTTCGGTCAATTGCTTACGCAGGCGATGGACGTAGACCTCCACCGCGTTCGAACCGACGTCGGCCGACAGGCCGAACAGATGGTCTTCCAGAATGCTCTTCGGCACCACGTGGCCGGCGCGGCGCAGCAGGATCTCCAGCACCGTCATCTCGCGCGGCGACAGCGCGTGGGGCGCGCCGCCGATGGTCACCTCGCGCGACACCGTATCGAGCCGCAGCTTGCCGAGTTCCAGCGCCTGCCCAAGCAAGCCGCCGGGACGGCGCAGCAGCACCCTGATCCGCGCCTGCAACTCCTCCTGCGCGAACGGCTTGACAAGATAGTCATCGGCGCCCGCATCGAGGCCGCGCACGCGATCCTCCACGCCGCCGCGCGCGGTCAGGACGAGGATCGGCAGCGCATTGCCGGCGGCGCGCAGTTTCTTGAGCAATACAAGACCATCCCGGTCGGGCAGGCCCAGGTCGAGCACCACGGCGGAATACGCGATGGAGCGCAGTGCCGCCTCGGCGTCCGCGGCTGTCGTCACGCCGTCGGTATCGAAGCCGGCCCTGCCCAGGGCGTCCCTGGTCAGGCTCAGCAGCCGGGCATTGTCCTCAACGAGCAGAAGCCGCATGAGGCTGGCACTGCCATTCCTTCGTCATATGTCCGGACGCGCTCCGCCGGAACCCTGTCAGGTAAACGTAAGCAAAGGGCGATACAAGGCTCCCGCTGGGCTCTGCATCGCGGAGCCCGAGCGTTCGCCTGTCGCGGTAACGCGCCGCGCCGGCAAGGCCTTGCGACACTGGTTCAGGAGTTCGAGTCGTGGATGCACCTGAGCCAATCGGTTGCAAGGACGCCGCGCGGGAGGCCTCGACCGACCGCCACGAGCCGCCCCTTCCGGCGGGGCGCGGGCTGTCGCGCCTACAGCAGTTCGCTGTCCTCTCCATTGTGGTGTTGCTGGTGGCGGGCCTGCTGGCGGGGCAGGCGGTGTGGCACGCGATCCGTCCGGAAGCCGCGCACGAAGCCGCGCCAACGCAGCCGGAAGCCGACAATGTGTTCCGCCCGACGCCGCAGCAATGGGCCGGGTTTCGCATCCAGCCGGTGGAGGAAAGGCCGTTCCGGCCAGCGCAGGATACCGACGGCAAGATCGCCATCGATGACGACCTGGTGACGCCGGTGTTCTCACCCTATTCCGGCCGCGTAGTGAAACTGTTCGCCAGGGCCGGCGACACGGTGCGACGGGGCGACCCGCTCTTTGCCGTGGAGGGGACCGAGTTCGTGCAGGCGCAGAACGACCTGATCTCCGCGGTTGCCACGCTGCGCACCGCGCGGGCCCAGGCCGCCCTGGCGGAGACCAACGAAAAGCGCCAGCACAGTTTGTATCTCTCACAAGGCGCCGCGCTGAAGGACTGGCAGCAGGCGCAGGTCGATCTGGCGACCGCGCAGGGTAACCTCAGCAGCGCGCAGATCGCAGTGTCGGCGGTGCGGAACCGGCTGCACATCCTGGGGCGCAGCGACGCGGAGATCGCCGCGCTGGAGAACGCGCCCGATTTGATGAAGCTCGATCCGGTGGCGGTGGTGCCGGCGCCGATCGGCGGAACGGTGATCCAGCGCCAGGTCGGTCTGGGCGAGACCATCGTCAGTGCTGCCGGCGGCGCCACCGCGTCATTGTTCCAGATCGGCGACCTGTCCAAGGTCTGGCTGGTGGCGAACGTGCGCGAGGAGGACGCGCCGCTGATCCATCTCGGCGACAGCGTCGAGGTGCATGTGCTGGCATTTCCGGATCGCGTATTCACCGCGCGGGTGACGCATGTGGCACCGATGATCGATGCCAACACGCACCGGCTGTCGGTGCGGGCGGAGCTGGACAATCCGGACGGAGCATTGAAGCCGGAGATGTTCGCGAGTTTCCGCATCATCACCGGGCCAGCCACGACGTCCCTGGCCATTCCGGTCGGTGCATTGGTTTACGAAGGTTCCGACGTGCATGTCTGGGTGGCGCACCCGGCGGACAAGACGATCGGGTCGCGCGATATCCGGTTGGGTGCGGTGCGGGACGGCATGGCGCAGGTGTTGGGCGGATTGAAGCCGGGCGACCAGGTGGTGACGTCCGGCTCGCTGTTCATCGACCGTGCCGTGACGGGGGACTGATGGGCGGGGAGCAGGGAGGTATGGAGGTGCTGAGGTTACTCCCCCTCCCCTTGAGGGAGGGGGAAGGGGGGAGGGGTGCGTGCGTCCCTGGACCTCGGGCGTGCGCACCCCTCCCCCCTCCCCCCTCCCTCAAGGGGAGGGGGAGTAGTTCCTTTCACTGCTCATGAACGCGATCATCGCCTTCGCGCTGAAGCAGCGCGTCCTGATGGTGATCCTGATGCTTGCCGTGTTCGCCGCCGGCATCATCGGTTTCCTGCAACTCAACATCGAGGCCTATCCCGACCCGGTGCCGCCGCTGGTCGATATCGTCGCGCAAAGTTCCGGCCAGTCCGCCGAGGAGATGGAGCGTTACGTCACCATCCCGACCGAAATCCAGATGGCCGGCATTCCCAATGTCACCGCGATCCGTAGCATCTCGCTGTTCGGCCTGTCCGACATCAAGGTGCAGTTCACCTATGACTTTACTTATGAACAAGCGGAGCAATGGGTGATCAACCGGCTGGCGCAATTGCCGCCGCTGCCGAACAACGTCGTGCCGCAGATCTCGCCGGAAAGTCCGATCGGCGAAATCCTGCGCTACCGCGTGGTGGGGCCGCCCGGCTACACCGTGACCGACCTCAAAACGATCGAGGATTGGATGCTGGAGCGTCGCTTCAAGGCGGTGCCTGGCGTGATCGACGTCACCGGGTGGGGCGGCAAGACCAAGACCTATGAAGTCAACATCGACCAGGACAAGCTGCTGCATTACGGCCTGACCATTCCCCAGGTGCTGGCGGCGTTGAACAACGCCAATATCAACGTGGGCGGCCAGACGGTGAATTTCGGCCCACAGGCAGCGGTGGTGCGCGGCGTCGGCTTGATCCACTCGGTGGATGACATCGCCAACACCATGCTGTCCGCCAATAACGGCTCGCCGGTGCTGGTGCGCGACGTGGCGACAGTCACCGTGGGCAACGAACCACGGCTCGGCATCGCGGGGCAGGATAACGACAACGACATCGTGCAGGGCATCGTGCTGATGCGGCGCGGCGCCGAAAGCCTGCCGACCATCCAGCGCGTCGAGGCGCTGATGCAGCAGATCAACAACTCCGGCATCCTGCCGCCCGGCGTGCACGTGGAAAAGATCTATGACCGCTCGGAGCTGATCCATCTGACCACTCACACGGTGCTGCACAACATGCTGATGGGGATCGCGCTGATCTTCGTGCTGCAATGGATCTTCCTGGGCAATCTGCGCAGTGCGCTGATCGTCTCCGCGACGATCCCGTTCGCGCTCGCCTTCGCCATCGGCCTGATGCTGCTGCGCGGCGAATCCGCGAACCTGCTGTCGATGGGGGCGATCGATTTCGGGCTGATCGTCGATGCCACGGTCATCATGGTGGAGAACATCTATCGCCGCCTGTCGGAAGCGCCGCGCGACCGCTTCGTCTCCTCGCTGACGCTGCAACGGGCGCGCTCGTCGATGGAGCTGGGAGGCAAATTCGCGGTCATCGGCCATGCCGCGATCGAGGTGAATCGCGCGATCTTCTTCTCCGCCGCGATCATCATCGCCGGCTTCGTGCCACTGTTCACCATGTCCGGCATCGAGGGCCACATCTTCGGCCCGATGGCGAAGACCTATGCCTATGCCATCGCCGGCGGATTGATCGCGACCTTCACCATCGCGCCCGCGCTGTCGGCGTTGCTGCTGCGCGCGGAGGTGCGGGAGACCGAGACGGTGGTGGTGCGCGTGGTCCGGCGCGCCTATCAGCCGGTGCTGCGTTTCGCGTTGGCCAACCGCATCCTGACGCTCGGTGCGATGGTGCTGCTGATCGCCTGTGCCGGCCTCGCGACGCGCACGCTGGGCATGGAATTCCTGCCCAAGCTGGAGGAAGGCAATCTGTGGATCCGCGCGACCATGCCGACGTCGATCTCGCTCGAGGAAGGCAACGGCTACGTCAACCGCATGCGGCAGATCATGCGAAATTTTCCCGAGGTGGTGACGGTCGTTTCGCAGGATGGCCGGCCGGATGACGGCACCGACGCGACTGGCTTTTTCAACGCCGAATTCTTCGTGCCGCTGAAGCCGGCCGACACCTGGCCCGGCCATATCGACAAGGCGGCGCTGACCGACCAGATGAACCGCGCACTGGAAGCGGCATTCCCCGGTGTGGACTTCAATTTTTCCCAGTACATCGAAGATAATGTCGAGGAAGCCGCCTCGGGCGTGAAGGGCGAGAACTCGGTGAAATTGTTCGGCGGCGACCTGGATACGCTGGAACGCACGGCGGATAAGATCAAGAACGCGATGGCGACGGTGCCGGGCATCACCGACCTCGCGGTGCTGACGTCGCTCGGCCAGCCGACGGTGCAGATCGACATCGATCGCGCCAAGGCAGCGCGCTACGGGCTGGCGCCGGGCGACATCAACGCGACGATCCAGGCGGCGATCGGCGGCCAGGCGGCGGGCAATCTGTATGAGCAAGGCAGCGATCGGAATTTCCCGATCATCGTACGGCTGGACAAGAAATACCGCAGCAGCCTGGACGAGATCCGCCGGCTGCCGATCGGTGTTGCGTCGTCCAACGGCGGGACGGTGTTCATTCCGTTGTCCGACGTTGCGAGCGTGCGGCTGATCTCTGGCCCGTCCTTCATCTATCGCGAGGGCCAGGAACGCTACATCCCGATCAAGTTCAGCGTGCGCGACCGCGACCTGGGCAGCGCGGTGCTGGAAGCGCAGCAGAAGGTAGCGCAGAGCGTGGTACTGCCGGGTGGCTATCACCTCGAATGGGTCGGCGAGTTCGGCAACCTGGAGGAAGCGCTGGCGCGACTCGAAATCGTCGTGCCGATCAGCATCGGCGTCATCTGCCTGCTGCTGTTTGTGAACTTCGGATCGATCGGCGAGATGCTGCTGGCGGCGAGCGTCATCCCGATGGCACTGATCGGCGGCATCTTCACGCTGTATTTCACCGGCACGCCGTTCAGTGTTTCCGCGGCGATCGGCTTCGTCGCGCTGTTCGGCATCGCGGCGATGGATGGCATCATCGTGCTGAACTATTTCAACCAGGCGATCGAGGCCGGACTGGATCGCGAGGCCGCCATCCTGCGCACCTGCCAGACGCAGCTTCGGCCGGTGCTGATGACCTGCATCGTCGCCTGTGTCGGGCTGTTGCCGGCGGCGCTGTCCACCGGAATTGGCTCGCAGGTGCAGCGTCCGCTGGCGCTGGTAGTGGTGGGCGGCATCCTGCTCGCGCCGGTGCTGATCCTGATCGTGTTGCCGGTGCTGATCGACGTGTTCTCCCGCCGCACGGCGCCGGAGGAAGCGGCGGCGGAGTAAAGCGCAGTACACCAGCGAGTTCGTAGCAGAGGCATTTGTGGCGGATGGATTGATGGGGCGTTAATGACGCGGTCCGAGGGGGGTGATTGGTCGAAAGTAGGAGAAAGAAAGGAGGGGTAACACGGATTAGCGCGGATTTGTCCACGGATTAGCACGGAAGCCCAGAAAACCTTTCCGTGCCAATCCGTGGACAAATCCGCGCTAATCCGTGTTACCTTTAGAAAATACCGATCGCACGAATGTCGCGCTTCAATCTTCATGATCCAGCGCACCGTGTATCCGCGCACGACGCCAGGCTCGCACTCATTCTATTTACGATCCCGCTGGCGCTCACTAATGCAATTCAACTACCACTGGCACGTGGCCGGAGGGCTGGATCCGGGCGCGTCTTCCGCGGTGCTCGAGTGGTATACTAGCGCGCGGCCGCTTTGAAAGGTGCGATGTTGACGACCTGCCAACCGCCCGCGGTCTCACGGCACGCGGAGCCCATCAGCGCATAGCGTCGCCCGAACGCCGAGACGTGCTCTTCGAAGTCGCGGCACCAGCGGCCGTCGTCGCCGCGTACGATGCGCACCGGCGCCACCGAGCCCGCGGTCGCCGTCGCGGGGTCCTCCCAGCGTACCGCCGTTCCGCTGGCCTGGCTTTCCAACGCACCGTGGATGGCCGAAATGCGTTGCCGCAACGCGCTGTCCGGCAAGGGCGGATTGCCGTCGGTCCAGGCCGTCAGCTCCACGGTGCGCGGCGGCCCATCCCCGACCCGGTCGGTCCGCCGAACGTAGTAGCCGATCGACGGAGCGTAGAAGAAGCTCCGTTGCTGATGTCGCCCGCCCGGCACCTCGGTCACCGAGCAATCCACGCGCACGGTGTCAAACCATCCGACCGAGACCCGCATGCGTTGCGAATCACCGACCTGGCACCGCCAGGTCTCCTGCGTGCTCATGTCCGGGCCGCCATTGGTCGACGGATGCACGATCGTGGCCGTGGCGGTGACGCCGCGACCCGGCTGCAGCGGAAACAGCGGCGCGGTCGCGGCATAGCTGCGCCGGCCCTTGCCGGCCGCATCCGACCAGGATAGCGGCGGCAACAGCACGTCACGCGAGGTGACGAACCGGGCGCCTGTGGCATTTTGCCAGCGCACCTCCTCGTCGGTCGCACCGACCACCCTGTCCACGGTGCCGTCGTTGAACGAGTATGAATCGCCGGCCGAGTACATCGGCAGCGGTGCCGGCGGGAACGCGACCGGCACTGCGTCTTGCTGGTTCCTGGCGCCACAGGCAGCGAGCAATGCCAGGAGGGCAGCACACGCGACATACGGTAAGGAGCGCATGGCGTGTGTGTATCGTCACCCGCCCCGATCCAGCGCGCAATCCGGCGTGAAAGATCGCCGGCCGATGCAACAGTCGCGTGATCAGACCGGTTCAGGCGCTGGAACGGGCCGGCGCCACGGTGGTTCCGGCGGAGGCGCGCAGCCGATCCAGGCTCCATTCGCCGCCGCCGGCGAGCGCGAGGTAAAGGAACACGAAGCTATACAGCACCGCCGCGTCGCCGCCGTTCAGCAGGGGGAAGAAGCTCTTCGGAAAGTGGAACATGAAGTAGCCGATCGCCATCTCTCCGGACAGCAGGAACGCCACCACGCGGGTGAACAGGCCCAGCGCTACCAGCGCGCCGCCGAAGCATTCCAGCACGCCGGCAAACCACAGCAGCGCCGGGAATGCCGGATGCATGGTGCCCGGCGGAAAGTTGAACAGCTTGGACATGCCGTGCTCCATGAACATCAGCCCGGTCATGATGCGCAGGATGCTGAGCATGCGCGGTTCCCAAACAGCCATCGATGGTCTCCTGACGGTCGCTCAGCCTCTCTGGCTGTGCGGTTGACTAACCTCTCCCGCTGCGCGGGAGAGGTCGAAGTGCGAAGCACGCGGGTGAGGGTGATCGGGTCGCCTCGCACTACCTGCTACGTGCCGGACCGATCACCCTCGCCGCCTCGCGTCTCGCGCCGGTCCGCTTCGCGGCCCAACGCCGCTCCTGCGGGAGAGGTTCATCCCGGCGGATCGAGATAGAGTTGGCTGGCCAGGTACCGCCGCAGCCAGAAGCGGCATAGCACGCCGATGGTCGCGGCAATCGGCACTGCCAGCATCACGCCGAGGAAGCCGAACGCCGCGCCGCCGGCGAACAACGCGAAGATGACCCACGCCGCCGGCAACTCCACCCGGTCGCCCAGGAAGCGCGGATAGATCACGTAGCCCTCCAGCACCTGCCCGATCACCAGCACGCCAATTACCACGATCACGCCGCGCCAGTGCGGGAACTGCGCCAGCGCCAGCCCGATCGCCGTCATCCCGCCGGTAATCGAGCCGACATACGGGATGAACGACAGCACCCCGGCGGCCAGCCCGACGATCAGGCCAAGATCGAGCCCCGCCAGGCTGAGCGCCAGTGCATAGTACAGTGCCAGGATCACGCAGCACATCGCCTGACCGCGCACCCAGGCGGACAGGATGCGGTCCACCTCGCGCGCCTGCGCGCGGATCACCCCCTCGTAGCGGCGCGGCAGCCAGGAATCGATGCGGCGGATCACGCCCTGCCAGTCGCGCAGCATGTAGAAGCCGACGACAGGCGTCACCACCGCCAGGCTCAGCACGTTGAAGATCGCTACGCTGCTGCCGATCACCCCGGTCAGCGTCGAGGCCATCACACTCAACATCGTCCCCGCCTGGCTGCTCACCAGGTCGCGCAGCTTGTCGTTCACCACGTCGGAGCCGAAGTTTTCCTGCAGGTGGGTGATGACCTCCCGCGCCCAGGCCTGGAGCAACTGCACGTATTGCGGAATGCGCCCGACGAACAAGCCGATCTGCGACAGGATCAGCGGATACAGCAGCAGCGCGAACAGCAGCAGCGCGAACAACAGGGCCAGGATCATCAGCAACGCCGCAAGCCCGCGCGGCACCCCGAGCCTGGTCAAATACGAGGTCGGCGGATCGAGCGCATACGCGATCACCGCCGCCGCCACGAACGGCGCCAGCACCGAGTCGAACAACCGCAGCACCAGCCAGACCGCCACGATCAGCCCCGCCGCCAGAGCGAGGCGCTGCCCACGCGTCGGATGGTGCGCCACCGGCGGCACCGCAGACGCCGGCACCGCTGTTGACGCCGGAACCGGTCCTGACCCCGGCACCGATGCCGGCGTCGCCGCCGGGGGCAACGTCGTTGCGGCTGGCTCGGGCGGAAGCTCGACGGCGGTGCTCATCCGCTGCGGTCCCCCTGGTTCATTGGTGGCGGACGGTAACCCAGACATAGGCGGCACCGGACGCCAGGGTGGTCGCAGCGACCCCCCAGATCAACACCAGCATGGCGATCGGCGCCGACAACCCGAAGCCGGCGAGCAAGAGCGTCAATGCCACCAGCAGGATTTGCAGCGCGGTGTTGATCTTCGACACGTATAGCGGCCGGATGGCGACCGCCTGTCCCAGCACCGACAGCACGATCACGCCGCCCACGATCACCAGGTCACGGAACACCACCAGGGTGGCCAGCCAGTCCGGCAACTCGTTCACCGCGGCGAGCGTCACGTACATCGTCACCAGCAGCGCCTTGTCCGCCACCGGGTCGAGCACGGCCCCGACCATGTTGCCGCTACCCCAGCGACGGGCGAGCCAGCCGTCCACCGCGTCGGACACGCCCGCGGCGACGAACAGGAAGAAAGCCGCGGCGGGACGGTGGTCGATGACCAGCCAGAACGCCGCCGGAACCGCGCACAACCGGCCGAAGGTGATGACATTGGGCACGGTGAGCAAGGCGCCCGAGGCGTTGCGGCCGACCTGGGTTCCATCCGGCATGCGCGGGGATTCCTCCGTCTCATGCCCCGTTCGCGCCCCCCTGTCCTGTATTCCGTGGGTTGCGCCGGAAGGGCCGGCCATGGTTCTGTCCGCCTCCGTGTTTTCCGCTTAGCGTATCGAGGGCCGACATGACCAGTGGGGACCCGCAATCGCAGGCGGCAGGCGGCAATGGGCTGAGCTATCGCGCGGCCGGCGTGGACATCGACGCGGGTGATGAGCTGGTGCGGCAGATCAAGCCGCTGGCGCGCGCCACCGGGCGGCCCGGCGTGCTGGGGGGCCTCGGCGGGTTCGGTGCCCTGTTCGATCCGAAGGCGGCCGGCTTCATCGATCCGGTGCTGGTGGCGACCACCGACGGCGTCGGCACCAAGCTGCGCATCGCCATTGAGACCGGGATCCACACGACGGTCGGCGTGGATCTGGTGGCGATGTGCGTCAACGACCTGGTGGTGCAGGGCGCCGAGCCGCTGTTCTTCCTCGACTACTTCGCGACCGGAGCTTTGGACGTGGCGGGCGCGCGGACGGTGATCGCCGGCATCGCCTCCGGCTGCGCCGAGGCGGGCTGTGCTCTGGTTGGCGGCGAGACCGCGGAAATGCCCGGCATGTATGGCAACGGCGACTACGACCTGGCAGGCTTCGCGGTCGGCGCGGCGGAGCGGGAGGCGCTGTTGCCGCGCGGTGTGGCGCCGGGCGACGTGGTGCTGGGGCTGGCGAGCGATGGGTTGCACTCCAACGGGTTTTCCCTGGTCCGGCGGGTGGTGGCAGCGAGCGGCCTGGGCTGGGACGTGGCGGCACCATTCGGGTCGGACCAACCGCCGCGGCCGACGCTGGGCCAGGCGCTGATGACACCCACCCGCATCTATGTGCGGTCGCTGCTGGCGCTGCACCGTGCCGGGCTGCTGAAGGCGGCAGCGCATATCACCGGCGGCGGGCTGCCCGGCAACCTGCCGCGCGTGCTGCCGGACGGCTGCGTCGCCGCGCTGGAGCCTGGCTGGACCGTGCCTCCCGTGTTCCACTGGCTGGCGCGCACCGGGGGGATAGCGGCGGACGAGATGCTGCGGGTGTTCAACTGCGGGATCGGCATGGCGCTGGTGGTCGGCGATGCCGACGCCGAGGCGGCAACACGGTTGCTGGAGGCCGCGGGAGAGCAAGTGACGCGGATCGGCAAGATCGAGGCGGGAGTGGGCGAGGCGGTCGTGCGCATCGCGCTGCCCGAGCGGTGGCTGGAATGACGGGCAAGAAACCTCTCCCGCCGTGCGGGAGAGGTCGAGGCGCGCTTGCGCCGAGGGTGAGGGTGCGGCGGTTCACCCCGGTCTTGAACCCCACAGCCCCGGTACCTGGGGTTAGCAACCAATGACCCCCCGCGTCGGCATACTGATCAGCGGCCGCGGTTCCAACATGGCCGCCTTGCTGCGGGCGGCGCGCGCACCGGACTACCCTGCGAAGACCGCGCTGGTCGTGTGCAACCAGCCTCACGCCCCCGGGATCGCCCTCGCCGCCGAAGCTGGCGTGCCGGTCGCCGTCATCGATCACCGCTGCTTCGGCAAGGATCGGGCCGCGCACGAGGCAGCCATCGACGCGGCGCTGCGGGAGGCGGACGTGCGGATCGTCTGCCTCGCGGGCTACATGCGGCTGCTGACACCGTTCCTGGTGACCGCGTGGCAGGGCCGCATGCTGAACATCCACCCCAGCCTGTTGCCGGCTTTCCCCGGCCTGCACACCCACGCCCGGGCGCTGGCGGCCGGCGTGAAACTGCACGGCTGCACTGTGCACCTGGTCACCGATACGATGGACGAGGGCCCGATCCTGGCGCAGGCGGCCGTGCCGGTGCTGCCGGGCGACACCGAGGACAGCCTGGCCGCGCGCGTCCTGGCGCAGGAGCACCTGCTCTATCCGGCGGCATTGGCGGCCTTCGCGGCCGGCCGGCCGGGCAGGGGGGCGCCGGGGGACGCGGTCCTGGCCAACCCCTTGCCCGGTGCCGTCACGGTCGAATAGAACGAGGCCATATCCAGTTTTCCACCCTGGCCGGGGGCGACCTCGGCACGCAAGCGACGCCGGGAGACCGCATGTCTGGACACCATGGTGCGAGCACACAATACACCGGCCCCACCACGCCGGAGGCCTACCTGGCAGATCGCCAGCGGATGTGGTCCGGCTTCACCCACGCCACGCTGGCTGGCATCATTTTCGTCACACTGCTGCTGATCGGCATGGCGGTATTTTTGCTCTGATTTAAGTAAACCTCTCCCGCTGCGCGGGAGAGGCCGAGGTGCGCAGCACCGAGGGTGAGGGTGATCGGGTCGCCCCGTAGCCCTCTCAACCTCACTGCCGCCGCCATTCTGCGCCCGCTCCATGCTCCTTGATCAGCGTAGCAGGCTCATCGTGCGACACTTCGGCTTCGTCCCATCGCCGACCGACGAGCGGCACTTATGCCAGCCCGCGAAATGGTTGACACACGGACAAGTGCCGACCTCGCCGACGAAGGCCGGCATCCAAGACTACGCAGTGCAGGAAAGGCAAGTCGTGGAAGCCGACCTTCGTCGGCATGACTTTGGCACACGGCCGATGAGTCAGGGATTACGCTGCTTGCTACTATTCATGTTGTTGAAGGATGTGCGGCTGGTGCAGCCAGCGTGAGCGGAATATCGATCCCTGCATGGACTACCTCTGTCACGTCCTCCATCTATTCAACCAGTTGCTGTAAGACTTTCATGCAATTTGCCAGCGGCAGATAAAGGTCATCCTCCACCTCCGCCGCTGATCCCGGTGGCCCCGGTCCCCGGCACGCCGAGTTGCTTCGCGCGTCCGATACGCTCAGGTCAGTCCGGCTGATCAAAAAAGGGATCGGCGGCGGCGCTCCGGTTCACTTGCATGTTATAAGGTGGCGGCACCGGCGCCCATATCTCGACCGGCAGCCCGCCAATCGTCCACAACGGCTGCTGAGTGATCTCTGGTGCAATCGGACCGGGCAGAATCACCGGCGACTGGACCGTGCCGGAGATCTGCGGCGGCGGCGGGTCCGCGAAAGCTGCAGTCGCCATCAACAGCGGTAACACGCCGGTGATCAATGCGCCTGATCGGGTCATGGTCTGCTCCCTTCTGCAAGAGGTGGCGGACTCCAAATTGGGTGTTTCCGCGGTCCGCCAAGAGTGTTTGCGGTCTGACATATCGTGACACACCGTGCCGAGGTCTTGGACGAATGCGCTCTGGTGAAGCCCGGCGCAGGCCGGACGACCTCGGCCACCCGATCACGCCGCGCTTGGTTGCTTCGCCGGCCCACTTCGCCCAGAAAGCCCCCCAGGCATCAAAGGCGGACCCCGCTCATGACCAACGGCACGTGCTTCGAGGACCTGGCGGTCGGCCAGACGGCCAGTCTCGCCAAGACCATCACCGAGGCGGACATCCTGATGTACGCCGCGGTCAGCATGGACACCAACCCCGTGCACGTGGATGCCGAGGCGGCGAAAGCCTCGATCTTCGGCGAGCGTATCGCCCACGGCATGCTCTCCGCCGGCCTGATCTCCGCCCTGCTCGGCACGCGCCTGCCCGGCCCGGGCACGCTGTATATGCGCCAGTCGCTGCGCTTCGCCGCGCCGGTGAAAATCGGCGCCACGGTGAAGGCCACGGTGACCGTCGCCTCACTCAACCCGGAGAAGAAGCGTGCCACGCTCAGCACCGTTTGCACCGTCGGCGACGAGGTGGTGATCGACGGTGAGGCCTACGTGCAGGTTCCCTCGCGCGGCTGAGCGATGCGGATCTTCCACCACTGGCGCGACCTGCCGGCCGATGCGCGCGGCGCCACTGTTGCGCTGGGTAACTTCGATGGTGTGCATCTCGGCCACGTGCAGTTGCTCCGCGCTGCCCATGCCGCGCGGCCGAAGGCTCCGTTGGGGGTGCTGACGTTCGAGCCTCACCCGCGCGAGTTGTTCCGGCGCGACGATCCGCCGTTCCGGCTGACGCTGTCCGCCGAACGCGCCGACCTGCTGGCGTCGCACGGCGTCAGCTTGGTGTACGAGATGCCGTTCGACCACGATTTCAGCCTGATGCCGGCCGAGGCGTTCCTGGCCGAGGTGCTGCACCAGGGGATTGGCGCGCGCCACGTGGTGTGCGGCCCGGATTTCGCATTCGGCCACCGCCGGCGCGGCGACACCGCTTTTCTGACCGCGCGGGCCGAGGCGCTGGGCATCGGTGTCACGCTGGTGCCGCTGGTGAGCGACGCGCAGGGGCCGCTGTCGTCCAGCCGCATCCGCCGCGAGTTGCAGGACGGCTATCCGGAGCGGGCGACGGCGGAACTCGGCCGCCCCTGGGCGATCCGCGGCGAGGTGGCGCATGGCGACAAGCGCGGCCGGACCATCGGCTTCCCCACGGCGAACATCGCGCTGGGACGCCATCTGGAGCCGGCGCGGGGTGTCTACGCGGTGACCGTGCGGCTGCCGGACGGAGCAGTGCATCGGGGGGTGGCGAATATCGGCCGGCGGCCGACGGTGAACGACGGGATAGAGAGCAGACTGGAGGTCAATGTCTTCGATTTCGAGGGCGACCTGTACGGGGTGGAGCTGACCGTTGCGCTGCACGACTACATCCG